>NZ_CP084506.1:1213560-1516950 GCF_003113495.2 Edwardsiella tarda ATCC 15947 = NBRC 105688
GAACTCGGTGCTACTGGTCTTATGTAGCACGGTGAAGCTGGCGGCGACCAGGATGATGCCGAGGATCACGCCCAGCAGCAGTAACCACGGCCAACGCCGATGTCGCCCAGAGGCGGGATAACGATTGCTCATAGAATGGACCTTATTATTATGAGAGGGGAGTAACACTTGCCATGACACGCCGCGTGTAACACGTCGGCGTTACACTTTTTCCTAATTAATCATATTACGATTAGTGCTATCTACTCTGTTGAATTGCGGTCGAAAGGTGGGTTTCGTGAGCGGGCAGACGCTTTTTGTATCGGTCATTAACCCACGGATACAGCACGTTCACACCCCTATTACCTCAGGGGAGGAGACGCCAGCGGGGAGGGAAAGGACGCCGCCGTAGCGGCGTCGGGTGAGATTAAGGGCGGCGGGCGTGGCGCTGAGATAGGCAGTCGATGACGTCACCTAGCGATAGACGCTGATCCTGAAGCAGCACCAGCAGATGGTAGACCAGATCGGAGGCCTCGTTGACCAGCTCGTCGCGGTCCTGCACGGTGGCGGCCAGCGCCGTCTCGACGCCCTCTTCACCGACCTTCTGGGCGATGCGTTTGGTGCCGCTGGCGTAGAGGCGCGCGGTGTAGGAACTTTGCGGATCGGCGTGCTTACGCGCCGCCAGCAACTGCTCTAACTGATAGAGGAAGAGCCATTGCGGGGTGGCGGGGTCGAAACAGCTGTCCGTGCCGAGGTGGCAGGTCGGTCCCTGCGGCTCGGCCAGCACCAGTAACGTATCGCGATCGCAGTCCGGCGTGATGCTGACCACATTCAGCACATGGCCGGAGGTTTCCCCCTTGGTCCACAGGCGCTGCTTGCTGCGCGAATAGAAGGTGACCTTGCCGCTGCGCTCGGTCTGTTCCAACGCCTCCGGCGTCATGTAGCCCAGCATCAGCACTTGGCCGGAGGCGGCATGCTGCACGATGGCCGGCATCATTCCCTCGACCTTATTCCAATCCAGCCGCTCTTTTTGTTGTTGCGAAAGAAAACCTTGAGTCAACACAGTCGAATCTCCACACCGTTGAGCGCCAGATAGCGCTTGAGTTCACCGATTTGAATAATCTGTTTATGAAATACCGAGGCGGCCAGGGCGCCGTCGACATCGGCCTGGTTGAAGGCTTCTAGGAAATGTTGCGCCGTACCCGCGCCGCCGGAGGCGATCAGTGGCACCTGACAGACGGCACGCATCTGTGCCAACTGACGTAGATCGTAGCCGTTGCGTACCCCATCCTGATTCATCATGTTGAGGACGATCTCGCCGGCACCCCGGCGTTGTACCTCCTGCACCCAGGCCTCGGTCTGCCAGGTGGTGGCGCGGGTTCGCGTCTCGTCGCCGGTAAATTGGTAGACCTGATAGTTGTCGCTGGTGGTGTCGTGCCAGGTATCGATGCCCACCACCACACACTGTACCCCAAAGCGATCCGCCAGACGCGAGATCAGCGTCGGATCGGCCAGGGCCGGTGAGTTGATGGAGATCTTATCGGCCCCATAACTCAAGATCTGCCCGGCCTCCTCGACGCTGCGGATGCCGCCGGCGACGCAGAAGGGGATATCGATCACCTCGGCGACGCGGGCGACCCAACGCTTATCGACCGTGCGCCCATCGGCGGAGGCGGTGATGTCATAGAACACCAGCTCATCGGCCCCCTCGGCGGCGTAGCGCTGCGCCAGCGGTACGATGTCGCCGATGATCTCGTGATTACGGAACTGAACGCCCTTAACGACCTGGCCGTCGCGTACGTCTAGGCAGGGAATTATGCGTTTTGCCAGCATGCGATAGCCTCCTCGACACTCATTTTTCCTTCCAGCAACGCCCGCCCGACGATCACCCCCTGTACGCCGCTACCGCGTAGCGCGGCGATGTCGGCTAATCCGCCGATGCCGCCGGAGGATTGGAACGCCACCTGCGGGTAACGCGTGCAGATCTGGCGATAGAGCGCCACGTTGGCGCCTTGTAGCGTGCCGTCGCAGGCGATGTCGGTACATAACACGTGTTGCAGTCCCAGTGGTAGGAAACGATCGACCATCTGCTCCAGGGTAACGCCGGAGTCCTCCTGCCAACCGCTGACGGCCACCCGTTTCTCGCCGTCCACGCCGATGCGGACATCCAGCGCCAGCACCAGCCGCTCGGCGCCGAAGCGGGCAAACCAGCGGGCCACCTCGTCGGGCTGACGCACCGCCGTCGAGCCAATCACCACCCGGGCGGCGCCGGCATCGAGCAGTGCCGCCACATCATCGGCGCTGCGCACACCGCCACCGACCTGGACCGGCACGTGCAGCGCCTGTAATAGGCGTGTCAGCATCGCTAGCTGACGCTGTGCCGGATCGCGCGCGCCGCTCAGGTCGACCAGGTGCAGCGCCTGAGCCCCTTGTGCCTGGTAGGCCAGCAAGCGGGTCAGGGCATCCCCCGTATAGTCACGCTGGCGGCCATAGTCCCCTTGATGCAGGCGCACCACGTTGCCATCGATAAAGTCCAACGCCGGAATGATCATGACGGCATCTCCAGAAAGTTTTTCAACAGGCGCGCGCCAGCCTGACCGGAGCGCTCGGGGTGAAACTGTACGCCATAGAAGTTGTCGCGCTGCACCGCTGCGCTGAAGGTATAGCCGTAGTCGCACTGCGCCAGCGTGTTGGCGCACAGTGGGTAGGCGTAGCTATGGACGAAGTAGAAGTAGCTGCCGTCGGGAATCGCGCGGAACAGCGGATTGCCGGCGCGCGAGCTGACCTGATTCCAACCGGTGTGCGGCAGCGGCAGGCCGGTATTGGTCATCTGCGCCACCGCCGTATCGATCAGCCCGAGGCAGGGGACGTCGCCCTCGGCGCTGCGGCTGGCCAGCAACTGCATGCCGAGGCAGATGCCGAGCACCGGCTGGGTACAGGCGCGGATCAACTCGACCAGATCGCGCTGGCGCAGTTGGGCCATGGCCGCTTGGGCGCTACCGACGCCGGGCAGCAGCAGCTTGTCCGCCGCCAGCACCCGGCGTGGATCGCGACTCACCTGCGGGTCATAGCCCAGGCGACGCAGGGCATACGCGACCGAGGCCAGGTTGGCGCAGCCGGTATCCAGGATCACCACGTTACATTTTTCGCCCATCACAGCACTCCTTTCGAGCTGGGTAAGCGATCATCCTCGATGCGGATGGCTTGGCGCAGGGTACGGCCGAAGGCCTTGAAGAGGCTCTCGACGCGGTGATGGTCGTTCTTACCCTTGGTCTTCAGGTGCAGCGTGACCCCCATCGCGTAGGCGAGCGATTGGAAGAAGTGCTCCACCATCTCGGTGCTGAGATCACCGACACGCTGATGGCTGAACTCCGCCTTGAAGGAGAGGTAGGGGCGTCCGGAGATATCCAGCGCACAGCGCGCCAGACACTCATCCATCGGCAGGACGAAACCGAAACGGGCGATGCCGCGCTTGTCGCCTAAGGCGACACGTAACGCCTCACCCAATGCCAGGCCGCAATCTTCTACCGTGTGGTGATCGTCGATGTGCAGATCACCCTGCGCCTCGAGGCGCAGACGTAGACCGCCGTGGGTGGCGATCTGATCCAGCATGTGATCGAAGAAGC
The DNA here is from genome assembly GCF_003113495.2 of Edwardsiella tarda ATCC 15947 = NBRC 105688. Taxonomy (NCBI): domain Bacteria; kingdom Pseudomonadati; phylum Pseudomonadota; class Gammaproteobacteria; order Enterobacterales; family Hafniaceae; genus Edwardsiella; species Edwardsiella tarda. The sequence goes on from NZ_CP084506.1 coordinate 1,217,166, forward strand.
CGATACCGGTACGGATATGGTTATCGCCCTGACGATCCAGCCACACCTCGGCGACGATCGCCGTCTCGCGGGTGACGCGCTCGACCCGAGCATGGCGATCGCGGCGGGTCAGGCGCTCGGCGATCTGCGGCCAGTCGAGGCTAGTGCCCTCCTGTGGGTCGGCGGCGTAACGTAGGCCGTTGATCCCCATGTTATGTGCCAGTTGCAGGTCACTGTCGCGATCGCCGATCACCCATGAGGCCTGGCTATCGAGGATGCCGGGTTGCAGATAGGCGTCGACCAGCCCGGTGGCCGGCTTACGGCAGGCGCACCCGGCTTGCGGCAGATGCGGGCAGATCAGCACCTGATCGAAGACGATGCCCTGTGAGGTGAAGATCTGCATCATCAGATCGTGCGGCGCGTCGAAGTCCGCCTGCGGGAAGCGTTCGCTGCCCAAACCATCCTGGTTGCTGACCATCACCAGGCGGTAACCAGCCTGTTGCAGACGCAGCAGCGCCGGGATGACGCCGGGCATCAGCGCCAGCTTATCCAGTCGGTCGACCTGAAAGTCCTGCGGCGGTTCGACGATCAGGGTGCCGTCGCGATCGATAAAGAGATACTTTTCCATGGTTACTTCCCCTCCTGGCTATAACGACGCAGCACCGTGAGCACCCGCTGATGTTCGGCGTCGCTGCCGATGGTGATACGTAGGCAGTTGGCTAACGCCGGCTGGCGGCTCTGATCGCGCAGAATGATGCCCTGTTGCCACAGGGTCTGGAAAATCTGGGCGGCTTGGTCGCTGCGGAAAATAAGGTAATTCCCCTGAGAAGGATAGACCTCCTGAATACAGTCGCAGCGCAGTAACTGTGCGATCAGCGCCTGACGCTGCGCGACGATGTAGGCCACCCGCTCACGCATGGCGGCGATCCCGGCGGGCGTGGTCGCCTGCGCGGCGATGTCGGCCACCGGCGATGGCAGGGGATAGGGAGCGATCACCTTCTGCAAGAGGGCGATGATTTCGCTGCTGGCGAGGGTAAAGCCACAACGCAGTCCGGCCAGGGCGAAGGCCTTCGAGAGGGTGCGTAACACCACCAGATGGGGATAGTCGGCGAGCCAAGAGACGACGCTGGCCTCGGGGGCGAACTCGATGTAAGCCTCGTCCACCACCACCAGCGCTCGCCCGGCGGTTAGCGCCAGCAGATGACGCAGCGCGTCGGGGTCGAGCAGGTTGCCCGTTGGGTTATTGGGGCTACAGACAAACACCAGTTTGACGCCTTCGAGGGCGGCTGCGATGGCGGGGAGATCCAGCTGCCAGTCGGCATCCAGTGGCACACAGCGCCGCTCGACGTCACAGGTCTCGGCGCTGACGGCATACATGCCGTAGGTAGGCGGGCAGTAGAGCATCGCATCGCACCCCGGCTCGCAGAAGGTACGGATCAGCAGCTCAATCCCCTCGTCGGCGCCCCGGCTGACCAACACCTGCTGGGGTGTCACACCGGCGTAGTCGGCATAATGCGCGACCAGCTCGGCGGGCTGACACTCGGGGTAACGGTTAAAGGCGGAGCTACGCAGCGGGTAGCTGACCGGCTGCGGGTATTCGTTGGCGTTGAGCCAGACGTCACCCTGGCCGCCGAGGCGACGCGCGGATTGATAAGGGGTCAGGCGCTGAATAGTCTGGCGCGCCAGTGCGCTGATCGGTTTCATGCTTGGCTCTCCCTAATGGCGGCAACCCGTAGGCTGACGGCGTTGCTGTGGGCGTCGAGGCGTTCGGCCTGCGCCATGACTTCGACCGTCGGCGCCAGCGCCAGCAGGCCGGCGGGGCTGAGTTGTTGCACGGTCATGCGTTTCTGGAAATCGGCCACGCCCAGGCTGGAGTGGGTGGCGGTGTAGCCATAGGTCGGCAGCACATGGTTGGTGCCCGAGGCGTAATCGCCGACCGACTCCGGCGACCAGTCGCCGAGGAATACCGAGCCGGCGCTGGTGATGCCATCGACCCAGGCGGCGGCGTCGCGCGTCTGGATGATCAAGTGCTCTGGCCCGTAGCGATTGCTGATCGCCACGCAGTCGGCCAGCGAGTCGGTCACGATCAGTCGGCTCTGCGCCAGGGCTTGGCGCGCGATGGCCGCACGCGGCAAGCGCGCCAACTGTGCCTCGACTTGCTCGGCGACCTGCTGCGCTAACCCGGTATCCGGCGTCAGTAGGATCACCTGCGAGTCGGGGCCGTGCTCTGCCTGAGAGAGCAGATCGGCGGCGATAAAGGCCGGATTGGCGTACTCATCGGCGATCACCAAGACCTCGGAGGGACCGGCCGGCATGTCGATGGCGGGGCCCTGTACCTGCTGGCTGACCTGGCGCTTGGCCTCGGTGACGTAGGCGTTCCCCGGGCCGAAGATCTTGTCGACGCGTGGAATCGACTCGCTGCCGTAAGCCATGGCGGCGATCGCCTGGGCACCGCCGACCTGGAAGATCTCGTTGATGCCGCACAGGCTGGCGGCATAGAGGATCGCCGGATCGATGGGTGGCGGCGAACAGAGGATCACCCGGCGGCAGGCGGCGACGCGCGCCGGGATACCCAGCATCAGCACCGTGGAGAGCAGCGGGGCGCTGCCGCCGGGGATATACAGGCCGATGGTATCCAAGGGGCGGGTGATCTGACGGCAGATCACCCCCGGCTGGGTCTCAACCTCGATGTCGCGGGGCAGTTGGGCGCGGTGGAAACGGGCGATATTGTCCGCCGCTTGACGCATGGCGCGTTTCAGCGTTTCCGGCAGGGCGTCTGCGGCGGCGTCGCGCGCCTGTGGCGTCACGCACAATTGTTCGGGCGCAACGCGGTCGAACCGTTGGCTGAGGCGGCGCAGGGCGGCGTCACCATCTTGGCGCACTTCCTCGAGGATCGCCGTGACGCTGGCGCCGATCTCGGCGGCGTTGTCGATGGCCGGACGTTGTAACAGGGCCTGCTGTTGTTCGGGGCTACAGGCATTCCATTCGATCAGGGTAGCAAAGCGGCTCATGGTCTCACTCCATCATCTTTTCGATCGGCAACACCAGAATCGAGCTGGCACCCAGGGCTTTGAGCTGTTCCATCGTTTCCCAGAACAGCGTCTCGCTGCTGACCATGTGCATGGCGACACGCTTCTGGTCGCCCGCCAGCGGTAGCAGGGTCGGGCGTTCGGCACCCGGCAACAGCGCCATGATCTGATCCAGGCGATCGCTCGGGGCGTGCAGCATGATGTACTTCGACTCCCGCGCCTGGATCACTCCTTGGATGCGAGTCAACAGGCGTTCGATCAGCGCCTGCTTGGCGGGCGCCATCTCCCCATCACGCTGGATCAGGCAGGCCTTCGAGCGGTAGATCACCTCGACCTCACGCAGGCCGTTGGCCTCCAGCGTGGCGCCGGTAGAGACCAGGTCGCAGATGGCGTCGGCCAGACCGGCGCGCGGAGCCACCTCGACCGAGCCGTTGAGCAGGCAGGATTTGAAAGCGACGCCTTGCTCGTCGAGATAGCGTTTGAGCAGGTGTGGGTAGGAGGTGGCGATGCGGCAGTCTTGCAGGCAACGGACACCGTCGTAAGGGGCATCGAGCGGCATCGCCAGCGACAGGCGGCAGGCGCCGAAGTCGAGGCGGCGCAGTAAGCTGTAACGCGGATCCTCACCCTGGGCGCGACGAGAGAGTAACTCCTCCTCCAGCACGTTTTCTCCGATGATGCCCAGATCGACCACGCCATCCATCACCAGGCCGGGGATATCATCGTCACGCACCCGCAGAATATCGATAGGCATGTTCTCGGCGAAGGCGATCAGGCGTGGTTGATGCAGGTTGATTTTGATCCCGCAGCGGGCCAGGAGTGCCTGAGAGTCTTCGCTCAGACGGCCAGATTTCTGCATGGCGATGCGTAAACGTGTCTTGTCCAACATGATGTTACCCCTTACTTGCCGGCCCGTGTGGCCGGTGCCTGTGAATGATGAACAACAAAAAAGCCCTCGGAAGAAGATCTTCCGAGGGCTTTTTCACATCTTGCGTCTGTCGCCACTGGAAGATCCGTTGACCGTCTTCCAGCACTCATCCGCCTGAAAGAACTAGTCAGGGTGATGATGATGGTGGTGGTTAAACAGTACGCGAGTCAGCATGATGGTGTCCGTATTTCTGGGTGATGCCCGTAATCAATAATGCATCGCCTTGACGATGCTGCGCAGTATGCGCTCAGTGATTTTTAACCTAAACCAATTCGGTCATGCCTGGCAAGCGCTTTTTTGTTCAGCGGTCAATGACGCGCTGCCCGCCCACCATCAGGGGAGGTGCCGAGGCTGCGTGTCACCTGCGTTGTCGCGAGTAACAATTGTCTAACCGTCGCGGGCAGCGTAGCCTTAACGGAGAATATGCCGACGACGAGACGCGGCGGGGCCGAGATGAGGAGAGGGCAATGAAGCGAGTGGCTATCGTAGGGTTAGGTTGGTTAGGCATGCCGCTGGCGTTATCGCTATTGGCGCGCGGTTATCAGGTGGTGGGCAGTAAGACCACGCCGGATGGGGTCGAGGCGGCGCGCTTGAGCGGCGTGGAGTGTTATCCATTGCTGCTGGCACCGCAACTGGAGTGCGACGAGGAGGATTTGGCGCAGTTGTTACGCGTCGATGCCTTGGTGATCACCTTGCCGGCCAATTGTGGTAACGATGGCGGTATCGCCTATCGTCAGGCGGTGCGTCAACTGGTGGATAGCGCGTTGGGCTATGGGGTAGCGCGTATCATTTTCCTTAGCTCGACCTCGGTGTATGGCGATGTGGCGGGTGAGGTGAATGAGGATACGCCCCTGCATCCCACGAGTCAGGCCGGCCAGGCACTGGCCGATCTGGAGCGCTGGCTACACGATCTGCCCCATACCTCGGTCGACGTGTTGCGTCTCGCCGGGTTAGTGGGGGAGGGGCGTCATCCGGGGCGCTTCCTGGCGGGGAAAACCGATCTACCGGGCGGTAACGCCGGGGTTAATCTGTTGCATCGGGACGATGCGATCGCGGCGATCCAACTGCTGCTCGAACAGCCGCAGGGGGGGCATATCTATAACCTGTGCGCACCGCATCATCCGGCGCGTCAGCAGTTTTACCCGTCATTGGCCCGCTCCCTCGGCTTGACGCCGCCGCAGTTCCGCACGGCGGAGGAGGGGGACGCGGCGGGTAAGTCGGTAGATGGCTCGCGCATTCATCATGAGCTGGGATTTGTCTATCGTTACTCTGATCCTAACGTGATGCCCTATGAATAAGGTGTGAGACGCCGCCGCCCATGATGGCGGCGTTGTTTTTTCTGTTGGTGTTTTTTTGTCTCAGCGAGTAAAAAAGCGCATCGTTTTATGCCGAGTGATGGGGAGATAAATGGCGTAAAATGATATTTTTATTATCTTTATCTGCAAGATGGCTGTTTTATACAAAGTAGCTAACCCATGCCAGGGCAGCAGGGGCGATGAGGAGAAGAACGATGAATTTATGGGATCGTTATGGCGCACCGCAGGCACGGTGCGCCATAAGTATTAGGCCAGAGAGCCCCACATGTCATACTCATCGACATTTTCGATGGTGACGTTGACGATATCGCCCGCTTTAACGTTGCGCTCGCCATTCAGATAGACCACGCCGTCGATCTCCGGTGCATCGGCCATGCTGCGCCCGATGGCACCTTCCTCATCCACCTCGTCGATGATCACCGGCAGGGTCAGCCCTACCTTCTCTTGCAGTCGCTCGGCGGAGATCTGCTGCTGCAATTGCATAAAGCGATCATAACGCGCCTGCTTGACTTCATCCGCAACCTGATCGGGCAGGGCGTTGGCCGCCGCGCCTTCGACCGGGCTGTACTGGAAGCAGCCGACGCGGTCCAGACGCGCCTCACGCAGGAAGTCTAACAGCATCTGGAAGTCCTCCTCCGTCTCGCCGGGGAAGCCGACGATAAAGGTGGAACGCAGCGTCAGTTGCGGGCAGATTTCGCGCCAGCGCTTAATGCGCTCCAGGGTGCGCTCGACGGCGCCCGGGCGCTTCATCAGCTTGAGGATGCGCGGGCTGGCGTGTTGCAGCGGGATATCCAGATAAGGGAGCAGTTTACCCGCCGCCATCAGCGGAATGACATCATCCACGTGCGGATAGGGGTAGACGTAGTGCAGACGCACCCAAACGCCCAGCGTCGCCAGCTGTTCGCACAGGCTTAGCATGCTGGTCTTAACCGGCTGGCCGTTCCAGAAGCCGGTACGCTGTTGAATGTCGGCGCCGTAGGCGGAGGTATCTTGCGAGATCACCAGCAACTCTTTGACGCCAGAATCGGCCAGGCGTTTGGCCTCGTCCAACACGGCGCCGATCGGGCGGCTCTCCAGATCGCCACGCAGAGAGGGGATGATGCAGAATGCGCAGCGGTGGTTACACCCTTCGGAGATCTTCAGGTAGGCGAAGTGCTTCGGCGTCAGCTTGACGCCCTGCTCCGGCACCAGGCTGGTAAAGGGGTTGTGCTGCGGCTTGGCGACATATTTGTGTACGTGATGCAGCACCTGTTCATAGCTGTGCGGCCCAGAGATCTCCAGCACCTTGGGATGCACCTCACGGATCTGATTCTCCTTGGCACCCAGGCAACCCGTCACGATGACTTTCCCGTTTTCATTCAACGCCTCGCCGATGGCTTCCAGCGACTCCTGCACCGCGCTGTCGATGAAGCCGCAGGTGTTGACGATCACCAGATCGGCGTCTTCATAGGTCGGCACCACCAGATAGCCTTCGGTGCGCAGTTCCGTCAGGATGCGCTCGGAGTCGACCAGGTTCTTTGGGCAGCCGAGTGAGATAAAGCCGATCTTCGGCTGGCGGGATTGATTGCTCATAGCGTAAAAATTCATCGTGTCTGGTTATGATAGGGCAGGGATTTTACAGCGCCCTGCGCTGAATTTGTACCGCTATTTCTCCCGTGTCCGCCGCAGAGGGAATTAGACGAGCGCCGAGCCAGCCTGAGGGGCGTCGGGCTGGCGCAACGCTTGGCGTAGGGCGCTGGGGGTCAGGCCGTAGCGGCGCACGAAGCGGGCGGTGAAACGTGATGGGCTGGCGTAGCCGCTCTGGCCGGCGATATCGCCGATCGGGGCGTTGCCCGACTGGATCGCCAGCAACGCCTGACCAAGGCGTACCTCATCGAGAATATCGCGAAAGCTTTTGCCTTCGGCGCTCAGGCGGCGGCGCAGGGTCGATTCGGCCATATGCAGGCGTTGGGCGACCTCCCCGGCCTGCCAGGCATGGGCCGGGTCGAGCAGTAACAACTGCTGGATCTGCTCTGTCAGGCGGTCGTGGCGCTCATGCAGCAGCAGCGCGCTATGGCCGCTCGGTTGGAGCGCCAACAGTAGCCCTTCGGCCAGATGATTGAGCAGCGTGGGCGCCAGCGGCAGACGTAATCCCTGTAACAGTTGCTGCCACAGTAGCGTCAGCGTCGGCGTCATCGCCAGGCAGCAGGAGCGGAACGCCCCTTCGGGGGGCGTCGGCTGAGGATAACGGCGGCGAAACTGCTGCAACAGCGCCGCCGGTAGGTAGAGCATCTCGGCGCGATAGTAGCCGCCCCCCGGCTGGTTTGCCATGCACACCTCGCTGCCCGCCGGGAACAGCACCAACGATGCCTCCCCGGCAACCTCGCAACGCTCTCCCCACTGAATGGTCTTGCTGCCTTGGCGTATCAGGCAGAGGGCCGGGCTGAACAGGGTGACGCGCCGCAGTTGATGGCTCTGGCGGGCGCTGATCTCTTGCAGCGTCGGAACAGGGATGACGGGCTGTGGCATGTCGCGCGCTCTCCGGATTTTAGTGACCGTATACCGGCACCAGTTGGGCGGTCGCCAGTTTGTTGGCGTTCAGCATAAAACCAACCAAGGCACCGCTGGAAGCATTATCGATCGGCAGTTTATCGGTTTTCAGCGCCCACACGGTGAACTGGTAGCGGTGCGGTTTGTCTCCCGCAGGCGGGCAGACGCCGCCGAAACCGGCATAGCCAAAGTCGTTGCGTCCCTGAACCGCGCCGGCGGGGAGGGTGGTGCTGTCCTGTGCTCCGGCCCCGGCCGGCAGATGATGCACGGTGGCCGGAATATTGACGACGGTCCAGTGCCACCAGCCGCTGCCGGTCGGTGCGTCGGGATCATAGGCGGTGATGGCGAAGCTCTTGGTCCCTTGTGGGGCGCCGGACCAGCTCAGCGCCGGGGAGCGGTTGCCGCCTTGGCAGCCGAAACCGGCGAACACCTGCTGATTGCTCATCTGTTGGCCTGGCTGCATATCTGGGCTGCTCAGGGTGAAGTCTTGGGCGTGTACCGGCAGTGAGAGCAGCGCCAGGGCTGCCAGGGAAACGGTGGTCTTAGTCATGGGATAGCTCCTCTGTGATGATGACGATAGCCTACCCGAGCCGGCGGGGGGATGTTGTGCCGAAACGCTCTGAGATTGTGCCGAATCGCTCATCCGATGGTGCCCATATGGGGAGGAATGACCGTTACGGCATAGTGTTCATTGCGGCGGGATGGGGCGCGCGGCGTTTGGCGGAGAGCGGCGGCGCGCTCCTCGGTGCGAATGGATAACCGAGAAAAATGTGCCCCCGCCCACAATCGCGCGTCAAGAAGTGTCTTTACATGGAAAAAATCCTGTTAGGGGCGCTATAACGGCGTGAAATGTCATAAAATTAAGTCATGCTTTCTCGGCAGGATTGTCCGCCGGGTGGTGGCGGGCGGAGTCCCTCCCCCACGATACGGTGTCGCTGCCAACGCTATTCCAGGCGCATTGCTGCGGGCAATGACGCGTTGTTTGATCATTTGAATGGACACATTGGTCTTATCATGAAGAATCGTGCGCTTACTCTCTTTCTCCGCCGGCTCACGCTGGGGGCGGGGCTGACCTTGGTTGCCTTACCGTTACTTGCCGCCGAACCGGCGCCACCGCAGATCAACGCCAAGGCTTATATTCTATTGGATTATGATAGTGGCCGCGTGCTGACGGAGGGCAATGCCGATCAGCGTCTCGACCCGGCCAGCCTGACCAAGATCATGGCCAGCTACGTCATCGGTCAGGCGTTGAAGTCCGGTAAGATCGCCCCCGGTGACATGGTGGTGGTCGGTAAGGATGCCTGGGCGACAGGTAACCCGGTGCTGCGTGGCTCCTCGTTGATGTTTCTCAAGCCAGGCGATCGCGTGCCGGTATCGGAGTTGAACCGTGGCGTGGTGATCCAATCGGGTAACGACGCCAGTATCGCGTTGGCGGATCATGTGGCTGGCAGTCAGGACGCCTTCGTCAACCTGATGAACAAGTATGTGGCGTCCTGGGGGCTGAAGAACACCCACTTCCGCACCGTCCATGGTCTGGACTCCGCAGGGCAGTACAGCTCGGCGCGTGACATGGCGCTGATCAGCCAGCATCTGATCGCCGATGTGCCGGATGAGTACCAGCTGAATAAAGAGAAGGAATTTACCTTCAACAACATCCGCCAGACTAACCGCAACCGTCTGTTGTGGGACACGAGCCTGAACGTCGATGGCGTAAAGACCGGCTTTACCAATGGCGCCGGGCATAACCTGGTGGCCTCGGCCACCGACGGCCCGATGCGCTTAATCTCGGTGGTGCTTGGCGCGCCGAGCGATCGGGTGCGTTTTGAAGAGAGCAAGAAACTGCTGACCTGGGGCTTCCGCTTCTATGAAACCGTGACGCCAATCAAGATCGGCCAACCGTTCACCACCCAGAAGGTATGGTACGGCGAGCGCAGCGAGGTCGCACTCGGGGTCGATAAGAGCGCGGCGGTCACCATCCCGCGCGGGCAGATGAAGGATCTCAAGGCCAGCTATACCCTAACCCAGCCGACGCTGGAGGCGCCGCTGAAGAAGGGGCAGGTGGTCGGCACCATCGACTTCCAGCTCAATGGCAAGAGCATCGAGCAGCGTCCGCTGGTGGTGTTGGAGGCGGTGCCGGAGGCGGGCTTCTTTGGCCGCATCATCGACTTTATTATGCTGAAGCTGCATAGCCTGTTCGGCGGCTGGTTCGGCTAAATACGCCTGTCGCGCCGAATGCCTGCAAAAAAATGCCCGGCCAATGCCGGGCATTTTATGTTTAGCGCAACCTTAGCCGCAGGAGAGCACCTTCAGCGCCAGGCCACCGCGCGAGGTTTCGCGGTACTTGGCGTTCATGTCCTTACCGGTTTCGTACATGGTCTCAATGACCTTATCCAGGCAGACGCGCGGTTCGCTGGTACGACGCAGGGCCATACGCGCCGCGTTCACGGCCTTGACGGCGGCGATGGCGTTACGTTCGATGCACGGCACCTGAACCTGGCCCGCCACCGGGTCACAGGTCAGACCCAGGTTATGTTCCATCGCGATCTCTGCCGCCATGCAGACCTGTGCCGGGCTACCGCCCAGCAGTTCGGCCAGACCGGCCGCCGCCATGGAGCAGGCGACGCCGACTTCACCCTGGCAGCCCACTTCGGCGCCAGAGATGGAGGCATTCATCTTATACAGCGTACCGATGACCCCAGAGGCCAGGAAGTAGCGGGTATAGGAGTTGGCGTTAACTTCACGGATAAACTTGTCGTAGTAGGCCAAGACCGCCGGAATGATCCCGCAGGCGCCGTTGGTCGGCGCCGTGACGACACGGCCGCCAGCGGCGTTCTCTTCGTTGACTGCGAAGGCGAACATGTTGATCCAATCGACCACCGCCATCGGATCGATGCTGATCTTGTCGTTGGTGACCAGCATGCGGCGCAACGCGGAAGCGCGACGCGGCACGCGCAGCGGCCCCGGCAATACGCCTTCGGTGTTCATCCCACGCTCGATACCGGTACGCATGACGTCCCAGACTCGGGCGAAATGCGCGTCGATCTCTTCTTTGCTGTGCAACGCTAGCTCATTTTGCATCACCAGGCCGGAGAGCGAGAGGCCGGACTCCTTGCACAGACGCTGTAGATCGGCGGCGCTGGCGTAAGGGTAGGGGACGGAAACCTGCTGGCTGCCCTGCTGACCGAAGTGCTCCTCGTCGACGATGAAGCCGCCGCCGATGGAGTAGTAGGTCTTGCTGTAGATCGCCTGATCGCCGGCCAGCGCGGTGATGCGCATGCCGTTCTCGTGCAGGGAGAGGTTATCCTCGTGGAAGTTCATGCTGGTTTCCAGCGGGAACGCCACTTCGTGGCGACCGTTCGCCATCAGCAGACGACCACGGGTCTCCACATCCTTGATAAAGCCAGGAATGCTGTCGATATCGACGCTATCCGGCAGGTTGCCGGCGAGGCCCATGATAATGGCCAGGTCGGTGTGGTGCCCCTTGCCGGTCAGCGACAGGGAGCCATAAACGTCAACAACGACGCGGGTGACGTCGTTCAGTAGACCCTTTTCGATCAGGTCGTCGCAAAATTGTTTACCGGCCTTCATCGGCCCGACAGTGTGGGAGCTGGATGGGCCAATGCCGATCTTATAGATATCAAAAACACTAATCATATCGCCTCCAATGATTCATCAAGGCTGGGAATTAAAGCGGTTGCCAAGCGAAAAAAACGACCGGCGCGAAGACACGCCGGTCGAGTTGTCGAGCTGAATTAACCGAACAGGGTGTACAGGATTGCGGAGATGGCAATCAGACCCATGATGACAACGAATACGTTGCTGATGTGGCCGCTGTACTTGCGCATGGCCGGTACTTTGTTGATGGCATACATCGGCATCAGGAACAGAATCATCGCGATAACCGGGCCGCCCAGGGTTTCGATCATGCCCAGGATGGACGGGTTCAGCGTCGCCACGATCCAGGTGGTGATCAGCATGAACAGCGCGGTGATCTTATTCAGCTTGCCGATTTCGATGCTCTTGCCACGGCCACGCAGTGACTTGATGACCAGACCGTTGAAGCCTTCACGAGCACCCAGGTAGTGACCCAGGAACGACTTGGTGATGGCCACGAAGGCGATGATCGGCGCCGCGAAGGCGATGACCGGCGTATTAAAGTGGTTAGCCAGGTAAGACAGAATAGAGATGTTCTGTGCCTTGGCTTCGGCCAGATCCGCCGGAGAGAGGCTCAGGACGCAGCTGAATACGAAGAACATCACGGTCAGAACCATCATGATGTGCGCGTAGCTCAGGATCTGAGAACACTTCTTCTCGGCCAGTTCGTCACCGTACTCTTCACGCTTCGCCACGGCGAAGGCGGAGATGATCGGTGAGTGGTTGAAGGAGAACACCATGACCGGGATAGCCAGCCACAGGGTCATCCACAGGCCGCTACCGGAGGCAGAGCTGGCGATGGCCGCGCTGTCGAAGATGGCGCCGTTCCAGTTCGGGATCAGATACAGAGCCAGCATCATCAGTACCGCGACGAACGGGTAAACCAGGATGCTCATGACCTTCACGATCAGATGCTCACCGAAACGTACGATGGTCATCAGACCCAGGATCAGGATCAGGGACAGGAGGATACGCGGCGGGGCCGTCATACCCAACTGGTGAGTAATGAAGCTTTCCACGGTGTTGGTGATAGCGACGCTATAGACCAGGCAGATCGGGTAGATGGCAAAGAAGTACAGCAGGGTAATCAGTTTACCTGCGCCGATACCAAAGTGCTCTTCAACTACTTCCGTGATGTCTTCGCCCGGATTTTTACCGGACAGGACGAAACGGGTCAGACCACGGTGAGCAAAAAACGTCATCGGGAATGCCAGGATCGCCATGATGATCAGCGGGATCAGACCGCCGACGCCGGCGTTGATCGGCAGGAACAGAACGCCCGCGCCGATCGCCGTACCATACAGGCCCAGCATCCACATGGTGTCTGACTTACGCCAGGCACTCTTTGCGGCGGAGGTAGAAGCAATAGTACCAGTTTGAGTGGTGTCCATAGTGTCTCCAAATTGAACACATGTGTTCTGATTGGCCTATTTACCCCATGGGCAAACAGACGCTCAATCAGGGAACTGAGTGAGTTAATAATTCCTAATGAAAAAACGAAAAAAGTTTAATCCGTTAAAATAAAGCCGCTGAGCGGAAAAGAGCACAAACAGTAATCGCTCGCTATTTCTTGAGAACAGCGAACCGATTGAATCCGTTCAGAAAACAACTTTTCTTGTTGGTGTGCTACAGCATTTTTCGGGCGCAAAGATATAGATTTACAGTTTAAACGTCCGTGATCAGGCTCGCAAATGCAATATTCATTTATTTTTTGCCGTTTTTTGCCGGATTTTTGGTCAAAAGTCAAACAAAGGCTTAACAAATAAAATCGCGCCGCTTAACATAATTAGCGAGTTAAGTAAAAAAATGTAGAGAGTATGTGATGAATATTCTGCTGCACCATTTTCCCCTATTTAATTGAATTACAGTGAAATAACTCTTATAGGTTACGCCGAGGCTGCATTTTTAATGCATTGTTTTTAAAAGTCTTTTTAAGGAAAGGTCAAGATTCTTCAATTCGGATTAATTATTCATCTATTCGTTGAAAAATAACGCAACCGTTATCGTTCCAGATAATTTACGAATAATAAAAGAGCCCATTCCTGATATTACATATTATGTATGATAATTAATTTTGTAGTCTGAATAGTGGCTCACACTTTAACGAGAGAAAAATCTTGCGGGGATTTTATACCGGGGGATAAGGCTGCCGTTGTTATGTCTAGCGAGAGAATTAATAACGACGGCAACGATAAAGCGGGTGAGCACCGTGAGGACTAGTATAATAATTGTACTTTGTGTGTCTGAAGATAGTTCTTTAATTCAGCACGCGGCGCTTGATCGCAGATGAGGGCGCTAAACTGCTCCAAGGGCGCGATCCAGGCGCTGCGTACCTCACCAAATTTGCTGGCGTCGGCGATCAAGATAGTGCGCCGAGAGCATAGCAGAGCCTTGCGCTTCATGGTGATCTCGTCGAGGTTGTAGCACGTCGCTCCCTGTTTAATCGAGATACCAGCCGCGGAGACGAACGCGAGCGTCGGGCAGAGGTTGTCTAACTCGCTGGCGCCGTCGCTAGCGACAAAGATGGCGCTGTCTGGGTTAAAGATCCCTCCGCACAGGATCACTCGACAGTGGGGCTTGCTCTGTAAGGCGAGAAAGGTGTTCAGCGAGTAACAGACGCCGGTAAAGTGCAACTGCTCATCGATGGCATCGATGATAAAGGGCACCGTCGTCCCACAATCGAAGAAGACTACATCGTCTTGCTGCACTTGCTTCGCCGCCAAGGCGCCGATGTGGCGTTTCTCTTTGACCTGTTTTTCCTGCTGATCGCTGACAAAGTAGCGCACGCTCTGGTGGATCTTGGGATCCAGTACGACATAACCGCCCAGCAACACCACATCACTGTTCTGGGCCGCCAGATCGCGGCGGATGGTCATTTCAGAGACATTCAGTAATTCGGCTGCATCTTTCAGGTGCAGCTTATCAGTACGTTTCAGTGCCTGAGATAGGCGATTGATACGATCGTAACGCCGGGCTTCCATAATCTCTCTCGCTGTGTGATTCCGTGAATGGCGTCGACGAGCCTGGAGGGAGGGGGCCGCCGTTTGATACAACGCAAGACACCTCGGCCTGCGCAGCCATACCTGACTTTCATCAACTTCAGCATACACCCTAGGTGCGTGGAAACGACGCGTAGGGAAAAGCATACTGTGTTACTTCCCCTACATGATACGCCGTTTCTTGATGATTACGTGACATTTTTATTTGTCACGCATCACGCATCACGCGTGTAACACCTGATTATTCCACGCTTAGTTTTGCACCCAACCGCGTCGAATCGCGTAGCCGAACAGGCGACGGTAAAGGCGCTGTAGCGCCGCTACCAGCGCGTTGCCATAAGATGGCCAGAGCAGTTGTACCAGGCCACAGCTGGCCAGGGAGACCAGGAAGGCGCCGATCATATCCAGCGGCCAATGCACGCCAAGGTAGACGCGTGACCAGGCGATGGCGAGGCCACAGAGCAGTAGCGCCAATCCGGGCCACTTGCTCGGCGACCAGAGCAGGAACGCCAACGCGAAGCTGAAGATGGCGCAGCCATGATCGCTGGGATAGGAGCTATCGGGCGCATGGGGGAGGAACTGATGACCCAGCCCAATGGCGAAGGGGCGCGGGTGGGGCAGTAGCCAGCCGATGATCTGGGCCAACAGGAGGGTGATGATCAGGGTAAGCGTCGCCTGGCTGATGATCACCCGACGGGCGGGCAGCCGCGCGGCATTGCCCCATAGCCAGCCGGCGACGATGGTCAGGGGAATCACCAGGATCACATCTTTGGCGATAAAGCGGGCGAACATCAGCCAGGCTTGCGGTGCGTGCGGCGTGGCGTTGATCCACAGAAAAAAGGTGCGGTTAAACTCTTCCATGCAAACAGACTCAATCAACAACGGAACAGGGAGGACGGCAGCCCGACCTCGCCTAGGGCGAGCGGACGAACGCTAAACTATAGGGAGAAGCGCTCGCCGACGCCAATGCTAATGCGCGGCGGTTGTCGCCGGGTTTAACCACAGCGTAATCGGCCAGGCTTAAGGAAACCTTATTCCGCTCGTGGGGCGTGGAGGAATTGATGGAGTGAATGGTGATTCACGCAGTTGCGCCGGATATCGCCAGCCAGTGCGGCGATCAGGTTCTCTACCGCGCAGCGCGCCATCGCATAGCGTGTCTCATGGGTCGCCGAGCCGATATGCGGCAATGCAACGACATTGGCTAACCGGAGTAGCGGATCGTCGACGGGGAGCGGTTCAGGATCGAAGACATCCAACCCGGCGGCGCGCAGTCGGCCCGATTGTAGTGCTTGGAACAGAGCGTGTTGATCGACAATTTTTCCCCGGGCACCATTGATTAGGATCGCGTCAGGCTTCATCTGAGCGAGTCGCTGCGCATTGATTAGACCTTGACTCTGAGCGGTGAGTGGAAGCGTTAAGCAGACGAAATCGGCGCGCGCAAGCAAGGTTTCTAACGAGCAGCGCTCGGCGGCGAATACCCGTTCTGCAGCGGGATGTGCATGGTGACTGTGGTAGCATACCGACATGTTAAAGCCAGCATGCGCGCGTTGCGCTAAGGCATAACCGATTCGCCCCATCCCGACGATGCCGATGGTTTTATGATGCACGTCGATGCCGTAATGACGGGCGTCGATGCTGTCCCGCCATGCGCCTGCCTTGACCCATTCAGCCAGTTCCAGAGCTCGTCGGGCAGTCATCATCAATAGCATAAACAGCGTATCGGCGGTGGTCTCAGTTAGGACATCGGGGGTATGCATGAGAGCGATGCCGCGCTGAGAAAGGTCGTCGACATCGAACTGATCGATGCCGACGGAGATGGTCGAGATGGCGCGCAGTCGTGGCGCATGGGCTAATAGGGTGGCATCGATGACGGCGCCGGAACCGATCAGGCCGATGGCATCGGGGAGTGCGGCCTCTACTTGCTGGCGATTGTCAGCGGTGAGAGCCGCGAAGCGATGCACGGTAAAGTGCTCAGTAAGGCGCTGTTGCAGATCGGTAGGCAGGGAGTTATAGAGAACAATGCTTGGTTTCATGGTGCCTTTCTCCGTGAAGAGTGATGAGCCGCGAGGAAAGGCGGCACAGAATAGCGCGCCGCCATGATCTCCCGTAATGGCACCTTTGAACGAGGGCCATTAAGGGAGTCGATGACCGGATAAGCCTTAGCCCATCCAGGCCAACGGTACGGTGACGATTTGCGGGAAGATGATCAGCAGGATCACCACCGAAAACTCGGCGAGTAAGAAGGGCATCATGGCCAAGGTTACGGCCCCGATCTGGAGTTTACCGACGCTGCATACCGAGTTGAGCGAGGTGCCGACAGGCGGAGTGATCAGTCCCAGTGCGGTTATCATGACGAAGATGATGCCAAAATAGACCGGATCGATACCGACGGCTTTCACCACAGGAATTAACACCGGCGCTAAAATCAGGATGATCGGCGTCTGATCCATCGCGGTGCCGATCACGAATAGCAGCGTCACTAATACCAGTAGAAATAGGGTGGGATGGTCGACGAAAGGTTCGAGCACGGTGAGTAACTCTCCCGGCAGATCGGCAACGGTGATCAGCCAGGAGGTGACCATCGCCCCGCCGACTAGGAACATCACGGTGGCGGTCATCTTGGCGGCATTAAGGAAGAGTCGGTAGAGATCGTGGAAGTTAAGTTCGTGGTAGATAAACCTGCCGACAAACAGCGCATAGGCCGCGGCGACGACCCCGGCTTCTGTCGGAGTAAATAGGCCGAACTTCAAGCCGAATAAGATAATGAAAGGCAATACCATCGCCCAGCATCCCTGGCGAAATATCTGGCAGAGCTCGGCCTTGCTAGGTTTGGCGAAGGTTGCAACGTGTTGATCGTTGCGCGCAATCCACCCCCAGACGATGAGGATGCTCAGCCCCATCAGGATACCGGGTACGATACCGCCGATGAATAGCTTGGTGATAGATACCTGCGCGGCGACGCCGAAGAGGATTAGGGCGATGCTGGGCGGGATCACCGGGGCGATCACGCCACCACAACAGATCAGGCCGGCAGAGCGATTGAGGTTATAACCCGCATCGCGCATCATGGGAAGCAGCATCGCCGCCAGTGCGGTGGTATCAGCCAGTGCCGAGCCGGAGAGACTGGCCATCAGGATGGCGGCAAAGACGGCGACATAGCCGAGACCGCCGGGAATATGACCGACTAAAGCCAGCGCCATGCGAACAATACGGCGTGAGAGACCGCCCGCATTCATAAACTCGCCAGCCAGCATAAAAAAGGGCGCCGCCAACAACACGAAGTTATTGGTGCCGTCGACGGCATTCTGTGCGATCAGCTGTGCATCGAAGAGATCCATATGCCACATCAATCCGATACCGGAGAGAAAGAGGGCGAAGGCGATGGGAACACCGATAGCGAGGCTGCCAAGTAGGATGCCGAGGAAGATAAACAGGATCATCGTCTCTCCCCCTGCCATTGACATAATAGGCGCAGAATATTGCGGAGTGCATATAAGGCGATGCCAATGCTGGCGATGACGCTGGTGATATAGAGTGAAGCCATTGGCCAACCGGTGACGGGGGAGAGGGTCGTGATGTTGATCAGGGTCTGCTGCCAGCCGCCCTCGAGTAATAGGCTACAGACGAAGATGATGAGGCCATGGCCGATCAGCATACAGCCTTGTTGAGCACGAGCGGGGAGATGGTGGAGCAAGGAGTCCACATTGATATGACTACCATCGCGCATGGCGATAATCGCGCCGAGGAAGGTCATCCAGACAAAGCATAGCCGTGAGACTTCTTCGGAGAAGGTGATACCAGTGTTGAAGCCATAACGTAGCACCACATTGACGAAGACCATCACCATCATGGCGGCAAGACAAGCGATGATGATCCCGTTGATCAGTGTAATAAGATATTTTTCGAATACAGCCATCGCGATGCTCCCTGAGTTGAGTCTTCCCTTCACTCACTCCCCGACGTGCGTTGTGTCTCTCGCATCAGCGGCATTGGGTTCGTTACCGACAGGATGGGTGAGGACGCTTATAGATTGTTGGTACGGGCTAACTCCTGCTGAAATTGTTTGACCAGTTCAGGATCTAGCTTGGCGGCGTATTTATCGATGACCGGCTGGACCACGCTCTGCATACGAGCCAGTTCGGCGGCAGAGATCTCATTGAGCTGCATACCATTGGCCAGCAGATTTGCCCGCGATTTCTCGGTCATCTCACGAGCGAACTGGCGTTGGGCGTCACGCGCCGTCAGGGCGGCTTGCTGGAAAATCTGCCGCTCGTCCTCCGAGAGTTGGTCCCAGAGCTTCTTACTGACCATCAGCATTTGGGGATTGTAGATATGACGTGTGCCGCTAAAGTATTTTTGTACCTCATAATATTTATTGGCATCGATAGAGGTTTCCGGGTTTTCTTGGCCATCGACAGTCTTAGTCTCCATCGCGGTATAGAGCTCGGGGAAGGGCATAGGAATGGCGTTCGCCCCTAAAGCATTCAGCATGTCGATATATAACGGATTAAGGATAGTTCTAATTTTTAATCCCTTAATATCCTCCAGTGTGTTGATCGGGCGTTTATTATTGCTGATGCTCCGATAACCTTGTTCCATATAGGCTAGACCGACCCAACCCTTCTCCGGCATATAACTCATCAATTGTTTTCCGAAGGGGCCATCTAATACGGCGTCGGCCTGGGCTTCATTTTTTAGGGTGAAGGGGAAATCCAATACGATAAATTGTGGCACGGTCCCGACAATCTGGGCTGGCGACATCATCGAGACTTCGATCGTCCCACCCTGCATAGCTGAGGCTACCTGTTGCTCACCACCGAGTGTGCCGTTGGGAAAGATCTTTATCTTGATCTTACCGTTACTATTTTTAGCTACCTCCTCGGCGAAGACCTTGGCACCAACGCCCTGAGGATGATCGATGGCGTTAACGATCGGCATTTTGAGGATGCGGGAATGAATGTCGGTGGCTGAACTGGTAAGGGGGAGAAAAATAAGGGCGCTGGCTATAAGAATTCTGGTTATAATGGGTATAGAGAAGAATTTATTTATTTGCATTATATATGCTCCATCGGCGCGGTGATTCCATGAGGGAGAGAGTGCCTATATGGCGCAGTCAATATAATTGGGACCGGCCCCAGTCAAAGTGAAACTCATCACAGATGATTAATTGATCATGAGTCGAAAGATAAAAATGTGAGAGTGGCTCAATTAGAGCATGTTGATTGACGGATAATTAACTCAGGTAAACAACGTTGTTCACAGAAATCGCTGAGATCGCCGTTCAAACGCTGGATCAATCGTTCGGCGGCGAGGATACCTATCTGCATGGTCGGTTGGCGGATCGCGCTGATGGTCGGCGTGGCCAGGCGATACCATTCGGCATCGTCGAAGCCGAGTAACCCCAATTCGTGACCCCAGCGTAGGCCAAGGCGTAGCAGCGCGAGAGTGACCTGTTGGGTCAGGGCACCATTGGCGACCAATATCGCCCCCCGACGTCGCGCTGCGCGTTGCTGTTGGTAAAAGTCGTATAACAGCATGTCGAGTGCATTGTTGTCTTCACGCTCAACCTGAGCGCATTGAGCCAACCGGGTAGGATATCGTGCTGTAATCTGTTGAAAACTCTGCCAGCGCTCGCTACGTGAAGAGATATGAGCGATGGGTTCGCTAAGAAAGAGCAGCGCATCATAGTGTTGGGAGTAGAGATGGGCGCAGGCTTGCTGCATAGCGAGCTGATTATCCAGCCCGACGAAATCGCCCGCAGTTTGCGCCATATAACGATCGATGATGACATGTGGCAAGTCGGGTAGTGGTGAGGTTGGTTGAGGGCTGAGGGCGATGGCCGGAGGATGCAGCAGGAGACCTTGTACCCGATAGCTGGCAAAGAATGTCAGGTAACGTTGCATCTGCTCAGCCGAGTTGGCGCTATTACCGAGTAACAGCGTGAAGCCCCGCTGTTGGCAGACTGACTCGATACCCTGTATCAGACCGAGAGAGTAGGGATTAGCAATGTCCGCCAGGATTAGTCCCAACAGGCGAGTCTGCCCATTCCTTAAGCTGCGTGCCACCGGATTGGGGCGATAGTTGAGTTGCTCGATGGCGTGTGCGATGCGGGCTTTAAGCGAGTTAGAGAGTGCATGTTGTTCGCCGTTCAGATAGCGAGAGACGCTGCTTTTCCCTACGCCGGCTACTCGGGCTACATCACGAATCGTTGGCGTGACACGGTTATCCTGTCGGTCGGTGCGACCTTCTCCATCTGGGAGGCATATAAAACGATGGTGCGCTAGCGGTTAGCGATAGCATAGAAATATTATCAATAAAGTAAATGTCTTCACATTATATGTTGTGGGTTGGCCGGTGTATTGAGGAGAGGCTCTCATTGGGGAGGTGGACGGAGGTTGGCATAGCAGCTGATGGTTGCCTCAACACGGTTCGGCTCACTGGAGATAAGACAGTTTTTCCTGTTTGGTCAGATGGCTCGTATCAGATATATGATTTATTGGCAGTTCCTTTGTAATATGGCAGATTTTAGTGGCATGGCTCACTCCTTTCGCCAAAGGAGCGATTCGTAAAATCAAACCATCACCGTCAAACAAGTTGATTTCTTTATCGGCTGGCTTGGTGCTTTTGATTTCAGTGTCAGTGAACCTCTTAGCGATTTTTGCCATTTTGACCCTCGATTTTTGGAACCTTCTTAGTGGGGCCCATTCAGGGTGCTATAACTCGTAGTTCTCAGCAATTCTCACTGGATGACAATAGACGTAAAAAAGCCCGCAGAGCTTGTGCTGTGCGGCTGGCGGGAGTTGAACCTGTGTCCGAACTTACTGCAAGTACGGAATGTCTTATACAAATAATTTGGTGTGATGCAAGAGTTCGGTATAAGCCATAGAATATCAGTAATAGATGACGCTACCTACCTGGTGTTAGCGGGAATACAAAGTTGGCAGCCTTCATTCGTCAGGAAGACTAAAGCATTGTCACTGATCTAGCTCTCGATTCAATTTTCCTCACTGATACACCTATCCATTACCGTTTTTTACAGCGAAAAGCCAAGCGCCGTATGATTTTCAGCCGAACTACAAATCTAAAGCAGTGTGTAAAACTTGGGTCAAGCAACCTTCTTGCCGCATTTTTGTTACGGATGAGCGCATGTTACAAAAGGGGCAAGGGAGCGATAGGTTGATCAGACAGGTGGTTGTTGAGGGGGTGTCGCCACGTTGTCGCCATATCGAACACGCTGCTTGTATAACAGTTTGATGATAAAATAATTTTTATACAGGCAATAAAAAACCCGATAACCTTGAACCTAAGCGGCGGGATTATCGGGCTCCTCAATATGGGGACGTCAAAGAAAAGCAGTGGCATTAATTCAGACTGACGCTGGCGTGGAAAGTTCAGCCGCCAGCGACGAAAAAGATGATCTTTTTTCGTCGCCGGTGAGGGGGAGAGCGTCAGCCCACCACGCCGGGCCAGATGATGACGATCAGGGTACCGGCCAGGGTCAGCAGCACGTTGGCGATGGCGTAGGTGCCGGCATAACCCAGGGCAGGGATGTTACTGCGTGAGGCGTCGTTGATGATGTCCATGGCTGGCGCACAGGTGCGCGCGCCCATGATGGCCCCAAACAGCAGCGCGCGGTTCATCTTCAGCACGAAGGCGCCGAACAGGAAACAGATCACCACCGGCACCAGGCTGACGATCAGCCCGGCGATCAGCATCTGGCCGCCGACCTCGCCCAGGCCATTGCGCATGCCGGCGCCGGCGCTCAGGCCGACCCCCGCCATAAACACCATCAGACCAAACTCCTTCACCATGTTCAGCGCCCCCTGCGGAATGTAGCCGAAGGTCGGATGGTTGGCGCGCAGGAAACCCAGCATGATGCCGGCGAACAGCAAGCCAGCGGCGTTGCCGATCCCGAAAGAGAAGCCGGTGAATTGGAAGGTAATCAGGCCGATCATCAGGCCGATGATGAAGAAGGCGCAGAAGGCCAGCAGGTCGGTAACTTGGCTGTGGATCGAGATAAAGCCGATGCGGTCGGCCACGCTCTTGACGCGGCGGGCATCGCCGCTGACCTGCAACACGTCGCCCTTGTTGAGCACGATATTGTCGTCGATCGGCATCTCGATCTGGCTGCGGATCACCCGGTTCAAGAAGCAGCCGTGGTCGGTCAGCTTGATCTGGCTCAGACGCTTGCTGACGGCGTTACTGTTCTTCACCACGATCTCTTCGGTGACGATGCGCATATCCAGCAGGTCGCGGTCGAACACCTCTTTGCCGTTACGGAAGCTCGGGTCGAGGCGTGCGTGCGCATCGGGGTAGCCCACTAAGGCGATCTCATCGCCGACCTGGAGCACCGCGTCGCCGTCCGGTGTCGCCAGGATGCCGTTGCGGCGGATGCGTTCGATGTAGCAGCCGGTTTGGCTGTAGATCCCTAATTCACGCAGATTCTTACCATCCGCCCAGGCGACCAGCTCCGGGCCGACGCGATAGGCGCGGATCACCGGAAGAAACACCTTGCGTTGGGTGTCGTTGTCCAGGCCGCGCTCACGGGCGATCTGTTGGGCCGAGGTGGGCAGATCCTGGTGTTGTAGCTTCGGTAGGTAGCGAGCGCCGAAGATCAGGCTGACCAGGCCAACCAGGTAGGTCAGGGCGTAGCCCAGGCTTAGGTGATCTTGCAGTTGCCCCAAGTGCGGATCGTTGGCCAGCGTCTGACGCAGGGTATCACCCGCGCCCACCAACACCGGCGTCGAGGTCATCGAGCCAGCCAGCATCCCGGCGGTCAGGCCGATGTCCCAGTGAAACAGCTTACCCAGCCCCAGCGCGATAAACAGGGCGCTGGCGACCATCACCAAGGCCAGCATGAGATAGTTTTTCCCGTCGCGAAAGAAGATAGAGAAGAAGTTGGGTCCGGCTTCGATACCGACGCAGAAAATAAATAGCATGAATCCTAGGTTGAGGGCATCGGTGTTGATGGCAAAGTGTTGTTGGCCTAGTAGCAGGGAGACCACTAACACACCGATGGAGTTACCCAGTTGGATGGAGCCTATGCGCAGCTTTCCGAGGCAAAGCCCCAGCGCCAGGACCACGAACAGCAGCAGGATATAATTGCCTGTTAACAAACTCGCGACATCAATATTCATGTAGAATAACTTATTGTTAACTATCAGGTTCTTGATATGATCGACTGTTAGAGCTAAATTCAGCCGTAGAATATATGAGAATTCACCGAGGACTCGCCAGCGGTGAATGGTGGATACCCAATGGGTATGACCGCCCATTTTAGACGGTTGGCTGACGGACAGCCAGTAAAAAGCCGCCTTCAGTTGATGGTTCGTTGTTTTTCTGCGCCGGGAAGAGATTCGCTCGCTGCTGGTAGGCCGTTCGCGGTTTGTCGGGGGAGGGGCTGTGGTATCTTTTCGCTGTAGGGAGGCATGGGGTGGCGAACAAACGGCGTTGGTTTTCTTTTATTCTTTGTTTTTTCTTGGTGACGGCACTCTTTTTACTGCTGCACGGCTATAGCCAGGCGAATGGTGGCGCGACGGCGCGTCTGCCGGGGCTGCGCCCCGGGTTATTGCTGTATATGCTGCCGGGCGCGATCGCTTGCCCCTTGGCGCAGCGGCGTCGTGTCTTGACGGTGTTCTACGGCGCGTTGCTGGCGGCGCTCTTCTGCCTGCTGCTGCATACGCTGTGGTTAGCCTGTCAGGTGAGTGTGTTGCAGTTGTTGCCCTACAGCGCCAGCATGGTGTTTTGGTGTGTGTTTGGCGCGCTGCTGTACTGGTTCGCGGCGGTGATGCGAGGTCGGCATGCTATTCGATAGTTATAATCGATGATGATCCTTTCACCTGGCGTCAAAAACGCGCGCTAGAGGCATAAAAAAAACCGCAGTCGCGGTTTTTTTTATTGTCAGCTTTAAACCACCTCCTCGGGAGGTGGTGATTGTCCCTGTGAGGCTATAGCCTGAAGGAAGCCCATGCCAGAAAATTCCAGCTTACTCACCACAAGTAAGAAGGAAATCACTGACATGAGCAGTTATAGAAGTTCAGCACATGTATTCTGGCGTTGCAAATATCACTTGGTGTGGACGCCAAAGTATCGCTACAAGGTTTTAACAGGGGCGGTAGGTAAAGAGCTTTATCGCTCAGTTTATATACTTTGCAATATGAAAGATTGTGAGGTACTTGAATTGAATGTTCAGACAGACCATGTTCATCTTGTCGTGATGATCCCACCGAAACTCTCGATCTCAACGCTGATGGGCGTCCTGAAAGGGCGCACAGCTATTCGTCTCTACAACAAGTTTCCGCATATACGAAAGAAGCTGTGGGGTAATCATTTTTGGGCGAGGGGATACTTTGCAGACACAGTTGGAGTGAACGAAGAAATTATCAGACGCTACGTGAGGCATCAGGATAAGAAAGATCAAGAATACGAGCAGTAAATGGCGTTATTACAGGATTAAAACGAACAAGGCCCCCTTTTAGGGGGCCCCATTTAAAGCCACCTCTTCAAGAGGTGGATTTTTACTGGCTGTCGTCACGCGTTAGTTGGCGTTGTTGAACAGCTCCAGATTCGCCTTCGCATAGGCTTCGAAGTCGGTGCAACCACCGATGTGCTGCTGATCGATAAAGATCTGCGGTACGGTTTCTACCGGCTTACCGACGGTCTTGGAGAGATCTTCTTTACTGATGCCTTCCGCATGGATATCGACATAACGGAATTTAAAATCATCGCGCTCGGCGCTCAGCTTCTCGGCCAACTCTTTGGCACGGACACAATAGGGGCAGCCCGGACGCCCAAAAATCACTGCAAACATGAGAGGACTCCTTAAAGGAAATGGCGAGTCCCACTAAATCCCTAACGGGTTTAGCATGGGCTCCTTGATGCGCACTACTATGCCTGTAGCGCGCGGCAAAAAAAAGTAGGATTTGCCTGTTACTTTGATAAATTTCATCTATCCAATGCTAAGGTTTGACCGATGTCGGCGCACCCAGGGTCAACGGCGGGGTGGAAGAACGCGTTAGCATCGGAGCATGCCGTCCCACAGTGTTACTTTATTCGTTTACGCGACTCATCAGGGAGCTAGCTAATTCATGATTTCGACCATCGATTTGCTGTGCGATCACCGTTCCATTCGCCAATTTAGTGCCGAACCGATCGGCGAGGCGCAACGTCTGGCGATCCTCGAGGCGGCGCGTGCCACCTCATCGTCCAGCTTCTTGCAATGTACCTCGATCATCCGTATCACCGATCGCGCCCTGCGAGAGCAGCTCGTGGAGTTGTCCGGCGGGCAGCAGTATGTCTCGGAGGCGGCGGAATTCTGGATCTTCTGCGCCGATTTTCAGCGCCATCAACAGATCTTCCCGCAGGCCGAGTTGGGATCAGCGGAGCAGTTGCTATTGGGCTGCGTCGATGCGGCGCTGATGGCGCAGAATGCGCTGACTGCCGCCGAGTCGTTGGGGTTGGGTGGGGTGTTTATCGGTGGCATCCGCAATCATATCGAACAGGTGACCACGTTGCTGGCCTGCCCACAGCATGTGTTGCCGTTGGTCGGCCTCTGTCTGGGCCATCCGGCGCAGCGCCCTGAGCAGAAGCCGCGCCTACCGTTGAACATTCTGGTACACGAGAATCGCTATCAGCCGTTAGATCGCGCCGCGCTGGCCGCC
Organism: Edwardsiella tarda ATCC 15947 = NBRC 105688; assembly: GCF_003113495.2. Taxonomy (NCBI): domain Bacteria; kingdom Pseudomonadati; phylum Pseudomonadota; class Gammaproteobacteria; order Enterobacterales; family Hafniaceae; genus Edwardsiella; species Edwardsiella tarda. The sequence continues at coordinate 1,243,257 of NZ_CP084506.1, forward strand.
TATGATGCGCATGTCCGCAGCTATTACGCCCAGCGAAGCGACAATAGCCGCCAGGATAGCTGGAGCGATCAGATCAGCCGCACGCTGGAGAAAGAGCGGCGTCCCTTCATGCTGGACTATCTGCACCAGCAGGGCTGGATCACCCATTAAGGCGCGTGAAGCCCGCCGATCGCGCGTTAAGCCCGGCGGGCACAGGCCTAGCGTGGGATGAACTGGTTGCTGTCGCGGTAATAGCGGAAGCCGGCAGCGGCCAGGCGTGACTCCAATAGGGGCTGTGGGATTTCGTAGCGCGCGCACAAGGCTGGCAGCGAGTCGCACTCGTCGCGCAGCTTCATGTTGATGATGCTCAGCAGCATCACGGGGTCCATCGTGGCGTAACGGGATAACGGCATGGCGATCTCCTGGTCGTGAGTGCGGGTGGCAGGCTTTCCAGACGTCAACGCGGCAATAAATTGCCCTCGGGCATGGCGCAAGCGGCTAAAGTTCCGTAAGCTATGCCCCCTTTCTAATAACAATTACCCGATTTATCTTTGTGAGGTAGGGCGCAATGGATCCTCTAATCGTCCCCGATCTGGACGTGTTACGGCACTGGCTGGATCAACTGGGTACCACCTTCTTCGAGTGTGACTCCTGCCAGGCGCTGCATTTACCACACATGCAGAATTTTGACGGGGTATTCGACGCAAAAGTCGACCTCCTCGATAACACTATCCTGTTTACCGCCCTGGCGGAAGTCCGTCCTACGGCTTTGATCGCGTTAGTGGCGGAGTTAAGCCAGATTAATGCCAGCACGCTGGGCGTCAAGGCGTTTGTCGACATCCAGGATGACAACCTGCCGAAACTGATCGCCTGCATGTCGCTCAATGCGAGCGTCGGCATAACGCTGGAGCAGTTCGCCGCCTTTATGCAGCAGGCCGAGGAGCAAGTCTCCATGGTGATGATGGAAGCGCGGGCGAATGGCATGCTGTTTCTGGGCGAAGGGGAAGAGGGTGAGGGCGAGTTCAGCGCCGAGAGCAGTGGCGGTCCGCTGCTGCATTGATTCCCCAAGAGGCTAACCTCTTGATGAAGTATCGTTATTCGGCATTGATGGCTTGTCTCGGCCCAACATCCTCCTTATGATGGAAGCGGTGAGGTCCCGCGGAGTAGGATGCGATGGCGCAGATGATCAGTATACAGCCAAGGATAGATAGCCTGTTTGCTGCCCCGGTGCCGGTTTTGATTGCCGGCACGGCGTTAATCGGGGTGCGTCTGGCGAGCGTGGTGCTGCTGTGTGTCGCCCTCGGCCCGAGTGGCATCGCCGCCTTTCTCGGCGAAGCGCTGCACAGCTGGCAGACCATCCTCCTGTTGGTCACCAGCCTAGCGCTGTGGGTGATCGAGTTGGGCTGCGGTCTGGCGTTGATGCTGGGTAAGCCGCTCAGTCGCTGGATCTACCTAGGGTGTCAGCTGCTGGTGGTCGGCTACATGTGGTGGGCCTCGCTCGGCTGGTTCCATCCCGAGTTATTCCGTGTACCCGGCGATGACGGTGGCCAGATCCTCCAGGTCTTGTTAGGGCAGAAGTTGCCTGACTTGTTGATCCTGGCGCTGCTGTTTATTCCCTCCGCCAGTCGGCGCTACTTCCGCCGTTCGCTGTGATACAATCCCCCGCCCCGACCGTTTTCATTTCCATCGAGTGAGTTGTGATGCATTGTGCCCAGTATCAGGCGGGTCGCTGTCATTCCTGTCAGTGGCTTTCCCTTCCCTATTCCCGTCAGTTGGACGATAAACAGCACCACTTGGCCGCGCTGCTAGACGATCAGCCGGTGGGTGAGTGGCTGCCGGCGTGTCCCAGCGCCGAACAGGCGATGCGTAACAAGGCGAAGATGGTGGTTACGGGCAGCGTCGAGCGTCCGTTACTGGGCATGTTGACGCGTGAGGGCGAGGGGGTGGATCTGTGCGATTGTCCGCTCTATCCCGCCAGCTTTGCCCCGGTGTTCGCCGTGCTGAAGGCCTTCATCCCGCGCGCCGGTCTGACTCCCTATAACGTGGCGCGTCGGCGTGGCGAATTGAAATACCTGCTGTTGACGGAGAGCCGTCTCAATGGCGAGATGATGCTTCGCTTCGTGCTGCGCTCCGAGAACAAGTTGGCGCAGCTGCGCCAGGCGTTGCCGTGGTTGCAGGCACAGTTGCCGCAGCTGGCGGTGATCAGCGTCAACCTGCAGCCGGTGCCGATGGCGATTTTGGAAGGGGAGCAGGAGATCTTCCTGAGCGAGCAGCAGGCGTTGGAGGAGTCCTTCAACGGCGTGCCGCTCTATATCCGCCCGCAGAGTTTTTTCCAGACCAATCCCGCGGTGGCCGAGGCACTCTACGCCGAGGCACGCGACTGGGTACGCGCGTTGGGCGTGACGGCGATGTGGGATCTCTTCTGTGGCGTCGGCGGCTTTGGCCTGCACTGTGCCACGCCCGAGATGGCATTAACCGGCATTGAGATCAGCGCCGAGGCCATCGCCTGCGCGCGGCGTTCGGCTGCGCGTTTGGGGTTGGAGAAGGTGAGCTTTGCCGCCCTCGATTCCACCGCCTTTGCCGACGAGCATGGCCAGGCGCCGCAGTTGGTGCTGGTTAATCCGCCTCGGCGAGGCATCGGTGTGGCGTTGTGCGACGACCTCCGGCGCATGGCGCCCCCCTATATTCTCTACTCCAGCTGTAACGCTCAGAGCATGGCGCAGGATATTGCCTGTCTGGAGAGCTACCGCATCGCCAAGATCCGTCTGTTCGACATGTTCCCGCATACTGCCCATTACGAGGTGTTGACGCTGTTGGTGCATCAGCGCGTTCAGGCGTGATAAGGGATCCCTTCGAGATCCAGCAGGGCTTGCTTGATCGCCAGACCGCCGCTGTAGCCGGTCAGATTACCCGCCTTGCCGAGGATGCGATGGCAGGGGATCAAGATGGCGATCGGGTTGCGTCCCACGGCGCCTCCGACGGCGCGTACGGCGCGCGGGTTACCCAAGCGCTCGGCCAGGGCGGCATAGTGGCTGCTCTCCCCATAGGAAAGGGCGCATAACAACTGCCACACCTGTTGTTGAAAGGGGGTACCCTGCGGCGCCAGCGGCAGATCGTGCCAGTCGGGACGTTGGCCGGCGAAGTAGGCGTCGAGCAGTGTGCGGGTACGCTGCAATAGGGGAAAGGCTCCGTCATGCCGCCAACTGGCGGGGATCACGCGGCTGATCAGTTCGTTGGGCAGCCACAGTTGGCGCAGGCCCACGTCATCGGCGACCAACAGCAACGGGCCGATCGGTGAAAGGTAATGGTCGTAATGCATGCAGGCTCCGGGCGGTAGACGGGCGATAGTGACTATGCTAACAAATCGCTCGCGGCGCGCCAATCGGAGCCGAAAGGCGCGGCCTCGATGTGCATCAGGAGGCGGGGAACCACTTGTCGCTGATCTTCTGGTAGGTCCCGTTGGCCTTGATGGCGGCCAACGCCTGGTTGAGTTGTGCCAACAGGGCCTTGTCGCCCGGACGAACCGCGATGCCTAGCCCGATGCCGAAGTAGTGCGGATCGGTGACATGCTCGCCGACCGACGCCAGCTGTGGGTTGTTCTTCAGCCACTCATTGACCACCGCCGTGTCGCCGAATACCCCGTCGATGCGCCCACTCTTCAGATCCAGAATGGCGTTCTGGTAGCTGTCGTAGGCCACGGTTTTGATCTCCGGGTGCTTCTCTTGCAGGTATTTCTGATGGGTGGTGCCATTCTCCATCCCGACGCGTAACCCTTTCATGTCGGCCATGCTGTGATATTTCCCCTTCTGGGCGATGATGATCGCCGAGTTGGCGTAGTAGGGCTGAGTAAACGCCACCTGCTTCTGCCGCTCGGGGGTGATGTCCATGCCGGAGATGACGGCATCGTAACGCTTAAACTTTAACGCGGTGATTAAGCTGTCGAACGCTTGGTTGCTGAAGGTACAGTTCGCCTTCATCTCCTGGCACAGCGCCTTGGCTAAATCGATGTCGAAGCCGACGATGTTGTTGTTGGCATCGAGGGACTCAAATGGCGGGTAAGTGGCCGATGAGGCGAAACGAATATTCTCTGCCGCCTGAGCGCTAAAACTCATTGCAGCAACGATGGCGCAGACCAGTAACTTCTTCATAGCTCACTCCTGTACAAGGCCCATCCCGCGGGGTGTGATTGATTTTATTGGTTGTCTGTCAGTGGGTGTCGAGGCGGAAAACGGGAACGACCGTCGCCGTCTCTACCCGTCTGAATGTGCCACTGAGTGAATTATTATGCAATACTTATGAGTAAATATTTTCAAATGCGCAACAACAGGAAATAAAAAAAGATCGGTCGAAACCGATCTTCTTCGCGAATAAGGGCGGGACTAGTTACGCTGTTCGAAGGCCAGGGCGCGGCGTTCGATCAGGCGCATCATCAGGGTGAGCAAGCCGTTGACGCACAGGTAGACGACCCCGGCGGCACCGAACACCATCACGTCGTAGGTTCGCCCGTACAGCTGCTGGGCATAGCCCATCACTTCCATCAGGGTGATGGTGTACGCCAGCGAGGTACTCTTGAAGATCAGCACCACCTCGTTGGAGTAGGAGGAGAGGGCGCGTTTAAAGGCATACGGCAGTAGGATGCGTAGGGTTTGTCCCTTGGACATCCCCAGCGCCGCGCAGGATTGCCACTGGCCATTCGGGATCGCGCGCATCGCGCCGTAAAACAGTTGCGTACTGTAGGCCGCGCTGTTCAGCGCCAGCGCCAGCATGGCGCACAGCCAGGGTTGTGACAACGCACTCCACAGCCAGGGGGTCTCGCGGATCCAGGCGAACTGCCCGGGCCCGTAGTAGATCAGGAAGATCTGTACCAGCAGCGGGGTGCCGGTAAACAGGGTGATGTAGCCCTGTACCAATAGCGTCAGCCCCCGTGGCCGCAGGGTCAGCACCACGGTAAAACAGAGCGCGAGCACCAGGGCCACCAGCAGGGAGACCACGGTCAATGACAGGCTGGTGTGCAGCCCCTGCAATAAGTCGGGAATATAGCTCAACATCAGGAAGCACTCCGTTCAAAGCGGGTGGTACGCGACTCGATATGCTTGAGCACAGACTGGCTGAGTAGCGTGATCAGCAGATAGATGGCGGCGGCCACGCAGTACCAGGTGAACGGTTCCTGGGTCCGGGTGGCGATGCTCTTGGTTTGCAGCATCAGATCGTTGACGCTGATCAGCGAGACCAGCGCGGTATCCTTGAGCAACACCAGCCATTGGTTACCCAGCCCCGGCAGGGCATGGCGCCACATCTGCGGCATCACCAGACGGAAGAAGATATGCGTCTTGCTGAGCCCCAACGCCATCCCCGCTTCGCGTTGCCCCTGCGGTACCGCCTTTAGCGCGCCGCGTAGGGTCTGGGAGCCGTAGGCGGCATACAGCAAGGCCAAGGCCAACACCCCGCACAGGAAGGGACTGACCTCGAAGTTATCGATGTTCAACTGTAGTGTGAGGGTGGTGAACCCCAGGTTCAGTGGGATGCCATCCGAGAGCCACAACAGCAGCTGTGAGGAGCCGAAGTAGATGAACAGGACCACCAGGATCTCCGGCAGCCCGCGCAGCAGGGTGACCCAGGCGGTACCCAGCAACGCCAGGGGCCGGAAACGGACCGATTCCCAGACGGCAAACAGCATGGCGAGAACCAGGCCGAGCAGGAGAGAGCAGAGAGCCAAGCCGACAGTGATGCCGGCGGCATGGACTAAGGGAATAAATTCAATCATTGCCTGACGCCTATCCCATCAGGCGGCCCGCGCCGCCTGCATGTTACTAACCATAACGCCTACGCCGATAGGCACTACTGGCATTTCCGATGATTACTTCTGGAACCACTTGTCATAGATGGTCTGGTAGGTGCCATCCTGCTTGAGCTGATTCAGCGCCTGGTTGAACTGCTCCAGTAGCTTGCTGTTGCCCTTGCGCACCGCGATGCCCAAGCCGCTGCCGAAGTAGTCGGCATCGGTCACCTTACTGCCAACCGGCGCCAGATTCGGGTTCTGTTTCAGCCACTCGTTGACCACCGCCGTGTCGCCGAAGACCGCATCGATACGGCCATTCTTCAGATCGAGGATGGCGTTCTGGTAGCTGTCGTAAGGCACGGGCGTCAGCTCTGGATGTTTGTCCATCAGGTACTTCTGATGGGTGGTGCCGTTCTGGATACCGACCCGCTTGCCCTTCAGCGCCGCCACATCGGCGACCTTGCCCTTCTCGGCGATGAACAGGGCCGAGTTGTCATAGTAGGGCTGAGAGAAGTCGACCTGCTTCTGGCGCTCAGGCGTGATGTCCATCCCGGAGATCACGGCATCGATCCGCTTGAACTTCAGGCTCGGGATCAGGCTGTCGAAAGACTGATTGCTAAAGGTGCAGGTGGCCTTGATCTGGGTACAGATGGCGTTGGCCAGATCGATATCGAATCCCTGCATCTTATTCTGCGCGTCCATAAACTCGAACGGCGGATACGAGGCTTCGGCGGCGAAGCGAATGGTTTCGTTTGCCGAGGCAGAGACGCTGATACCGGCTAACATCGCAGCAATTATGATTTTTTTCATCGCAGACTCCAACGGTTACGCATGGCCTCGCGGGCCGTTAATGGGACAAATATCCGGCAAACTCTTGGGTCTGCGGATGAATAAAGTGGCTGGCGTCGCCCTGTTCGATGATGCGACCCTGCTCCATATACACGACGCGGCTGGCGGTCTTACGCGCCACCTCCACTTCGTGGGTGACGATAACCTGGGTGATGCCGGTCTCCGACAGCTCATGGATGATGCTGACGATCTGGGCGGTGATCTCCGGGTCGAGGGCGGCGGTCGGTTCGTCGAACAGCAGCACCTGCGGCTCCATCATCAAGGCGCGGGCGATGGCGACCCGCTGCTGCTGGCCACCGGACAGATGCAGCGGATAACGGTCGGCGAACTCGCTGAGACGCAACCGGACCAATAGCTTCTCGGCGCGCGCCAGCGCGGCCTCCTTCGACAGCCCCAGCACGCGGCAGGGCGCCTCGATCAGGTTATGCATCACCGACAGGTGCGGCCACAGGTTATACTGCTGAAACACCATGCCGACGTTACGCCGTAGATCGCGAATGGCCTTTTCCCCCGGAGGCTGGCGGAAATCAAACTGATGACCGGCGATACCCAGGGTGCCAGAGCGCGGCATCTCCAGCAGGTTCAGCACCCGTAGCAACGAGCTCTTACCCGCGCCGCTCGGCCCGAGCAACACCAGCGTCTCGCCGGCCGGGCATTCCAGGGTAATGTCAAACAGCGCCTGGTGTGCGCCGTAGTAGCAGTTGATGCCGTCGATTTGAATACTCATGCGCCTAATCTGAATAGCAATTGATAGGGCAAAGAGTAACTTCATCAGAATAATTATGCAATATTTGTGGGTTAAAATTTGGAGATATGCATATTGAGCGCTGAAAAATAGTACGATGTCGGGCCGTGAGGTAGGGGCCGGGGGGTATATGGGGGGCTAAGGCGGCGCGGCGGCCTGAGACCGCTCGCGCCATCGCTTACTCGTAGTCGATGTTGATGGTAACGTTGGCCTCCAGTTGACCAGGCTGAACCTTGCTACGGTCATAGAGGTAATAACCGGCGCGGATAGGGATGCTGAATCCCCGCTCGGGCAGCGTCGTCCACTGGGGGATCTGCCGGATGACGCTGGGCTGAGCCGCCGCGCCGCCCAGCGTGATGGGCTGCTGCTGCTCGTCGTACAGAATAAAGCCGACGCCGCCCGCTCCCACATGCGGCCGCACGACCCGGGGATTCTCCGGTAACAGCGTATCGCTGCTCAGGGTCACCCGCAGGGTGCGGTTGGTCTGTGTCCCGCTCAGTTGGTCGCATTGGGCGACCAGGGTATGGTCGGCGATCGTGCCGGTAACCGCACCGCTCTGCGTCAGGTCGCCGATGGAAATGGGCGGCAGCGTGAGTAGCGTGTCGGTAAATTGGCAGGTGGTCACGCGGTAGTCCAGCGTCAGATTAAGATTCACCTGGTACAGATCGTGTTCCGATGCGGGCCATTTCCCGGTTGAGAGAAACGTGAGGAGACGCCAGAGAAACTCCAGCAGAGAGCCGGATGCACCGCTGCCGGCGCTGATCACCATCGCGGACTCCAGCAGATACTGCCCTTCTGGGGCGAGCCGATCGGTCTGGGTGGGGGCGACCTGCCTGGCGGTGACGGTGATCTGATCGAGAAACTGCGCCGCCGTATAGCTGCCCACGGGTAGCTTGATGTTTTCCTGAGGCGGCTTATGGACGATGATCTCGATAAAGACGTTGTCATAAAACTTGACCACGACGCCCCGATCGTAGGGCGTGCCGAGATGCACCTCGTTTCGCTTATTGCTGTAGTTGTCACATACGGTTTGCTTGCTGAATTGCGGCAGCGGCACCGACACCTGCTGCCCGCCGGGAGACATATCCTGATTACTTATCAGCATCTGCCCCAGCTGGATCTCTAAGCCCGGGTTTTCCAGTTTACACCAGGAGAGCGCCGGGCCGCTGAGCAGCAGCAGCGCGGTAAAAAGGTAACGGCGATATTTCATGATTCAACCTCATCAGACTCAGCGGCAAAGGTGGGTTTGACTGCTCAGCGTGGCGGCTGAGAGGGTAAGGGTGCAGCGGGTGCCCGCCTGCGGATCCAGCGGTACCGTCACCTGCGCCGGCAGCGTGTCGCTGCGCAGGGAGATCATGCCGCCCTGACCGACTAGCCCCAGGGCCTCTCCGTCGAGGGCGTTGACCGGATAGCCGAAGCCGAGCGGCGCACCGTCGGCGCGGCGCGCCTTAAAGTAGAAGCTTTGGCGCGTATCGGTCTCAAAGCGCGCCAGCACTACGGCTCCTTCATAGGGCACCCGCTTCTGCATATTCCCCTTCAGCTCCACCGTATCATCCTGCGGTGACGGTGTTAGGCGCAGGCTGTTTTCGCGGTAGGGGGTCAGGGCGGCGTAGAGCGCCTGACCGGCGCCGTTGGTGGCGTGATAGCCATAGCCATTGACGCTGGCGTCGCGCAGCCCCGGGGCGTCGACGATCGCCATGGTGTCCGTCAGAGCATTGCTGAACAGCACGCCGCCGCGATAGGCCACCACGCCGCCGCTGATGCCGACGCTGGTCTGACGGTAATCCTGCGACTGGCTATAGCTGGCGTTGAGGGTCGCCGAGCGGGCCCGATAGCTGAGGTTGCTGCCTAGCGCGGTGAGGCGATCCTGGCGCTGGTTATTGAGGCTAACGCTGTAGTTAAACTGCTGCCACTCGCCGGCGTAGCCGCTCAGAGAGGCGTTGTTGGACTGGTAGCCATCGCGATCGAAGGTGGTGGCGTTCGAGAGATACAGGGAGCGCCGCGGCTCGCCAAAGCTCAGCGGCAGGGTGAAGTAGAGATAGACGCGGCGGTCGCTGTTCAGTCCCTGATCGTAGGTCTGGCTGGCGGCTAGGGTATAGTTGAGCTGCTGCCAGCTGTTGCTGTAGCTCACCTGGTAATCCTGGCGGCGGGTGCCGTCGCCCCAGTAGTCGCGCCAGGTGCCAGAGAAAAACACGGAGCCCCAGCCCGGCGGCAGCGTCTGGCTCAGGTTGATAGCATAGTTGTTTTTACGGCCCGGATCGTAGCGGTAATAGTCCCAGTCGCTGTTCGGGCTAGCGCGGTTGTCATTAAGATAGAGATGATCGCTCAGGGTGCGGTAGTGGCGTGACGAGTAGCGGTAGGCGGCCAGTGAAAACTGGGTTGCCGTGGCGGCCAGATACTTGTTGTAGGCTATCTGGTAGCTTTGCCCACGCTGTTCGTCGCGATCCGTCAGGCGGCTGGAGGAGTGAGTGATATCCAGCGAGAAGGCGCCGATGGCCGTGTTAAAACCGTTGCCCAGCAGCAGCGCATAGTAATCCTGACTCGCTTGCGCGCCGCCGTAGAGGGTCAGCAGGCTGTTGAGACCGTGCTGGTAGCTGCCCTGAAAAAAGCCGCGCTGATCGTTGATATCACTGAGGTAGGTTTTCCCCACCGCCAGATCGTACTTGCCAACCCCCGGCTGCAGCATGTTAGGCAGAGAGGAGTAGGGAACGATGAAGCGGTTGATGCGCCCATCCGCCTCCTGCACGCTGACATTGAGATCGCCACCACCGCCCACTAACTGCAAATCCTCGATGGAGAATGGCCCGGGCGGGACCTCTTGACGGTAGACGATGATGTCATTCTGTTCGACGCTGACCAGCGCGTTGCTCTGCGCTACGCCGCGTACCCGCGGGGTGAAGTTCTGCTTGGCGTTGGGCAGCATACGCAGATCGCTATGCAGTCGGACACCGTGAAAGCGCACGCCCGCGAACAGATCGGAGGCACTGTACATGTCGCCGATACGTAGCACGCCGTTGATCGGGGCAAAGCTGCGCTGCAGAAAGGCGCTGTTGCTGTTCCAGTCGCCGTGCTGGCTATCGCGCTGGTTATAGCTGGTGGCGGCGCGCAGCTGCCAACCGAATAGGTTTAGACCGCTGTTAAGGTTGAGATAGGTATTGCTGCTGTGGCCATTGCCGCGGTAGTCGCTGTAGTAGTAGCTGGCGTTATAGCTGGTGAAGAAGGCGTTGATGCCACGATCCCAGCTTTCCGGGGCGATATAGCCCTTTTCCCTGCTGATCACGAAGGCCTGTGGCACGGTCAGATCCAGCTGCAGCAGGCCGGTGTTAAAACGGTAGCTGCCGCCATGCAGCGCCTGGCGCAGCGGGATACAGCGCGTATCCCCCGACGATGTGGGGGGCTTAAGCCCCAGCCCGTGCAGCTGTGACTCGCTGAGGCAAGTATTGTCGGGCCGTTGGCCGACGCTCAGTGTATACACGCCGCGCCATTCACCGTTGACCACGATATCCAACGGATAGTCGCCGGGATAGGGCGCGTTGGGATCCAGCGTAATCTGACTCAGCTGGCGATCTTTCGCCGTGCCTTTAAGAAAGTGGGTATCGAAGGTTTCTGTCGCGCTGGCCATGGCGTAGGCAGCGGGAAACAGTAGGGGCAGGGAGAGGGTAATGGCATTTAACCTGAGCATCCGTGCCTCACTCGTTGCGATTAGTTAAGGGGAATGGCCTGCTGACGCTTTACGCCATAGTCATTCAAATAGGAGAGGGTCAGCGTGGAGACTCCGCCCGGCAGGCCGGCGACGGCGACGTGCTGTTGGGAAAAGGGGGACAGCATCAGGGTTGTCTTTAGCAGTTGCTCCTGTTCACCGGCGCCGAGCGCGATGATCGTGATGTGGTTCGGTGAACGGTTATCCAGTGTCAAACCCTGTGCACCGCGACGGGCGGAGAGCTGATCGACGGTTTTTTCGCCGAGCGCCGCGACCCCCTGAGGACGGTAGAACAGCTTGATACGGTTTTGCATCGCTAGCTTGAGCAGGTTGCCGCTACGCGCCGGGTTATCCGGTGGAATATCGAGAACATTGAGGTAAAACAGCGACTCCCGATCCTGTGGCAGGGCGTTGGGCAGCACTCGAATCCGCAGCTGCTGACCGTTACCCGCCGTGATGGTGGCGATCGGCGGCGTCAGCAGGAAGGGGGCCTTCACCTCTTCGGGGGGAACATTGGGATCCCCGTCATCGATCCAGGCCTGGATCAGCGAGGTCTTATGGCCGCGGTTGGCTAATTGGACGGTTATTTCCTGGCGCTCTGCCGGGTAGATAATCCGGGTGCCGTAGATCACGATGGTGGCGTAGGCCGGCCAGGCGGTGATGGCGCACAGTAAGGCGCATAGCACTTTCTTCATAGGGTCACCAAATGGTAGGGACTCCCGACGGAGTCCCGCAGGCTTCAGGTTAATCGTGGGTAATGGTGTAGGTGACGGCGGAGCTCACCGCGCCTTTGCTCACGGTGCCGCTGATTTTGTGGTAGTAGGCGGTGATGGGCAGGACATAGTTGCCGCCCGTACCGGTTAGCGTGTGCTGGGTGTTATAGCCATCGATTAGCTTATCCTTGACCTTCAGCTGAAAACCGACGCCGGTCTCGGCGCCGCGGGTCGGAATAATTACGCCTTTGTCTGTCATATTGCTATTGGCGAAGCTGAGCGTCAGGTTACCTTCTGTGTAGTCGCTGCAGACGATGTTGATATCGGCCTGCGCGGAGGCGCCGGTATAAATATTACCCGCTTCGAGGGCCCCAAACTGATCGGCGCCGACCTGTGGCAGCTGGAGCAGTTGATCTGAGTTTTGCATCGTGCAGGAGGCGCCCACAATTTCACCCTGAATTCGCAGCTGACCTGAGGGGCTGAGGACAGCAAATGCCGCCGACGAAATACAAAGGCCGCTTAACATCGCTATGGAAATAATACCGTTCTTCATGACAACTCCTTGTTAACGGACGGATAATACGGTGGTGCATGAGCCGCTTGTCTCACAATATAGAAAACTCTCATGCCGGAATAATAAGATTGTGCTTGACTGGATATTAATAAATACCGGTCGTTTTATTTTTATTCGAGATTGGCGTTTTGTAACTAATGCAAATATCGTATTTCTCTCATCAAAAAATAGTAATTTACTTTGCTACTACTGCTATCGATTTAAAATAACCCTGATCTTTCCATTCATTAGGTTTCTATCGATAGGGCGCACATATTGCAACGCCATTTCAATAGGATGCTTTGACAGGAGAATAATTAATGAATATGCTTACCTCGCCAACGGAATGCGGAATAGCGATACGCCCCACCTCGTCAATGTGCCGTCGTCGGAACGGCTGACCCTTGGCGTGTTTGCTGTCGGCATAAACATAAGCTATCCACGCATTAGCATACCGCCTGCCTGCTGGCTTATTCCTTTTTTATCATTTTATTGTGGGGTGATATCTCAATTAGTTATTAGCTGCTGTGTTAGTACGTTTTACAGGATTAGTCTCTGCGTTTGTATGAAGAGGATTTCATGATGGCGGTCAGCCATGACCTATTTAAGGGAAATAACAAACTCTCGCTAATTACCTCGCGCACGTTACAGTCGCTGCTATTAGTCGACGTGCTTAATAATTATCTGGGTGTGCCGATTTGCCTCTGTGATGAAACCCAAAACATCACCGACGTATTGAACTCTGACACCTTGATTATATTTGATGCATCGCTATTAGATGCTGAACAGGCACAGCGTGATTTTTGGCTACGGACAATATTTCATCATTCACTCACCTCACGAATTATTTTGATCAATGTTCATCGCCAGGACTTGGCCTTGAGGTGGTATCGCCATGCGAATATTATCGCTGCGTTTCCGGCACAGATGCATCTACGAATATTACTGCACCGGTTACGAGCCTTACTGGTATTGCCCATGCAGTCGAGCGAACCGGTGGGGAATCGGGTGCTGCGAGCGCGTCGTCCCTCGTTGCCGCTGACCCTGCGCGAGCTTGAGGTCATGAAGGCGATGCAACAAGGTGCCAGCAATCAGGATATTTCGCAGATGTTGTACATCAGCGAGAACACAGTCAGAACTCATATCTATAATATTTTCAAGAAGATCGCGGTAAAGAATCGCACCCAGGCGGTGAAGTGGGCGGATGCGAATCTGGACGGATGACGCTGACGTCGCGCCGGAACACGCGTAATATCATCTGCCAGATGACCTCAGGGGTTAGCCGCGTCGCGTTACACGGGTCTTGCACGCGGCGTAGGCGGGGAGCGAATGATGAACAAGGGGCTACTGCTACTGCTGTTGGTGTGGTTGGTGGGGTGTCAGTCCCATCCACCGTTGCGTGATCGCGGAGACTACCTGGTGGATGATAGTCAGCAGGCGTTGCGCGCCGAGCCGCGGGTACGTTACCTGGTGATCCATTACACCGCGGAGGACTTCGCCTCTTCCCTCAAGGTGCTGACGGACGAGCAGGTCAGCGCACACTATCTGGTGCCGGCGCAGCCACCGCAGCGCCAGGGTAAGCCGGTGGTATGGCAACTGGTGCCGGAGTCGCGTAGCGCCTGGCATGCGGGGGTCAGTTACTGGCGCGGCCAGACTCGGCTTAACGATAATTCTATCGGTATCGAAATCGAGAATCCCGGTTATCGGCGTACGGCCAACGGCATCGTCTGGTACCCCTTCAGCGCGCAGCAGATCGCGGCGGTGCGCGCCCTCAGCCGCGACATCGTGCGGCGCTATCATATTGCACCACCAGACGTGGTGGGGCACATGGACATTGCGCCACAGCGTAAGGTCGATCCGGGGCCACTGTTTCCTTGGGCGTTGTTGGCGGAGCAGGGCGTCGGAGCCTGGCCCGATGCCGCACGCGTGCGCGCCTACCGCCAGCGTTATCAGGCGTCGCCGCCAGGCGTGGCCTACCTGCAACGGCGTCTGGCCCTCTGGGGCTATCAGATCGCCGCGACGGGGATCAACGACGCCGCCTCACGACGCGTCATCGCCGCCTTCCAGATGCATTATCGTCCCACCGATTTTCGCGGTGAGGCCGATGCCGAAACGTGCGCCATCGTCGATGCCCTGTTAGCGAAGTACGGCCCCGGCCCGCAACCCCCTGAGCGTTAATTAGAGCTGGCGCAGGCGCCCATGGTCATGCAGCCAGCGCGCGGTACGCACGATGCCCTCTTCCAGCGAGACGATGGGTTGGTAGCCCAACTCATTCTGCGCTCGCCCGGTATCCAGCGTCATGTCGAAGTTGAGCTTGGCCGCGCCATAGTGGGTCAGGGTGGGCTCCTTGGCGCTACGCGTGCTCAGCTTTTCCATGGTGCGTGCCACGATGTCCAGCATCGGGTAGGGAATGGCACGCAGCCGGCAGGTGACGCCCAGCGCGTCGATCAGCTGTTGCAGCATCAGATGGAGCTGGCGTGGCTGGTGGTTGGTGATGTTATAGGCGCGCCCCGAGGGGGTATTCGGATGCTGGGTCGCCAGCCACATGGCATGCACCGCGTTCTCTTCGTAGGTCATGTCCAGCAGCGCCACGCCGCCGCGCGGTAATAACAGGTAGCCATGCTTCTTCATGGTGCTGAGCAGACGGGGCAGCAGCACCTTGTCGTGCGGGCCGAACAAGCCTTGTGGACGCAGGATGGTGAAGTGAGTCTGTGGGTTGGCCAGCGCCAAGGCGCGGATCACCTCTTCGCCGGCCGCCTTACTGCGGGCGTAGTAGTTAGCGTAACGCGCCGGGGTAAACTCTTCTTTGATGTCGTGGTGATGACGATAGTCGAAGTAGACGGCGGGCGAGGAGATATGAATGAACTGGCGCACGCCATAGGCGGCGGCCCACTCGCCCAAGCGGCGGGTGGCGCGCACGTTAGCGGTTTCAAACAGCTCTTGAGATCCCCAGGGTGAGGTGAAGCCGGAACAGTGCCACAGGGTATCGACATCGCTTAGCATCGCCTTGGCCTGGGCGGAGACTAAGTTGCCGAGATCGGCGTGAATAAACTCCGCTCCCATCTTTTGTAGCACCTGCCCCATGGCCAGGTTGTCCCCCGCAGCGCGCACGCTGATCCCCCGCTGGCGTAAATACTCTACGGCATTACGCCCGAGACCGCTGGTTGCCCCGGTCACCAAAACTTTCATACTTGCCTATCCACCGTGAGCCTGTCTTGATCAGGCCATTCGTTGCGGCCGATTAGCGGCCGTTCTGACTGCCGGGAACACGATTCGGCTCCGACTGCACAATAAGGGTGCCATTTTTCCGTGAATCGGCCCGACATGCAATCGGATTACTCAGCAGATTTGTTGTCGTCTGTGTCTGGCGGCGGCGCTATCGTGCTATTAACCTGGTCTGGATGAGGATTACGCGCTGAGTGCCTCGTTACTCGGCGTATCCGATTCGACCGATGACCTCATGCAAGGTGGGATTGCGCGAGGCGGCCGCTCGAGAGGCGACCCGCGCGTTGCGACGGGCTGCAGGGTGGTTCGATGGCCCCCATTGGTGTTACATCGCGCCACGCGCCCTCCTCTGTGCTCGTCTAGCAAGAGGGAAGCGGCGCGGGGGGGAGGGCTGGCTTTTCTGATGGTAGGCCACACGTTTGATAAGCGTGAGCGGGAGGAGCAGCGTCAAGTCGCATAGGGATAATGCCAAGGTCGAACGCTTAATAGGGCCAATAACGTCAGCCACGAAAAATACGACCAAGCCGGTGATACCGCCCCTGCTTTGGCAGGAAAGATAACCATGGTAATGGCTATGGCATTGGTAACAATAAGCCCAATGCAGATAAGCATGAAATATAGGGGGCGAAGCGTAAACATATCGGGCGGCTAAGCGCGTCGATGAATGGCAGGGGGCCTCCCGCCTTAAGCGTCACTGCGTTATTAAACTTGGTGATAAGGTCTCGGTTAATAATAGCGCCGATAAAGTAGGCTCTAAGCCGAGGCGCATGGCGAGATAGCCAGAGCATCACTCCGTATGGTGTAAGGGTTGTTCCTATTAAATAAGGGCCGACTGTATTGCAAACCAAGATGAGCTATCGCTTCAGCCCTAGATAAGGCGTAATGGTGCCAAGAGTGAATGGAGTAGCGCGCGTAGGGTGAGGCATAGTCCTGCCGTATATGTCCCATGTATATCCTCGTCGCTGGCCGCCTGGCTAGATCTCGCGTTGGCTTATGGGGTGGATGACTCAAGCCGGTGAGCCTGCCATCGCGCCGGCGATGGCAAGCGTGAACGGGGTGGGTGACCCGGTTGGCGACCCGTTAGCGCTAGGTTTACTCGCCGGGTGTGGCGTTTGTCCCCTTGGGCTCCTCGGGGGTGTTCGGCGTGGCGTCGAGCGCCGTGCTGCGGCTATCGCGGCTGCTGGTGGGCTGGGCATCGTCCCAGGCCTCGGCCAGATCGGCGATGCGTTGCGCCATGCCGCGGAAGATAAACAGATGCGCTGGCATCATCGCAAACCAATACAGCAACCCGGCGAAGCCTGCGGGGTGCCACCAGGCGCGGACATCCAGTGAGCGTAAGCCGTTATGCTCGTCGAGGGTAAAGGTCAGGCGCCCGAGCCCAGGCGCCTTCATGCCGAACAACAGCGTCAGTTGGCGCTCTTCCTTCAGGGTGATCACCTTCCAACCGTCGATCTGGTCGCCGAGTTGCAGGGTGGGGCGTGCCGGGCGGCCATAATGGACACGATTACCGGTGAGATCATCCAGGCGGGCGCGGATCTGCCACAGCAGGTTGGCGAAGAAATACCCCTGATCGCCGCCTATCTGCTGCACCACATGCCATAGCGCCTGGCGTGAGGCTCGGGTGGTGAGGCGACACCCCGCCTGTTTCGGATAGAAGCCGTAGCCTGGCCGCCAGCGGGCCAGCGCCTGGGCGTCGTAGCCCCAATCGGCGGAGTCGATCACCTGTTGCTCATGCGCCAAGGTATCCGTTAACGCCTGATCGAAGCCGATCAGCGTCTGCGGGATCAAGTGGGCGATCGCCCGGTCGTCAGCCGGGAGATCGTGCTTGAGTCCTTCGATCAGGGCGCGGGCGATACTGGTCGGCACCGAGGTGATCAGATGCAGGAAATAGACCGAGATCAAGCGGGTAGGGATCGGCAACGGGATCACCCAACGCCGCTTGCCGCTGACGCGGATAAAGCGCTCGAACATGGTCTGGTAGCTGATGTATTCGGGGCCTGCGACCTCGAACACCCGGTTGTCGCCGTCCGGCAGATCCGCCAGCGCGCAGAGGTAGGTCAACAGGTTCTCCAGCGCGATGGGCGCGCTTTTGGATCGCACCCAGAGCGGCGGCGTCAGGATCGCCAGGTTATAGACCATGTCACGCATCACCTCGAAGGCAGCTGATCCGGGGCCGATGACGATCCCCGAGCGAACCTCGGTGACCGGTACGCCGCTGGTGCGTAAGATATCGCCGGTCTCACGCCGTGCGGCCAGATGACGCGAGGGATCGTCGGGCGGCTGCAATGCCCCGAGGAAGATCACCTGCTGGACGCGTGAGATGCTCAAGGCCCGGCTGAAGTTCTGCGCCGCCTGGAGTTCGGCGCGCACGAAGTCATCGCCGTCTCCCATGGCATGCACCAGATAGTAGACCAGATCGATGCCATCTAACGCCGCCGTCAGGGTCTGCGGCTGGTAGAGATCGACATACTGACACTCGACGCCGGGCCAGTTACGCTCTTGCAGCCAGCGAATACGGCGCGCGGCGGCACGCACATGATGCCCCTGGGCACACAGTTGGGGGATCAGATGTTGGCCGATGTAGCCGCTGGCGCCTAATACCAGAATACGCAATCCGCGCATGCACACCTCTCTGGGAATCGATTAGCCGTAAGGGGTTGGGGCCGGGGCCGCGCCGCTCGTCGGGCGATATTCCTGACGGAAGGTGCGCCACAGGGCGATCAACCGTTCTAGATCGGTTCGGCTGACATCCAGATGCGTGACCAGGCGGGTGGTGGCCGCCGCGCTGATCAGGATGCCGTGGCGCTGCATCCAGGGGCCGAGTGCGGCGGCCTCGTCGGCGGGCATGCACACGAACAGCATGTTGGTCTGGGCGCCGGGCGGCAGCAGCGTCAGCCCTAACTCCTGCACGGCCTGTGCCAGCCAGGCGGCGTTAGCGTGGTCGTCGCGTAGGCGTTCGACGTTGTGCTGCAGGGCGTAGCGCCCGGCCTCGGCCAGGATACCGGCTTGGCGCATGGCACCCCCGGTCATCTTACGCCAGCGCCGCGCCTGGCGAATGAAGGCCTCGTCGGCGCACAATAGCGATCCGACCGGTGCGCCCAACCCCTTAGAGAGGCAGAGGGTCAGGGTGTCGCAGTATTGGGTCAAGGTGGTCAGCGGCACCTCCAGCGCTACCGCCGCATTCATGATGCGCGCGCCGTCGATATGCAACGCCAGCCCCTTCTCGCGGCTGAATGCCCAGGCCTGCGCCAGATACGCCAGCGGCAGCACCTTACCGTTATGGGTGTTCTCCAGACTCAACAGGCGGCTACGGGCGAAGTGGATGTCGTCGGGCTTGATCACGCTCGCCACCTGCGACAAGGGGAGGGTACCATCCTCGGCGGCATCGATAGGTTGCGGTTGAATGCTGCCCAACACCGCCGCGCCGCCCGCCTCATACATGTAGTTATGGGCCTTCTGCCCGACGATATACTCGTCACCGCGCTGGCAATGGGTCAGCAGTGCCACTAGGTTGGCCTGCGTACCGCTGGGCAGAAACAGCGCCGCTGGCTTGCCGCTGAGCTCGGCAGCCTCTTGCTCCAGGCGGTTGACGCTGGGATCGTCGCCATAGACGTCATCGCCGACGTCGGCGCGTGACATAGCCAGGCGCATGGCCTCGCTGGGACGGGTTACGGTATCGCTACGTAGATCGAGCATCGGGCACTCCTTGGTCGGCTAAATCCATTGAGAAAACTCTGTTGTATCATGCCGACCGATGGGCTGCCAAAGGAAAAGCAAGGGGGCGACGCGATCGATTGCGTGCACCGATTAGCGATAGCTGAGTAGAAATATCCCGCGGGCGCTCACATCGCCGGGAATGAGTGGCTCACCGCTGCGCGCGTAGTAGAGATGGAGCGGCAGATCGACACTACCACTGTCGGGGATGGTACCATCGTAGCCCTCCTCCCCACTCCAGCGTACCGCCTGCTCCGGCTGTCGATCCGCCAAGGTGACGATAAACCCGACGCCGCGCGAGGCGCTGAGTAGCTGGGGGAGATCGTTGGGATGTCGGCCAAGAAAGTGGAGGGTGAACCCCTCGGCCACGCCGGGAGTACAGCGAATGGCGAGTTGTACGCTCTCTGCGCCCTGAGTCAAGGGTTCACCGACCTCGAGCCGCTTGAGGCGCGCGATGTCGACCGGTGGCATCTGCACCGTCAGATCGCGTTGCTGTGGGGCGCAGGTACCGGCGTGGATCTCGGCGGCGACATAGATGGCGCCGCTTTGCAGTGGTTGCGTACTGTCGCCGTGCAACGGTTCGAGATACCAGCGCAGCAGCGGGCGGGTCGGGTCGAGGCGCCCGGTCTGATGGCGGGTGCCGATGGCGAACAGCGAGAGGGTCAGATTGGGATCGTCTGGGGTGGTCTCGCGGGTGTCCAATGCGATACCGATGCCCGGCAACGCGCTAAAGAAGCGGTAGTGCCGCGCCGTTGGCGATCCGGGGATCGGTAGGCCGACGCGCTCCCAACGCAGACGGGTGTGTTGGCACGCTGGCGCACAGGTGAGGGGCAGGGTGAGGCGCTGTTCCGCCAGGGTTTCGTTGGGGGCCAGGCTAAAGCGTGGCGTCACGCCGCCAAACTGCACCAAGCTGGGTAGCTCCGCCAGGGCACACAGGCTAAAGAGCAACCCGATGCCAGTGCCGCATAACAGGCCGATCCGCTCTCGATTCATCCGCGTTTCTCCTCACATTCTAGGCTGAGCTGTTGCAGGCCCGTGCCGCTAAACTGATAGTCAGCCTGGCAACGAGGGTGATGGTTCCACTGCGCCTCGATATGCCCCTGGGGCGGCAGTCCAGACAGGTATACCTGCCCTTCGTCCCCCACCAAACCATGGATGACGCCATTGGCATGTGTGACCTGTACCTGCGCGCCCAACGGCAGAGCTTGGCCCCGTTGCCGCAGGGTGATCAGGGCGCGATAGCCGGCGCTGACGTTAAAGCGCAGCGGGATCAGGGCGCCGCGAGCCGGGAGCACGCGCTTATCCGTCTCGCCCGCCTCGGTGTCGTCGCGGAAGCGGTTGACGTCCAGCGCGACGTTGTTGATCTGGTAAGGCGTCAGGTTGGGCAGCAGGGCATAACCATGCAAGTCGGTCTGTAGCGAGCCGCCGCTCTTCACCGGCACACCGGCCACGCCTTGGGCGTCGATCAGGGCGGTGCCGGCATTGAGCGAGAGGGTCCGCGAGAGCGTCAGGCCGCCGGGGTGTAGCGCGAAGCCGCCGAGTAAGCCATAACTGAGCATATCGCCGTGGCGATAGTGGTTGTAGTTGGCGGTCAGTTGCCCCTGCCCGGCGCTCCACATCAGGTTGGCGCTCTGCGAACGTGACTGCCCATCCTGGCTCCAGCTGTTGGCCAGCCCCCAATTCAGCCGCCCGTCGGCGGCGCTGCCGGAGAGGCTGGTCTGATTCGACAGGCGACCGTTGAGCCGCGTGGTAGTGTTGCCGAGGCTCAGCGGGGCGCCACCGAGCAGGTTGGCAAGCGGCAGCGACAGGCCTAAGGAGATCAGCGTGTCGTGGGCTTGTCGCGGCGCTTCGCTGTAGCTGAGGGCGAGGTTGACGTTAAGTGGACCGAGGCTGTTGCTCCAGTAGGCCGTCCAACTGCTGCCCGCGCTCGCCTGCCGCCAATAGGCCTCCTGGCTGCCGGAGAGCGATACCTGCCCCAGACTGGCCAGCGACTGGGAGAGCTGGAGCGAGACGCGCCGCTTGACCCGCAGCGCGGCGGCGTCGTGCCAAAAGGGTGCGTCGTCGAGGCTATCCGCCAGGGTATAGAACCCTTGGCTGGCGTAGTGGGACCAGGAGAAATTAAGCGCGGTGCCGCTGTTAAAACCACGGGCGTAGGCCAGGCGGTAGGCGTAACCCGTATGGCGCTGGGGCGCACCGAGCCGGGTATCCATCGGCTGGCTATCGGCATAGCTGGCATCCACGGCGAGCGCCCCGAGGAGGGCGTCGTATTTGCCCGCGCCGAGCTGTGCCGAACGATAGCGGCCGCTAAGCAGCAATCCGCCGTACAGCGTACTCTCCCAGGGCAGACCGTAGGCCGCACTGGCACTGGCGAAAAGCGGCTGCTGGCGTTGCCGGTAGCCATTGTAGCGCCCGCTGGCCAGGCTGTACTTCAGCCGTCCATTGCGTTGGAGCAGCGGCAGCGTGGCGGCGGTCTGGGTATAACGACGTTCGCTGCCGTCGGCCTCACGGATAGTCACCTCCAGATCGCCCCCGTTGTAGGCCACCAGATCGCTGAACTCGAATGGCCCAGGCGGCACATTTTGCTGGTAGATCACTTGGCCGGACTGGCGCACCGTCACCTGCGCCTGCGAGGCGGCGATGCCCCGAATGCGCGGGGCATACTCGGTGAGCGCGGGCCAGAGCATGCCGTCGTCCGACTCCAGCTTGACGCCGATAAACGGAAAGGCATCGAAGAACTCGCTGCTGGTGGCCGTCTCCCCCAGGGTGAACTCGCCCCCTTGGCCAGCACCATAGCTGTGTTGCAGGTAGCTGCGTAACACCTGGAAACGCCCACCCTCCTGGCCGTAACGGTAGTTGCTGGCGTTATACAACCGCCAGCCGCCCAGATTGACGAGCGCGTCCGTACCGAGAAACAGCGTATGCTCGCCCTGCGCGTGTGCCACCAGTAGCCCCTGTTTGCTGCCGTTGAGGCTGTAGTTGGCCTGGAGCGCCGGCGTGCCCTGCTGCCACTGCTCCGGTGTGGTGCGTAGCCAATCGCTGTGCAGCAGATAGGCCTGCGGCACGGTGAGACGATACGCCATCTGGCTCAAGTCGACGGCTTCGTGCAGGTTACTGTCGCCCGCGGCCAGAAAGGCGTGGCAGGGGGCGTCGGCGTCGGGAGGATGCGGCAGGGCGATGCCCCAACGCAACAGCTGTTCGGTGCTGAGGCAGGGCGAGAGTAAGCCGGGATGCTGTTCGGTGGAGACAAAGTGCAGGGTACTCTCTTCGATGCGTTGATCGTTGATCCAGACGCTAACCCGGTAGTCGCCCGGCATCTGGCCGCCCTTGACGGCGAAATAGGAGAGGTCCGTCTCACGCGCCGCCTCGCCGTCAACCAGGGTAAGAAAGTGTGGGTTAAAGCGTAGCGTCTCGCTGGCGTCGGCGGGAACGCTCGCCAATATCAGCAGCCCCAGCCAGACTGGCGATCGGCGCCGCAGGGGCGTAACGGTGGGGACTCGCCTACTCCGCATGCGTCGAACGATCCGCCGAAGGAAGGGGGACGATGGTATAGCGGGTAGAGCGACCACCGTAGTCGCCGATCACCTGGTAGCTGATCTCGCGGGCCTGACCGCGATGGGCGATCGTCAGCTCGCCATAAGGCGCCAGCATAAAGTCTTGCCCCTTGCCCTGAGCCTCGCGCCGATCGATCTGGGTCGCGTTGAGCGTGAGGTAGTAGGGTGACGGGTTGTGTAGGGTCACGCCACGCGGATCTGGGTAGGCGCGTATCTGGCTGTAGGCGGCCTTCACCGCCTGGTTATCGACGATGGCCGCCGGGCGGTAGAACAGTTTGATGCGGGTGTTAATGGCGAAGCTGACGTTGCCGTGCGTATCGCCCTGGCTGGACGGCGTGGGCTCCGCCGTCGGCGGGATCGCCAGGACGTTTAAGTAGAAGAGTGACTCACGGTCGGCGGGCAGCGCAGCGGTATTGAGTGCATTGATGCGCAACTGCACCTCGTTGCCGGCATCGAGACGGTAGAGGGGCGGGGTGACGACAAACGCTGGGCTCTTCTGCTGGCTTTCCGCCTCCGCCACCCAGCCGCGCAGCAACCACACATCATGCTGCGAGCTATTATTGACGCCGAGCGCGATGCTGCTCTTATCACCGGGGTAGACCACCCGGGTCTGCGCGAGGGAGAGTCCGCCGGCGGCCAGGGCGGATGGCCCGCCACTCAGCGCCAGGCTCATGATGAGGATTGTTGTCAGACGATTCATGGTTCATCTCGTCCCCGGCGCGGCGCGCCAGGGAACATGGGTTAGAAGTAGGTGAAGCTATAGGTGAAGGTGGCGCTCAGTGCGGGGGTAACCGCTGACGTTTCCGTGTCCTCTGGCGACGTCTCGCCTTCTGGTGTGCTGCCGATTAACGCACGGACGGAGGGCGTGGAGCTGAGTGCGTGGGCGCTACGCTGAATATTGACCGTAATATCGAAGGTGGCGGTTTCGCTGCTGGATTCGAAGATCGGCCCCTGAGACTGGGCCGCCCCGTTCTGGAACACGATCGACTCGCCGGTTGCAACGGGGCTCTTCTTCTCGCCGTCACTCGCCGTGTTGGGCCGGTACCAGCTACCGCTGGCGGCATCGGGTTGCGTGACGATCTGGTAATAGATCCCCGCGCGGTCGTCGCCGTCAAAGGCGTTGTGGTTGGCATCGCCCTGATAGGGTTTCCCCTGGATGGCAATCTGTACCGGCGTCCCCTGGCAATGCGTCAGGGTAAAGGTAAAGGGCAAGCTGGTGAGAACCTCATCGGTGCTCGCTCCCGTGAGGGCTCGGGAGTTAATCACGAAATTACCCGTGTTTTCGGAGATGGCTAAATCACAGGTATTGTCGATGATATACCCGTTGATGGTGATGGTTCCGCTGCCATTGGTGATGGTACCGCCCGCGGCGAATACCTGATGACTGGCGAGTATCAACGCTAGGCTCAGGCCAGCTCGTTGCAAGTAATTACGCATTATTATTCCCTTCTCTATAGTTTTATTCGTTATCCATTCCATAAATCAACCCGCGGCGATAATCGTTCCTGATGGGGTGGCCCTCACGCTGATGATGTTGAGCGCGCCGGGAGGCAATTGATTACTCGCTTGGAATAAGTAGTTTTATTTTATACCGTTAGCTTGGCTGATCAGCCAGCCTATAGGGCTGACTTACCCTTATTTTCAGAGCGATTGCAGTCCGGGGCATGTTCCATCGCCGCCGATTACCTTAGGTTATTGTCTTTCATATTTATAATTTTATGATCGCTATTTTTTGTTCGTTGCCATTATCTAGAAGAGATAATATTAAATTTATAAATAGGTGAACTCATAGGTAAAACTAGTGGTAATCTCATCTAGATCAGAAATGGGTGTGTAATTATGCTCACCCAATGTTTTAACAATCACCATATTGATAGTAAATCGTTCGATCTCTGTGAGGGGGGTAAACAATAGCGCCGCTCTCTGGGCGGTATTGTAATTACGTAGGGGAATGCCACCGTTTTCGTTTATTACTAACGATTTGGTCTGCGATCTCTCGATACCTTGCCATTGTTCTTGATTGATATTGTTAGCAAATAAGAATAATCGATATATAAGTGAATCGATTTTGTCAAAAGAATACGAGTAATCCTGGCTGTTTGACATTTTTAACATGAATACAACCGGCATATTGGCACATTGTGCGAGAGTAAAGGTGAAGGGGAGCGTGGCTAATACATCATTCAATACCGCGGTCTGTACCTGACTCTGGCTGAGGGTAAACTCAGCGCTGTTCTTATCGACTGAGACGGCGCAGCTGCTGTTAATCAGATGGCCGGTAACATTGATGGTGCCGCTACCGCCGGGTACGGGTATGCCGGAAAGCAGGGATCTCTCTACGCTAGAGGCGGAGGATGGCGCCGCCCCCCACGCCGCCGTAGCGCTTAATCCCATGGCCAGGGCAATCGCACCGACCCCCACCCACCCCCGATGATTCCGCTGATCTGCCATAAGCTCCCACTTGAACATATTAATAGTTAATCGATTACCATCATCGCCCTAGCGCTCTGCCGTTTCCGTCGGTACGCGACTAGGATGCGATAATATAAGACAATTATCTCAGATAAGATTATTTATACTGTTACATCCTTTGCTGTCAGACGCCATTCTTGATCTATCGCCAGGTTGAATTTTCAGAGAAAGTGTCGAGGTCGAGGCCTTAATGATAAATGGTTTTTCTGTTTTAAATTGGTGGTATTGCTTTGAAATATATTTCTGTCCGACGTAATGCGTGGGTGCGGTTCAGGTGATGGCAGGACGATGAATAGTATTAAAGCAGCTAGATAATACTAAGATAAATCGACTGCACTCATTTCTTACTGATGGCAAATATGACGCGGTATAACCATTCACATACGTTATGTTCTATTAATGGCTCTATTTATACTAATATCGGCCATAATGACCGTCATTGTTGCTATTGGGCCTTGGCTGGCGACAAGGTGGCTATACTCAAATCATCGCTGGCTTATCGCCAGGCATAAAAATAAACATCATTTCTCGACTCAATAAATTGGAATACAACTGGGGCACCCGACTGGAGCCGGGTGTGCACGCGTGTCGTGAGCAACAAGGCAAGGAAAGATTAATGATGAGTGACTAAATAAAACGAAGGAAAAAGTATGTGTGAACATGACCGATTATCTCCCCCTCCCTCAGCGCGGGTTGGATCGGCGAAAACCCCGCGTGGCGCGTTTATCGATTTCCTGTTTTTCTTGAACATGTTGTCGTGGTTTGCCATTGGCACCGCATCCTGGCTGGGGATCGCCTTATCGCTATTTTGCTTTGTGTTATCAGGTATTACGGTGAAGAGTAGCCCGGTTGAATATCGGGCAAAACATATCGCGTTGCTCTTGCTGTCGCTGGTCTTCCTCTGTGCATCGATCACGGCACCGGGCATTCATCAGGTGATCTGGGGGTAATGATGGCTGATACAAATAATGGTGAGACGCATGCCGGATTTTATCCGATGTCGGCATTGCTGGCGCTGAGCGTATTGCGCATCGCGGGCTCGTGGAACTGGATTAATGGCGCCTTTTTCGGTGCCGATGCTAAGTCTTCGCTCGCCTGGTTATCGGGCAGTGGTCTGGTTGAGCGTATCGGCGGGGCGGGCGGGTTTGCGGCCAAGGCGATGTATCCATGGGTCGGGGACATTATCACGCAGGATATCGCGACGCATCCCGCGTTTTGGGCCTTTTTTATTTTCCTGGCCTATGCGGTTCCAGGGATAAGCCTGTGCCTAGGGTTATTTACGCGGGTCGGTGGATTGGTGGCGATATTGGCCTCGCTGATGAACCTGCTTGCTGCCGCGGGGAATGGGGCGGATACGATTGGTCAGAATGTGCTGCTGTTGCTGATTGGCGCCCTCTGTATGTTGACCGGTGCCGGACGCGCCTATGGGATCGATGGGTGGCTACTGGCGCATTATTCGGCCAGGTGGCTGCGCATTGTCGCCTGATCGCCTGGCATTCAGCCCTATACGCGCGGCTTGGCAGGCCGCGGCCTCTTTTTCAGCGCCCAGTGTGGACGCTTATTGGTTCACGCCTCTCTGGATAGGGGAGGCGGATTTGACGTGGCGGATTGATGCGCTAATACGCCCGCGTTAGTAGTAAAAGAAATAATAGATAATACGAGCGTTCAGCTCACGTGGGGCCGTCTCTAATTTATGGTGGTTATGATGCGAGATTCTGAGGATAAAGTTTACTGTCGCAGTATCACTGTGTGCGCTGAACGCATAGCCACGCTTTTCGTTTTCGGAGACAGACGCCGGAAAAATTAGATTTCCATAGGAGATTCTACCGAGGTGCTCCTTGCTAGTCGCCGTTTCATGGTAGTACGTATACCAGGTTCCCTGCGAGCCCGTGCTCTCGGCGACGATCTGGTAATGAAGGAAGGGGACCTGGTCAAAGGCATTGAACTCTCCCGAGGGTTTTCCCCGGATAACGCTGGGTTGTCC
This sequence comes from Edwardsiella tarda ATCC 15947 = NBRC 105688, assembly GCF_003113495.2. Taxonomy (NCBI): domain Bacteria; kingdom Pseudomonadati; phylum Pseudomonadota; class Gammaproteobacteria; order Enterobacterales; family Hafniaceae; genus Edwardsiella; species Edwardsiella tarda. Next base: position 1,270,521 of record NZ_CP084506.1, read on the forward strand.
GCCGCTTAGGGCGACGCGTACCGGGGTATCTTGGCAATGCAGTAGGGTAAAGCTGAAGGGGATCTCTTGCACAAGGAGTCCTTTGAGATCCCGTAGTTGTTGACTGGTGAGGGTGAACGCGATAGTGGGATCATTCACGACGAGGCCGCAGCTATTATTCATGATCTCCCCATGGAGGGTCACGCTACCGTTGCCATTTCTGATCGCCTCACCGTGCGCTGCCCTGGCGCTAGCGGGCATCAATGCGTAGACGATGAGGGTCAAACATAATCCTAAATAATATTTTATTGTCATGATATTAGAGTCGGTAGCAAATTAGGTGCGTCGATGAGCCGTTCTCGGAATTCAGCCTTATGGTGCTGTCGTCTAATTAAAGCGAATTGATCTTAATAATATTAATTTTGTGAGTATTACATGGTCGCGAGGCATCGGCCACGACCTAGGCAGGTCACGGCCTCTTTTTCAGAGCCAGTGCGAAATGAAGAGGGGGAAATACGACGTGGGTGAGTCCATCGCCGTATTATGCGCCTCCCGGTAGGGGAGGCGCATGGCGAGAGACCGGCACAAGTGGGCGCGGATAGCGGCGCGGGGGGACGCGGCGCCCCTTATAGATCTCGCCTTGCCCGCGCGCAGGGGATACATGCTGGCCTGCGTGCTCGGTTAGGCCAGCTCGACGTCCCCGTTGAGTTGGCAGCAACAGGCCAGCACGTAGCCCTGAGCGATCTCCTCGGGGGTCAGCGTCTGGGTGCTACCGGCCTGATAGTCGCCCCGTAGGATGCGGGTCTTACAGCTGCCGCAGACACCAGCGCGGCAGGCCGCCTGTACCGGTAGCCGGTTTTGCTCCATCGCGCTGAGTAGCGTGCTGCCGACGGCGGCGCGGTAGTTGCCGGGGTGTGAGCAGGAGAGGATGCGCAGCGTGCCGCCGAGCGGGGTGCTCGCCGCCTCCGGTTGGAAGCGCTCCAGATGGATCTGTTGCGCTGGGACGTTTAATTCGCTCAGCAGCGTCTGCGCGTGGCGCATGTAGGGCGCCGGGCCGCAAATCATCACCGTGCGGGCGGCTAAGTCGGCGACCTGGCCCAGTACCGCCTGATTCAGGCGACCCGAGAGGATCGCGCCGCTGGCGTCGTCTTCGGCCAGCAGGATCAGTTGTAGGCGAGGATGGGCGGCGGCCAGGCGGTGCCACTCCTCGGCAAAGATGATATCGCGCGGACTACGTACCGCGTAGATCACCGCGATATCGCTGGCCGGGCGGTGTACCAAGAGCCAGCGAGTCATGGCGATGATCGGTGTCACCCCACAGCCGGCGGCCAGCATCAGGTAGGCGTCGGCCCCCGGTTGCGGGCAGGTGAATTCCCCCTGAGCCGGGGAGAGCCACAGGTAGTCGCCGGGTTTTACCTGGTGGGTGAGCCAGCCAGAGCCGATGCCGTCGGCAATGCGCCGTACCGTGAGGGTGATGAAGGGGCTAAGGCCCGGCGTGGAGGAGAGGGTATAGGCGCGCAGCGTCTCGGCGTCACCGCCGATGCTGACCAGGGCATATTGCCCCGGCTGGTACGGGTAAAAGTCGGGGCAGATGAGGTTCAAGGTCCAGACGTCGGGGGTTTCTTGGCGTAGTGAATGGACTTGCATCCGATGCGGACATTGCGGAGTGGGCATAGTCATGATGGTGAATTCTCGCAGTACTAAGGCCGCCCCTGGCGCGGGGCCGGGGCGGCGTAAGGATTAAGCCTGGTTGAGGAGTGCGTCGAGATCGGCCTCGACACTGCTGATGCCGCGCATGCCGAACTGCTGGTTGAGGATCGCCAGGAGGTTCTCCGTCAGGAATGCCGGCGCGGTCGGCCCGGTATAGATATTTTTTACGCCCAGCGACAGCAGGGTCAGCAGGATGACGATGGCCTTCTGTTCGAACCAGGAGAGCACCAGGCTCAGCGGCAGATCGTTAACGCCGCAACCCAACTTCTCGGCCAGCTTGACCGCCAACATGATGGCGCCGTAGGCGTCGTTGCACTGGCCGACGTCCAGCAGGCGCGGTAGCCCCTCCAGGGTGCCGAACTCCAGCTTATTGAAACGGTACTTGCCGCAGGCCAGGGTCATGATCAGGCAGTCTTGTGGGATGGCTCGGGCGAAGTCGGTGTAGTAGCTGCGCTCGTCGCGGCTGCCGTCGCACCCGCCGAGCAGGAATACGTGGCGCAGCTTCTTCTGGGCGACCAGGTCGATCACGCTATCCGCCGCGTTGAGTAGGGTGGCGCGGCCAAAGCCGACGGTGATCCACTGCTCAATCTCACTGTAGGGGAAGCCGTCACACACCTGAGCCTGAGCGATCACCTGGCTGAAGTCATCCCCTTCCAGGTGACGAACGCCCGGCCAACCGACGATGCTGCGCGTCCAGATGCGATCGCTGTAGTTGCCGACGTTGGGATCGATGATGCAGTTGGAGGTCATCAGGATCGGGCCGGGGAAACGGGCGAACTCTTGTTGTTGATTCTGCCAGCCGCTGCCGTAGTTACCGACCAGATGGCGATACTTACGCAACTCAGGGTAGCCGTGAGCCGGCAGCATCTCACCGTGGGTGTAAACGTTGATGCCGAGGCCATCGGTCTGTTCCAGCAGCATCTGGAGATCTTTCAGATCGTGGCCGGAGATCAGGATGCATTTGCCGGCGACCGGTCGCACGTTGACCTGCGTCGGCGTCGGATCGCCGTAGGCGTCGGTCGAGCCCTTATCCAGCATCGCCATGATGGCGAAGTTCATCTTGCCGATGCCCATGGCGTTGTTGAGTAGGGTTTCCATGTCGCGCGGCTGGGTGCCGAGCCAGGCCATATAGTGGTGGTAGTCGGCGTAGATCGCCTCGCTGTGCTGGCCGAGAACATGGGCATGTTCCAGGTAGGCAGCGGCGCCTTTCAGGCCGTACAGGTTTAGCATGCGTAGACCATGGATGTCATCGCCGATCTCGGCGCGGTCGCTATTCAGGGCGAAGGCGGCCGCCTGCTGGCGGAGGGTGGCGATATCGTCGCCTGCCAGGCGCAGATCGGCCAGCGGATGGTCGCACTGCGTGCCTGGTGCCTTGGCCAGGCAGGCGGCGCGCAGGCTGTCACGCATCGCCAGGGCGTCACGGGCGTAGCCGATGATGCGTGCAGAGTCGAAGTTGACGTTGGTCAGGGTGGAGAAGAAGGCGCGCGGCGCAAAGCTGTCGATGGCGTGATCGCGGATGTCCAGCGTGCGGGCGACGAGCGCCCAGGCCGAGAGGCTTTGCAGCGCGGCGACCAGCAGATCTTGCAGATCGGAGGTTTCGGCGCTCTTGCCGCACATCCCTTGGGCGTAGGAGCAGCCGTTACCGGCCGGTGTACGGATGGTTTGCTCACATTGAACACAGTACATGGGGAACCCTCTGTTTAAAGTTGCATTTATTATGCTTGTTTTTGAGGGTAAGGCGGACGCGGGCAACAAAAAAGGAGTTTTTAATACAACTTCTACTTTGTTTGATTTAGCGCAAAATTAATTTGCGAATGGGAAGTATTTACGTGGAGTCGAGGCGGCGCGGTGCGCCGCCTCGGGCCTCAGGAGGAGAAGAGCGCCATCAACACCGGTGCCAACAGGCTCAATAGGAAGCCGTGGACGATGGCGGCCGGGACCAGTTCGAGACCACCGCTGCGCTGCAAGACGGGCAGGGTAAAGTCCATCGAGGTGGCGCCGCATAGCCCTAACGCACTGCCGCGATGGTGTTGGATCAGCGTCGGGATCATCATGATGGCGAACAGCTCGCGCGCCAGGTCGTTGAAGAAGGCGGCACTGCCGATCACCGGGCCAAAGGCCTCGGTCAGCATGATACCGGAGAGGGAGTACCAGCCATAGGCGGAGGCGATGGCCAAGCCGGTCTTAATCGGTAGGCCCAGCAGGGCCGCGGCCAGGGCGCCGCCAGCCAAGGCGCTGACGCAGACCACACAGCCGATCATCATCCCACGGCGGTTAAGGAGGATCTGTGTCGGTGACATGCCGCTGTTGCGTAGCTGGAGGCCGACCAGAAACAGCAACCAGATCAGCGCGTACTCGCTGGCGTGGGTCGCGTTGCTCAACCATGGCCATTGTGTCAGCCCCAACAGGAAGCCGCCGACCACCACGCCGCATAGCTTTAGCGACTCCAGCGCCATGTGCAGCCGCGAGGGCAGCGCCTCCTGGCGATGGGCGACACGCCAGGGATAACGTTTCTCCAGTAGCCACAGCGCCAGCAGGTTGGCACCGATGATCAGCACGAAGAATAGCGAGGCATACTTGGCGATCAGCCACAGGTTGCTGCCCAGGTTGTCGAGGAATGCCAGGCTGATCCCCATGAAGAACAGGATCAGATAGACCATCCAGCTCAGCATGCGGTTAATGAAACGGATCAGCGTCTTGTGATGCAGGGGCAGCAGGTAGCCAAGCAGCAGTGGCACCAGAATGATCAGGAGTCCAGAATACATAACAGCCTAACTTGTTAAATTTTAAAGCTAATACCGTACTGAAAAGGGGGAGGTGAGTAAAGCTGCAGCAGCCTAGCGGGTGATAAAAAGGTGTTTTTAGCTTTTTTCTCTGCGTACTTTTTAGAAAAGCAGCACAAAATGGCGCAACGACCGTGGCCTTACCTTGACCCGTTTACGCTTTGCCCGCATTCTCAAAGAGTGTGCAGCGACGAGAGAGGGATGGCATGTATCTGGAACGCATTGAGGTCGTTGGGTTTCGCGGGATCAATCGTATCTCGTTGTCGCTAGATGAGAATACCGTGCTGATCGGTGAGAACGCCTGGGGTAAGTCGAGCCTGCTGGATGCCTTGACGCTCTGTCTATCGCCACAAAACGATCTCTATCGTTTCGAGGCGCACGATTTCTATTTTCCACCGGGCGATGAGACGGCGCGCGAGCATCATTTGCAGATCGTCTTCACCTTCTGTGAAAGCCTACGCGGTCATGCCCGCTCCCGCCGTTATCACCGCCTGTCACCACTCTGGCAACAGGGCGAGGATCGCCTACAGCGCATCTACTTCCGGCAGGAGGGTGAGCTGAGCGACGATGGGACGGTCTGTACCTGGCGCTCCTTTCTCAACGAACAGGGGGAAGCGCTGGCGCTGCATCATGTCGACCTGTTGGCGCGCGAGCTGATCCGCCTGCATCCGGTACTGCGTCTGCGCGACGCCCGCTTCATTCGCCGCCTGCATCCTAACGTGCTGGCGGGGCGCCAGCACCCCGACCAGGGGCAGTTGGCACAGCAATTGGCCGATCTGACGCGCGAACTGGTGTGCAATCCGCAGAAGCTCAGCAACAGCGAATTACGTGCCGGGTTGGGCGCCATGCAACAGTTGCTGGAGCACTACTTCGCCGCCAATGGCGATGAGACCGCCGCCGGTGCTCGTCGGCGTCACCGCAACGAGATCATCCATGGCCGTCAGGCCTGGCGCTCCCTGGAAAACATCAATCAGATGATCGCCGAGTCGGGTAGCCGCAACATGCGGCTGATCCTGTTGGGGCTCTTCTCGACACTGTTGCAGGCGCAGGGGGCGGTGATCCTCGATCATCATGCGCGCCCGTTGCTGCTGATCGAGGATCCCGAGACGCGTCTGCATCCGATCATGCTGTCGGTCGCCTGGGGGCTGCTCAACCTGCTGCCCTTGCAGAAGGTGACCACCACCAACTCCGGTGATCTGCTGGCGCTGATGCCGGTCGAACGGGTGTGCCGCCTGGTGCGTCAGTCTGGGCGGGTGGCGACCTATCGCATCGGGCCGCGCGGTATGTCGCCCGAGGATAGCCGGCGCATCGCCTTTCATATCCGTTTCAATCGCGCCTCGTCGCTGTTTGCCCGCTGCTGGCTGCTGGTGGAGGGAGAGACCGAAGTCTGGCTACTGAGCGAGTTAGCGCGCCAGTGTGGCTACCACTTCGACACCGAGGGCATCAAGGTGATCGAGTTTGCCCAGTGTGGCCTGCGTCCCTTGATCAAGTTCGCCCGGCGCATGGGAATTGCCTGGCATGTGTTGGTCGATGGTGACGAGGCGGGGCGCAAATATGCCGCCACGGTGCGTGGCCTGTTAGATGGCATGCAGGAGACGGAGCGCGATCGCCTGACCATGCTGCCGGCGCCGGACATGGAGCATTTCATGTATCACGAGGGCTTTGCCGAGGTGTATCACCAGATGGCGGGCATCCCGGCCTCGGCGCCGATGGCGGCGCGTAAGGTGATCATCAAGGCGATCCACCGTTCCTCCAAGCCCGATCTGGCGATCCTGGTGGCGGCGCGGGCGGAGGAGGCGGGGGTGAGCCAGGTGCCGCTGCTGCTGAAGAACATGTTCTCGCGTGTGTTGTGGTTGGCGCGCGGCAAGGCGGATTAACGCGGCGGGGAGGGGGCGATGGTGCAAGACGGGGAGTTGGCGTTAGCCGCGCTACTCGGCTTGGCGCTCGGGTTTCCGTTGCATCGCCTATTGTGCGCGTTACCGCCGCCATTACTCCCCCCGCTCTGTTGGTATGACCGCCATATCTCTCCCTTTCCCGCTCCTGCGGCGTTGTCGTGTGGCCTGGCGGCGATCGCCCTGATCCTGGCCAACGTCCTGCCGCCTGGCGTGCCCTGGCTGTGTGGGATGGGTTTCTGCACCCTAACGCTGGGATTGGCGTTGCTCGATCGCGCCGCGCTGCTGTTACCCGATCGGCTGACATTGGCGTTGCTGTGGCTCGGGTTGCTCTGGCAGGCGAGTTATCGTCCCGCCGCCTTGCCCGACGCGGTGTTCGGCGCGGCGGCGGGTTATCTGCTGTTGTGGTTGGTAGCCTGGGGCTTCTGGTGCTGGCGTGGCATAGAGGGGCTGGGCGGCGGCGATGCCAAGTTAGTGGCGGCACTCGGCGCCTGGGTCGGCGCCTCACGCTTGCCGACGCTGCTGTTAGCGGCCTGCCTGCTGGCTTTGGCCGGTTTCACCTGGCGTGCCTGGCGCCAAGGGGGCTTGGTGCCGTATCCCGCCCCCTTCGGTCCGCCACTGGTACTGGCTGGGTTATGGCAAGGCTTGCCGCTGCTGTTGAGCGCGGCGAGTTAATCGGAGCTGGGCGCCTGGTCGAGGTGGTCGCGTAGCGCTTGCTGTAGGGCATCGAGCAGCTGATAGCGGCGGCGGTATTCGGCGCGCTTCTTACTCGGAATGCTCTCCGCTGGCTTACGCGTGGGCGTCAGGGGCAGGCTGAAGTAGCCCTCCTCATTCGGCTCGCCGTTGAGGGAGCGCCAGAAGCCATCGTAGTCGGCCAGCATTTGGGACTGCTTCTTGCGCCGATAACGCCAGTGGCTGTAAATATGATCGGCGTTGCCGACCGCCAGGATCTGCTGGCACCGCGCCCGTTGCGCGATCTCACTCAGTGCCTCGGCCAACAGGCGCTTAGGAAAGAGCCCATGACATGCCTTGGTCGCCGCCTGCGTGTAGCTGTGCGGCAGCGATGGTGAGGAGCCTTGCAGCCCGCCGATGAAGAGTGTGGGCACGCCATGATGCGTGAGCAGAGTGAAGGTGCAGACGGCGAGCAGATGATCCTGCTGATCGTGCAGGGAGAGGGAGAGTTCCCCCTCCTTGCCCAAGCGCTCCCTTACCGCTAGGCGCAGGGTGTAACTCTGCTCCTGCTTGCCGCAGACCTGCGCCAGGGTTAACGACTGGCCGCTATACAGCGCCTGGCGTTGTGCGTGGCTGAGCCAGTGGTCGATCAGGCGGTAATGTGTGCTTAAGGCGGCGATGATCTGGTGCCGGGAAAAACGGCGACTCAGATAGGGATGATGCAGGCGGCAAGGCAGACGGGGCTGGCAGCTCAGGATGGCATCGCGTTGCGCCAAGCTGGCCAGCATGGTCAGCAGTTGTCCGCTGGCGCGGGGCATTAACAGGGTACGCAGGGCAAATTTGGCGCGGAAGCTGGCCTTATGCCACAGCCCAGACGGGCGGTACTTCCCCTGTGCCAGCGCGGCGAATAGCGTGAAACCGGGGTGGGCGGGGCGGCGAGCGTGGCCGATCTCAAGAGTGGACATGGTGCGACCTGTCATGGCTGATGAACGATGTCAGCATTGTCGCGGAGCGAGTTTAAACCGTAGCACAATATGCTAAACGGTTGTTGGCGAGATAACCGCCGGGTTGAGCCGGGGTTGAGGTTAAGCGGGCACCAGCCGGGAGAGCCGGCTAGTGCGACCGCCGATTACGCGAGCGGCTCGTTGGGAAGGGGGATAATGGTGTCGGCATGATTGCCTTTCGGCCCAATATGAAGCTCAAACTGTACCCGTTGACCCGCCTTCAGCGTGCGGTAACCCTCCATTTGAATCGAGGTGTAATGGGCAAAAATATCGTCGCCGCCGCCGGCTGGACAGATGAAGCCAAAGCCTTTGGCGTTGTTAAACCACTTTACGGTACCCGTCTCCATGCTTATACATCCCTCGTTACGGTGGCAGATCGCGGCGGGTGGCAGCGATCACGGTTAATGAGATAAGACTGATTCAAGATCGGTTCTTAACCTGTCGCAGATGGGGCGGCAACAGCTTAGGAACAGACCCTACGGGCGGCGGCAAGCCATGCCACGGGCGAGTCACCGGGCGGTGAGGCGGCGGAGAATTCCATGCATCGACCGCTTGTCTACACTCTATTGATGCCCCTGTCGGCGTCAAGCATTGGTTATTTTTAGCGCGCTAACTTTTGGTTAAAGTTTGAGGTGGTTAACGCAATTGCGCACCGTTGCATTTTTTTTATCCTATTAAGCGGCCAGAACGCACGGCGGGCTGGTAATCTTATAGAGAGTTGTGATATCGCTCAGTAATGAATGATGACCGGCGATGCCGGGGGAAGGAAATAGGTAACAGATTGAAATGGCAAACTTGAACGATTGGCTGAATCTTGAACCCCTGGCCGATGAACGGACACGCGAGGCGGTGAAGCCGCCGTCACTGTATAGCGTCATCTTGAATAATGATGACTATACGCCGATGGAGTTTGTTATTGAGGTATTGCAAAAATTCTTTACCTACGACATCGAACGTGCAACGCAGCTGATGCTGACTGTGCATTATAAGGGAAAGGCGGTGTGCGGCGTGTTTACCGCTGAGGTGGCGGAAACCAAGGTGGCGTTGATCAACCGCTATGCGCGCGAGAATGACCATCCGCTGCTGTGCACGCTGGAAAAAGCCTGACCGGGTAACTGAAGAAGGGAGATGCCCATGCTCAACCAAGAACTGGAACTCAGTCTCAACATGGCGTTCGCCAGAGCGCGCGAGCATCGACACGAGTTTATGACTGTCGAACATCTGCTGCTGGCGTTGTTGTCCAACCCGGCGGCGCGCGAGGCGTTGGAGGCCTGTGCGGTGGATCTGGTCGCCTTGCGTCAAGAGCTGGAGACCTTCATCGAACAGACGACGCCGCAGTTGCCCCAGGGTGACACCGAGCGCGATACCCAGCCGACGCTGAGTTTTCAGCGGGTGTTGCAGCGGGCGGTGTTCCATGTGCAATCTTCTGGACGCAATGAGGTTAGTGGCGCCAACGTGTTGGTGGCCATCTTCAGCGAGCAGGAATCCCAGGCGGCCTATCTATTGCGCAAGCATGATGTCAGCCGGTTGGACATCGTTAACTTTATCTCCCATGGTACCCATAAACACGATGGCGGCCCCGAGGCGGGCGGTGGGAGCAGCGATGGCGCCAGCGGGGAAGAGGGCAACGCGGTGCCCGGCGGTGAAGAGCGGATGGAGAACTTCACCACCAACCTGAATCAGCTGGCGCGTGTCGGCGGCATCGATCCGCTGATTGGGCGCGATCGTGAGTTGGAGCGCACCATCCAAGTCTTGTGCCGTCGGCGCAAGAATAACCCGCTACTGGTTGGGGAGTCCGGGGTCGGGAAGACCGCCATCGCCGAAGGGCTGGCCTGGCGCATCGTACAGGGCGAGGTGCCGGAGGTGATGGCCGACTGTACCCTCTACTCGCTGGATATCGGCTCGCTGCTGGCCGGTACCAAGTATCGTGGCGATTTTGAGAAACGCTTTAAGGCGTTGCTGAAACAGTTGGAGCAGGACAGCAACAGCATCCTGTTTATCGATGAGATCCATACCATCATCGGGGCGGGCGCCGCCTCCGGGGGCCAGGTGGATGCGGCCAATCTGATCAAGCCGCTGCTCTCCGGTGGGCGTATCCGCGTCATCGGTTCGACCACCTACCAGGAATTCAGCAATATTTTCGAGAAGGATCGCGCCTTGGCGCGTCGCTTCCAAAAGATCGATATCAGCGAGCCGAGCGCCGACGAGACGGTGCAGATCCTCAACGGGTTGAAGGCCAAGTATGAGGCGCATCACGACGTGCGCTACACCGCCAAGGCGTTGCGGGCGGCGGTCGATCTGTCGGTCAAATATATCAATGATCGCCATCTGCCGGACAAGGCCATCGATGTGATCGACGAGGCGGGCGCGCGTAGCCGGTTGATGCCAGCCAGTCGGCGGAAGAAGACCATTAACGTGGCAGATATCGAGGCGGTGGTCGCGCGTATTGCGCGCATTCCAGAGAAGACCGTCTCCGCCAGCGACCGCGACGTGTTGAAGAATCTGGGCGAGCGTCTACGGATGCTGGTCTTCGGCCAGGATAAGGCCATCAGCGCTTTGACCGAGGCGATCAAGATGAGTCGTGCCGGGCTAAATCAGGATCATCGCCCGGTGGGATCGTTCCTGTTCGCCGGGCCGACCGGGGTCGGTAAGACCGAGGTGACGGTGCAGTTGGCACGCGCGCTGGACATTCCGCTGCTGCGTTTCGACATGTCGGAGTATATGGAGCGCCATACGGTGAGCCGCCTGATCGGCGCCCCGCCGGGCTACGTCGGCTTCGATCAGGGGGGACTGCTGACGGATGCGGTGATCAAGAGTCCGCATGCCGTGCTGCTGCTCGATGAGATCGAGAAGGCGCATCCGGATGTCTTTAACCTGTTGTTGCAGGTGATGGATAACGGAACCCTGACCGATAACAACGGGCGTAAGGCGGATTTCCGCAATGTGATCCTGGTGATGACTACCAACGCCGGGGTGCAGGAGACCCAACGCAAATCCATTGGCTTCAATCTGCAAGACAATAGCAGTGACGCGATGGAGGAGATCAAGCGGGTCTTCACGCCGGAGTTCCGCAACCGTCTGGATGGCATCATCTGGTTTAATCACCTCTCCAGCGAGATCATTCACCAAGTGGTGGATAAGTTTATCGTCGAGTTGCAGGCGCAGTTGGACGGTAAGGGGGTGTCACTGGAGGTGAGCGACGCCGCACGGAATTGGTTGGCGGAGCGGGGTTACGATCGGGCGATGGGTGCACGGCCGATGGCGCGAGTGATCCAGGAAAACCTGAAGAAACCGCTGGCGAACGAACTGTTGTTCGGCTCGTTGGTCAACGGTGGCTCCGTCAGCGTGGATGTGGTGAGCGGTGAGGGGAACCTGAGTTATCAGTTCCGCAGCACCCAGCAGCGTAAGGCCGAGGATGCCATGCCATAACCCCCGCGTGGGCGAGGTAAAGAAAGAGCGCCATCAGGCGCTCTTTTTTATGGTCGGAAGTCTATTCCGACCCGGAAGCCCCTCTTGCCGCTGCCGGTCAGAATCATGCTGCCGGGTATGCTAGCGCCCGCGGCACGGGAAAAAGCCTATCAGCGGCTACGGAAGACAATGCGGCCTTTGCTCAGGTCGTACGGGGTCAGCTCTACAGTGACTTTGTCGCCCGTCAGGATGCGGATGTAGTTCTTACGCATTTTACCGGAGATGTGAGCGGTAACGACGTGTCCGTTTTCCAGTTCTACGCGGAACATCGTGTTGGGCAACGTATCCAGAACGGTACCCTGCATTTCAATATTGTCTTCTTTGGCCATCGAATCCTCTAGGTATGAATACCACAGTTTTTAACCGGCAAGATAATGCCGAAAAACCCCGGTTATGTAAAGGCAAGTTAGCTTTGCCTGGGCGATTAAGGCGTAATCGGCGCAATTGGGGGGGGATCCCCCAGTGTAAGAGACTGCTGTCGCCAACAGCGTGCATCGAGCGACTGTCCTCGGCAGGCGAGCAGTTGTTGTAAATAATGGCGGCGTGGGATCTCCTCGGCGCCCAGGGAGGCCGTGTGGCTGTTTAACACCTGGCAGTCGATGAGTTGCCCGCCCATCGCCTGAAAATGGCGACAGAAGCTCCACAGCGCCATCTTGGAGGCATTGCTGACTCGACTGAACATCGACTCACCGCAGAAGAGCGTACCTAGCGCCACGCCATACAGGCCGCCGACCAGCTGTTCCCCTTGCCAGACCTCCACCGAATGGGCATGGCCCAGCCGATGTAACTGACCATAGGCCTGCTGTACGCTAGGGCCGATCCAAGTGCCATCGCTACGCCGTTCGGCGCACCCGGCGATGACGCCGGCGAAGTCGTGATTGAGGGTGACGCGTAGGGGAGTGCGCCGCGCCGCCTTGCGTAGGCTGTGGCTGATATGCAGCGCCGCAGGCGATAATACGGCGCGTGGATCCGGCGACCACCAGAGGATCAACTGCCCCGGCGAGAACCAGGGGAAGATGCCGCGTTGGTAGGCGAGCCATAGACGCTCCGGTTGCAGATCGCCGCCGATGGCCAACAGGCCATTCGGCTCACGCAGCGCCTGCTCCGGCGAGGGAAACGCCAGGGCGTGTTTATCCAGTTGCATGATGCGCATCAGGCGCCCTCCCTCTGCATCCGCTTAACGCTGCTGACTGCACAGCTGATAGTAACGGCCACGTGCCTGTAACAGCGACTCATGCCGCCCCTGCTCGACGATACTCCCCTCGTCCATCACACAGATACGATCCATCTGGGCCAGCCCCTGTAGCCGATGGGTGACCAGCAACAGGCTCTTCTGGGCGCAGTGTTGGCGCAGCAGCGCCAGGATTTGGCGCTCAGTTTCGGCATCCAGGCCCTCGGTCGGCTCATCCAATAGCAGTAACGGCGCCCGATGGAGCAGCGCGCGTGCGATGCCCAGGCGGCGTTGCTCACCGCCAGACAGCGGGCGGCCACCGTCGCCGAGCCAGGCATCCAACGCACGATCGTCCAGCAGGCGATCTAGACCGACCGCGCGTAGCGCTTCGCTGAGCTGGGCGTCGCTGGCCTCTGGGTCGGCGAGTAATAGATTATCACGCAGGGTGGCGCTGAAGATGTGGACCCGTTGGCTCACGACGGCACAGGCGGCGCGTAGCGCGCCCTCATCCAGGCTGTCGAGCGGGAGATCGTTGAGGCGGATCGTCCCCTGATCGTACTCCCAGGCACGGGTCAGCAGTTGCAACAGCGTCGACTTCCCGCAGCCGGTCCGCCCCAGTAAGGCGACATGCTCCCCGGCACGGAGCGTTAGCGTGACGCCATTCAGCACCGCCCGCGACTGACCGGGGTAACGGAAATGGACATCCTCGATGCTCAGGGCGATCGCTGCGTCCTCATCCAGCACCTTGCCCTGTTCGGGAAAGCGTATCTGCGGCGTTTGATCGATCAACTGCGCCACCCGCTGTGCCGAGGCCATCACCTGGCCCAGCTGTTGGAACGCGCCGGCGACGGGAGCCAGCGACTCGAAGGCGGCCAGCGTGGCGAAGACGAACAGGGCGATCAACGCACCCGGCGTCGGATCATCGGCGATGCCGCCAGCCGCCAGCCAGAGGATCAGGGTAAAGGTCAAACCGGAAGCGAGGATCATGATCCCTTGGGCGAGCGCACCCAGTGCCGCCTGACGCTGTTGTTGCTGCTGCCACTGCCGCTCTTTTTCCTCCAGCTGGTCGCGGAAGCGCCCCAACGCGCCGTAGATCGCCAACTCGGCGTTGGCACGGATCCAGCCGACTAACTGCGTGCGGTAGTCGGCGCGCAGCGAGGTCAAGGCGGCCCCGACCGGCTTGCCGGCGTGGTAGAACAGGATCGGCAGGCCGATCAACAGCAGCAACATGATGCCGCCGAGCGTCAGGGCGAGATGGACATCGAGCCAGGCGAGGCCGCACACCACCACCACGATGATCACCAGCGCGCTGATCAGCGGTGACAGTACGCGCAGGTAGAGGTGGTCCAGCGTATCGACATCGGCCACCAGGCGGTTGAGCAGTTCAGCCTGGCGGAAGCGGGCCAGGCCGCCGGGTGACAGCGGTAGCAGGCGGCTGAAGGTGAACACACGCAGGTGCGAGAGCACCCGGAAGGTGGCGTCGTGGCTGATCAGCCGTTCGGCATAACGCCCGGCCGTGCGGATGATGGCGGCGCCGCGAACCCCAGCGGCGGGCAGCATGTAGTTGAAGGTGACTAATCCGGCGAGTCCCGCCAGCGCGGAGGCGGCGAGGAACCAACCGGAGAGGGTCAACAGGCCGATGCTGGCCAGTAGGGTGACGATCGCCAGCACCATGCCGAGCGACATGCGGAACCAGTGTCGGCGGTAGAGGGCCAGGAAGGGCAGTAATACTCGCATGATTAAATCTCCTGACGACGGCTGGCGAGGAGGGTGGCGAAGGGGCTACCCCGTTGCTGGGAGAGGGCGGCGAAGTCCCCCTGCTGTACCAGCATGCCTTGATCCATCACCCAGATGCGATCGAAGTGCGCCAACTCGTCCAACTGGTGCGTGACCATCAGCGTGGTCTGGTTACGGGCGGCGGCTTGCAGGGCGCGCATCACTAAGCGTTCGCTATTGGCGTCCAGGCTGGCGGTTGGCTCATCGAGCAGCAACAGGCGGCAGGGGCGAATCAACGCACGGGCCACGGCGACGCGTTGTGCCTGGCCGACGGAGAGTCGCGCGGCGTCCTCTCCGATGGGGGTATCCAGTCCCTGGGGTAGTTGCGCCAGAAACTCGGCGACGTAGGCGCACTCGATCGCCGTCTGTAGTTGCGCCTCATCCGCCTGGGGATTGCCCAACAGGATGTTGTCGCGCAGGGTGGCGAGGGGGAGCGTCGGGTTTTGCCCGACCCAGGCTAACTGGCTGCGCCAGGCATCCAGGGCACTACTGACTAACGGTTGGCCGTCAATCAGCAACTCGCCACGATAGGGCAGGAAGCCGAGCAGTAGGTTGATCAATGAACTCTTCCCCGCGCCGCTGTGGCCAACCAGGGCGATACGCTCACCGGCGGCGATACGGAAGTTAAGCGGTCCGGCCAGTACCTGGCCTTGGGGCGAGAGGATTTCCAGGTTATGCGCCTCCAAGGTCAGCGCGCTGTCATGGGACAAGGTGGTGCAGGATGCGCTGGGAGGCGGCGTCGTATCGGCCGCCACCGTTTGCACGGCCTGAGCCTGATCGCTGTCATCGAGGAAGGTGACCAGTGCCTCCGCCGCCCCGATGGCCTGAGCCTTCGCATGGTAGAAGGCGCCCAGATCACGTAGCGGCTGGAAGAATTCGGGTGCCAGGATCAGCACCAAGAAGCCGGCGAACAGGGTCACGCCGTGATCATAGTGACCGAAGTTGAGCTCGCCTAAGTAAGAGAAACCGAAGTAGACCGCCACCACGGCGATCGATACCGAGGCGAAGAACTCCAACACCGCCGAGGAGAGAAAAGCCAGGCGTAATACCTCCATGGTGCGCTTGCGGAAGTCTTCCGATGCCTGGGCGATGTGCTGGGTCTCGGCCTGGGCGCGGTGAAACAGGCGCAGGGTATCCATACCGCGTAGGCGGTCGAGGAAGTTGGCGCTCAGACGGCTCAGGGCCAGGAAGTTACGCCGGTTGGCATCGGCGGCCCCCATCCCGACCAGCGCCATGAACAGCGGGATCAGCGGGGCGGTGGCGAACAGGATCAGCCCGGCGGCCCAGTTGATGGGAAAGACGGCGGCCAAGATCAACACGGGAATGGTCACCGCCAGTGCCATCTGCGGCAGATAACGGGCATAGAAGTCCTGCATCTCTTCGATCTGTTCGAGGATCAGCGTCGCCCAGTGACCGGCGGGGTAGCCCTGGATCCAGGCCGGCCCCAGCAACGCCAGGCGATCGAGCACCAGGGCGCGGATCTCGCGGCGTACCACCTGACCGCAGTGAAAACCGACGCGTTCGCGTAGCCAGCCCAAGAGCGCGCGCAGCACGATGGTGGCGATTAGTAGGGCGAAGTCGTTGAGCAGGGCGGAGCGTGGGGTGTGGTCGATGATGAGCTGTTGCAGTAGGGTGGCTAATAACCAGGATTGCGCGATGATTAGCAGACCGGAGAGGAGACCGAGCAGCATGGAGAGCCGCAGCCAGCGACGGGCTAGGCGGCTATGCTGTTTTAGCCACTGAGTGAGTTCGCGTTGTCGTTGTTTATTCATTAAGCGATCGTGTCTAGTCTGATGCAGGTGAATTAAGATCAGGCCCGGAGCACAGGCGTACGGCAGGCTGAACGCATGCGCCGGCCCAAGCGGGGGTCGGCGGCGCCCTTGATATTACAACGCCTTATTAACCGTTGAAACCGGGGGCAGAGAAATTCTCACACCCCGGCCTGGCGTGACCAGAGACGACCCGCCGCCACAGGCGGCAGGTGTCAGACGGCGTGACGCTTACAAGGCGGCGTGGGCGAGACCGTCGAGATAGCGCTCGGCATCCAGGGCCGCCATACAGCCGGTACCGGCCGAGGTGATCGCCTGGCGATAGATGTGATCCATGACGTCACCGGCGGCAAAGACCCCAGGGACGCTGGTCTGGGTGGCATTACCGTTCAGGCCTGAGTTGACCTGGATATAGCCATCTTTCAGTAGCAACTGTCCCTCGAAGATGGCGGTGTTCGGGCTATGACCGATGGCGACGAATAGGCCGGTCACGGCCAGCTCTTCCAGATGATCGCTCTGGGTATCTTTCAGCCGCAGGGCATTGACCCCCATCTGATCGCCCAGTACCTCGTCCAGGGTACGGTTTGTATGTAGGACGATGTTGCCGCTCTTAACTTTATCCATCATGCGGTCGATGAGGATCTTCTCGGCGCGGAAGGTGTCGCGGCGGTGGATCAGATGCACCTTGGCGGCGATGTTGGCCAGATAGAGGGCCTCTTCGACAGCGGTATTCCCCCCCCCGATGACGGCCACCTCTTGCTGGCGATAGAAGAAGCCATCACAGGTGGCGCAGGCGGAGACGCCACGCCCCTTAAAGGCCTCTTCCGAGGGGAGTCCCAGGTAGCGGGCGGAGGCACCGGTAGCGATGATCAGCGCATCACAGCTGTACTCCTGGCTATCGCCGAATAGGTGGAAGGGACGCTGGCTCAGATCGACGCGTTGGATATGGTCGAAGACGATCTCGGTGTTGAATTTGGCCGCGTGCTGGTTCATCCGCTCCATCAGCAAAGGGCCGGTTAGCCCTTCCGGATCGCCGGGCCAGTTCTCCAGATCGGTGGTGGTGGTCAATTGCCCCCCCTTCTCGACCCCCGTGATCAGTACCGGATTGAGGTTGGCGCGCGCGGCATAGACGGCCGCGGTATATCCCGCCGGGCCAGAGCCCAGAATGAGAAGCTTGCAATGTTTTACGGAGCTCATGAGATCCTCTTTTCCTCTGTGGTACACCTTGTATGGCTGCTGATTTTAAGAAAACTTGCGGATTAAAAAAAGCATGCAAAAAAGATGTTATCAATCTGTGTGATAGGTATTTTCTATCAATAAACCTAACCAATCTTAGCAAGATGCGCTGTTTTCACATGGATATCCAGTCTTTTTAACGGGAATTTTTCCTTTATATTGCTTAAAAGTAGCAAAATCATCCTGCAATCGTGTGGTGATTTTAACCTGAGCAAACGTTGCCTTACGGGCTTATTCGGCAGGTTCCTCTGGTTTTATTTCTTTTGCTTTGACAATCGGCTGTTCATTTGCGAAAACATGGAGAAGAGGTGGGGATTTAGGCCCGATTTACTGGCTGTATGCTTAGCGATGATGCGCTTTGTGTCGCTGTCAGGTCAATCGTCCTCTCTTCTGGGCGGCGTTCCGCCGAGGCGTGCGTAGTAGCATGATGACGCTGTCATGCTGGGCGCGTTGTGAGCCGTCCTGCCGTACACCACGGGTGTGGTACTGGCAGGCAGTAGGAAAACCGGGGTGATCCCGGGAGGTTGTTAAGCGCGGCGTTCCGGGCTATCCGGCGGTCGCAGGAGGTGGCAATGGAAATTGCCAATTGACGGGCAGGCATAACATCTTCTTTTGAGACGATTCTTGGGCAATAACCGCTTGCCGCAAGGGGGTCGCAGAGAAGAGTATAAGAGAGATAACAAGATGGTAGATAATAAGAAACGCCCCGGTAAGGACCTTGATCGTATCGACCGCAATATCCTCAATGAGCTGCAAAAGGATGGTCGAATCTCCAACGTTGAGCTTTCCAAACGTGTAGGGCTTTCGCCGACACCGTGCTTGGAGCGTGTGCGCCGTCTGGAGCGGCAGGGATTTATTCAGGGGTATACCGCGCTATTGAACCCGCATTATTTGGATGCCTCGCTGCTGGTGTTCGTCGAGATCACCCTGAATCGTGGGGCGCCGGATGTGTTTGAGCAGTTCAATACGGCGGTGCAGAAATTAGAAGAGATCCAGGAGTGTCACCTGGTGTCCGGTGACTTCGACTATCTGTTGAAGACCCGTGTACCCGATATGTCCGCGTACCGTAAATTGCTCGGGGAGACCCTGTTGCGTCTGCCGGGCGTTAACGACACCCGCACCTATGTGGTGATGGAAGAGGTAAAGCAGAGCAACCGCTTGGTGATCAAGACGCGCTGATCGCGGGCAGGTGCAAAGCCGCAATAATTTGGGTACACTCCTGTGTATGTATACAGTTTCAGCGCCGGGATACGCCTCGGCGCTGTTCTTATGGCGGGCAGGCCAGATAACATGTTCGCAATGGCAGACAACAGGGCCCTGGAGAGCCTTTCTTGAGCCAGGAATATACAGAAGATAAAGAGGTCGTCCTCAAGCATGTAAGCGGTGGACGGCGAGTGTACGAGGCGCTACTTATTCTGGTCGCGCTATTTGCCGTCTATATGATGGCGTCCTTGATCACCTTCGACCCCTCCGATCCCAGTTGGTCGCAGACCGCTTGGCATGAGCCCATTCATAATATTGGCGGCGGCGCCGGAGCCTGGCTGGCCGATACGCTCTTTTTCGTCTTTGGCGTGCTGGCGTATGCCTTGCCGCCGATTATGTTGGTGTTGTGTTGGGTCGCCTACCGTAAACGGGACGATAATGGCTATGTCGATTATTTCGCCATCGCCTTACGCCTGGTGGGCATGCTGGCGCTGGTAGTCGCGTCCTGCGGGCTCGCGGCATTGAATGTGGATGACCTTTACTACTTTGCCTCCGGCGGGGTGATCGGCAGCCTGATCAGCAGCGCGGCGTTGCCGTTGCTGGGGAGTATCGGCGCGACGCTGGCCATGCTGGGCGCGTGGGCCGTCGGCTTGTCGCTATTTACCGGCTGGTCTGGTTGACCATCGCCGAGAAGATCGGGGCGACCTTGCTCGGTGCCTTGACCTTTATGAGCAATCGCTCGCGTCGCGATGAGGCGGTAGAGGATGAGTACGACGATGACGACGAGCGGGACGATGTCGACGAGGCGCCAGTGGCCGCGCCTTCGACTGGGCGAGTCGATCCATTGTTGGATGACGAGGCCCCGGATCCCCTGTTTACCGGGTTGAGTGCGCGTGATGAGGCGCAGCCGGACGATCCGTTACTGGCCCCGACGGCGGTGAAGGGATTGCGTCCGTTGGATCAGGTCGATGATACTCCGCTCGAGGCGGTAGCACAGGACAATGAGGTCGCGGGGATAGCCGCGGCCGAGCCGACCCTCACCCATGCGCCGAGTGGCGGCACGATCGATGCGCCGCACACGGCCTCGCCTGCAGCGGCGGCGACGCAGTCAGCGACGACGCTGGCATCGGGCGCGCCATCGTTCGTCCCGGCTCAGCCGTTGGTGACGCCTTCGGCGGCAGCGGCTCAGGCAGCGACGACGCAGACATCGAGCGTGCAACCGTTCGTTCCCGCTCAGCCGTTGGCGACGCCTTCGGCGGCGGCTCAGGCAGCGACGACGCAGGCATCGGGCGCACAACCGTTCATCCCGGCTCAGCCATTGGCGACGCCTTCGGCGGCGGTGACCCGGGCGCCGAGTTCCCTGCTGTCGGAGGCCTCCTTCTCCGCCGTGGCCGCGGAAGACGCGCCGTCCTCGGCGAGCGAGTCCCCTTATCGCTTTAGTGCCAGCGACGCGGAGAGTGACGTGTCGTTGGCGCCGATGTACCCCTTTAACCCGTCCGAAAACCCGTCCGACGCGCGTCCCCAGGCATCCGCCTCGGCGCACTCCGTCGGCGGACGTTCCCCCTCGTCGCGCGACGTCGAACCGCCGCTGGGTCACTGGCCGAGCGAGTCGGAACCGGCTGCGGCGGGTCCGCGCGCGGCTTCGTCGAGCGATCTGCCCTATATCAATCCGGGTCTGTCGCCGGATCTACCGGTGTTCGGGGCGGCCAGCCGCCACGAGGATCTGGCGCTTGGCGCGGCCGCCAGCGCCGCCTTCACACCGGCTATCGGCGCCCTGGATGGGGGGCCGCAGGTGAAGCAGGGCATCGGCCCCGAGTTGCCACGGCCCAATCCGGTACGTATCCCGACGCGACGGGAGCTGGCTTCGCTAGGGATCAAACTCCCCTCGCAGCGGATGGCGGAAGAGCAGGCTCGGCGCGAGGCCCAGCAACGCCGGGCGCGTGAGGAGCAGGCGGAGCTGGAGCAGATGCCTGAGGTGCAGGTGACGCCGTTGGGCGCGCCAGCGCAAGCCTCTGCGGATCTGGCGGGTCAGTCTATCTTTGCGCAGGCCACGGCACGGGCTACGGCCGAGCGTGTGACGAGCGCGGAGGCAGACAGCGCCGCGGCGTCCTTGCCCCACTTCTCCGCCTACTCCGAGCCTAGCGCTGCGGCGTCGGTTGAGACGACGGAGGATGAGGATCGTGCCAGCCTGCTGGAGCAGGCTGCACTGCGTGAGGCCTTTGTCAGCCAGCAACGCGCCCGTTATGGTCAGGCCTATCTGCATGAGGGCGAGGATGAGCATGCGTTGGAGCAGGCGCGCTTGCAGCGTGAGTTTGTCGCCGCTCAGCAGCAGCGTTACGCCGATGCGTCGGCCACGCCTGCGCCGACCGCCTCCGTCGCGCCAACGCCACCTGCGCAGACAGCACCCGTCGCCCCGCCAGCGCATCGCCCCGCGCCGGTCGCGCCGCAAACAACATCGGCGGCGCACGATGGGCTGCTTAACTTCTCCGCCCGCGAGGTCTTGGCGCGCGCGGAGCCGTCGCCATCGGATAGCGCGCTGGCCGACTTTGACTTCGCCGCCGTGGATGAGGGGCCGATAGAGCCACTGTTCACGCCATCGCCGCTGCCCAGCAGCGCGCTGGAGGCCCCGACCCATGACGTCACGCCGCCTCAGCCGCTGGCGGCCAGTGGCCATACGCCCGCTCAGGTCAATCCGCAGGATGCCCTGGTGCATCCCTTCCTGATGCGTGATGAGCGGCCACTGCACAAGCCGACGACACCGCTGCCGACGCTGGATCTGTTGGCCTCACCGCCCGCCAATGCCGAGCCGGTGGATATGTTCGCCTTGGAGCAACAGGGGCAGTTGGTCGAGGCACGCCTGGCCGATTATCGGGTCAAGGCGTCGGTGGTCGGCATCTCGCCGGGGCCGGTGATCACTCGCTTCGAGTTGGATCTGGCGCCGGGGGTGAAGGCGGCGCGTATCTCTAACCTGTCGCGCGATCTGGCGCGTTCGCTCTCCGCCGTTGCGGTGCGCGTGGTGGAGGTGATCCCGGGTAAACCCTATGTCGGTCTGGAGTTACCGAACAAGCACCGCCAGACGGTCTACCTGCGTGAGGTACTCGACTGTCCGCAGTTCCGCGACAGCCCGTCGCCGCTGACGGTGGTGTTGGGTAAGGATATCGCCGGTCAGCCGGTGATCGCCGACCTGGCTCGCATGCCGCACCTGCTGGTGGCCGGTACCACCGGTTCCGGTAAGTCGGTCGGGGTCAACGCGATGATCCTCAGCATGCTGTTCAAGTCGACGCCGGATGAGGTGCGCTTCATCATGATCGACCCGAAGATGCTGGAACTGTCGGTGTATGAGGGCATTCCGCACCTGCTGACCGAGGTGGTCACGGATATGAAAGATGCCGCCAACGCCCTGCGCTGGTGCGTCGGCGAGATGGAGCGGCGTTATCGCCTGATGTCGGCGCTCGGGGTGCGTAATCTGGCGGGATACAACGATAAGGTCCGCCAAGCGGCCGAGATGGGGCGTCCGATCCCCGATCCGTTATGGCGTCCGGGGGATAGCATGGATGCCTTGCCGCCGGCGTTGGAGAAGCTGCCCTACATCGTGGTGATGGTGGATGAGTTCGCCGACCTGATGATGGCGGTGGGTAAGAAGGTCGAGGAGCTGATCGCGCGCCTGGCGCAGAAGGCGCGTGCCGCGGGGATCCATTTGGTGCTGGCGACGCAACGCCCGTCGGTCGATGTGATCACCGGCCTGATCAAGGCCAACATCCCCACCCGAATCGCCTTTACCGTCTCCAGCAAGATCGACTCCCGCACCATCCTCGATCAGGCCGGGGCGGAATCGCTACTGGGCATGGGGGATATGCTCTACATCCCGCCCAATACCTCGATGCCGGTGCGTGTTCACGGCGCCTTCGTGCGTGATGAAGAGGTTCATGCCGTGGTGCAGGACTGGAAGGCGCGTGGGCGTCCACAGTATATTGATAGCATCACCGCCTGTGAGGATGGCGAGGGCGGCGCTGGTGGCGGCCTGGACAGCGACGATGAGCTCGATCCGCTGTTCGATCAGGCGGTCGCCTTCGTGATCGATAAGCGTCGCGCCTCGATCTCCGGGGTGCAGCGCCAGTTCCGCATCGGCTATAACCGGGCGGCGCGCATCGTCGAGCAGATGGAGGCGCAGGGGATCGTCAGTCCGCAGGGGCATAACGGCAACCGTGAGGTGTTGGCGCCCCCGGCGGGTGATTACGATTAATCGCGTGCTGGCGCGTGGTTTTTCCCGCGTGCCAGCGTACGCCTTGGCGTATACTCATTACGCGGTGCCATGTCTGCCCGTGGCTGCGCTGGTCCGGGTAGACCGAACTTATTCTTGTTGAAGGTAATCATTCCGATGAAAAAGCTGTTAGTTGCCTGCTGTGTTGTCGTGAGCGGCATGATGTCGGCCTCCGTTCTGGCGTCGCCGAGCAGCGATCTGCAAGGCCGTCTGAACAAGGTCAATAGTTTCCATGCCAGCTTTACCCAGGCCGTCAGCACGGCGGATGGGACGGCGGTACAACAGGGTGAGGGCGAGCTGTGGGTGAAGCGTCCCAATCTGTTTAACTGGCACATGACCTCACCGGATGAGAGCGTGCTGGTCTCCGATGGCAAAACCTTGTGGTTCTACAATCCGTTCGTCGAGCAGGTCACGGCCACCTGGTTAAACCGAGCTACCAGCAATACGCCGTTTATGCTGATCACCCGTAATGACGCCAGCGAGTGGGCGCACTATAACGTGACCCAGCAGGGTAACACCTTCGATCTGACGCCGAAGAGCAACAAGAACAACCTGAAGAAATTCACCATTACCGTGTTGCCGGATGGCACCATCAATGGCTTCAGTGCCGTCGAGCAGGACGGTCAGCGCAGCGTCTATACCCTGAAGCGCCAGCAGAATGGGGCGGTCGATGCGGCCAAGTTCCGCTTCACGCCACCGCCGGGCGTGACGCTGGACGATCAGCGCCAGAAGTAAGCCCAGGACGCCGCTCGTGAGTAATCTCTCCCTCGACTTCGCCCAGGATACCTTCCAACCGCTGGCCGCGCGCATGCGGCCGCAGACGTTGGAACAGTATATCGGTCAGCGTCATCTGTTGGCGGCGGGCAAGCCGCTGCCGCGCGCCATCCTGGCCGGCCACCTGCACTCGATGATCTTGTGGGGGCCGCCGGGAACCGGTAAGACCACGTTAGCGGAGTTGATTGCGCGCTATGGCCATGCCGAGGTGGAGCGCATCTCGGCGGTCACCTCGGGGATCAAGGAGATCCGCGAGGCGATCGAGCGGGCGCGCCAGAATCGCGATGTCGGTCGGCGCACGATCTTGTTCGTCGATGAGGTGCATCGTTTCAATAAGAGTCAACAGGATGCCTTCCTGCCGCATATCGAGGATGGCACCATTACCTTTATCGGCGCCACCACCGAGAACCCCTCCTTCGAACTGAACTCGGCGTTGCTGTCGCGCGCACGGGTCTATTTGCTCAAGGCGCTGGAGGCGCAGGACATCGTACAGGTGTTGCAACAGGCGATGAGCGATAGCGAGCGTGGCTACGGTGGGCAGGATCTGCTGCTGCCGGAGGAGACGCGCGATGCACTGGCGGAGCTGGTTAATGGCGACGCCCGTCGGGCGTTGAATACCCTGGAGATGATGGCCGATATGGCCGAGGTGGATAGCCAGGGCCAGCGTCGCTTGACAGTGGATCTGCTGCGTGCGGTCTCCGGCGAGCGCAGCGCGCGCTTCGATAATCACGGCGATCGCTATTATGATCTGATCTCCGCGTTGCATAAGTCGGTGCGCGGGTCGGCGCCGGATGCCGCCCTGTACTGGTATGCTCGCATCATCACTGCGGGGGGCGATCCGTTGTATGTGGCGCGGCGCCTGCTGGCCATCGCCTCGGAGGATGTGGGCAACGCCGATCCCCGCGCGATGCAGGTGGCGATCGCCGCCTGGGACTGCTTCACTCGCGTCGGTCCGGCGGAAGGGGAGCGTGCCATCGCCCAGGCCATCGTCTACCTGGCCTGTGCGCCGAAGAGTAACGCGGTGTATACCGCCTTCAAGGCTGCCCTGCGCGACGCCAAGGAGCGTCCGGACTATGACGTGCCACCTCATCTGCGCAACGCGCCGACCAAGCTGATGAAGTCGATGGGGCTGGGCGAGGAGTACCGCTACGCCCACGACGAGCCCAATGCCTACGCGGCGGGCGAGGTCTACTTCCCGCCGGAAATGGCGCAGACGCGCTATTATCAGCCGACCTCGCGCGGCCTGGAGGGCAAGATCGGCGATAAGCTAGCCTGGCTCGCTGAGCAGGATCAAAATAGCCCGACAAAACGCTACCGCTGATCCATTCATTGCGGTAAGGTTATGAAGAAATCCGCTTTGCATTGAGTGCGTTGCCGCCATCGCGACGGCCGCTTCAGTGTATGAGTTTATTAAAACCCCTCAATAATTCACAGGATTAGCATGCTAGATCCCAATCTGCTGCGTAATGAGCTAGACGCAGTCGCCGAAAAACTGGCTCGCCGAGGCTACAAACTGGATGTTGACACACTGCGTCAGCAGGAAGAACGCCGTAAAGTGTTGCAGGTGGAGACGGAATCCCTGCAAGCCGAGCGTAACTCGCGATCCAAATCCATCGGTGCGGCCAAGGCCCGGGGTGAGGACATCGAGCCGCTGCGCCGTGAAGTCAACGAATTGGGTGAAAAGCTGGATGCCGCCAAGGCCGAGCTGGACCAGCTCCAGCAGGAAATCCGTGATCTGGCGCTCTCCATCCCCAACCTGCCGGATGACTCTGTCCCGGTCGGCAAGGATGAGAACGATAACCTGGAGGTCAGCCGTTGGGGTGAGCCGCGTCACTACGATTTCGAGGTGCGCGACCATGTGACCCTGGGCGAGATGGCCGATGGTCTGGACTTCGCCGCCGCGGTGAAGCTGACCGGTGCCCGTTTTGTGGTGATGAAAGGTCAGATTGCCCGCATGCACCGCGCACTGGCGCAGTTTATGCTGGACCTGCATACCGAGCAGCACGGCTATCTGGAAACCTATGTCCCGTACCTGGTGAACCACGATACCCTGTACGGTACCGGTCAGTTACCGAAGTTCGGTGCGGATCTGTTCCACACCCGTCCGCTGGAAGAAGAGGCTGATAGCAGCACCTATGCGCTGATCCCGACCGCCGAAGTGCCGGTGACCAACCTGGTGCGCGGCGAGATCCTGGACGAGAGCGAACTGCCGCTGAAGATGACGGCGCACACCCCGTGCTTCCGCTCTGAAGCCGGCTCCTATGGCCGTGATACCCGTGGTCTGATCCGTATGCACCAGTTCGATAAGGTCGAGCTGGTTCAGATCGTACGCCCGGAAGACTCCATGGCGGCATTGGAAGAGCTGACCGGCCATGCCGAGAAGGTGTTGCAGCTGCTGAATCTGCCGTACCGTAAGGTACTGCTGTGCACCGGCGACATGGGCTTCGGCTCCAGCAAGACCTACGATCTGGAAGTCTGGGTCCCGGCGCAGAACACCTACCGTGAAATCTCCTCCTGCTCCAACATGTGGGATTTCCAGGCGCGCCGCATGCAGGCCCGCTATCGCAGCAAGGAAGACAAGAAGCCGCGTCTGCTGCACACCCTGAACGGTTCCGGCCTGGCCGTAGGCCGTACGCTGGTCGCCGTGATGGAAAACTACCAGCAGGCCGATGGCCGTATCCAGGTGCCGGAAGTCCTGCGCCCGTATATGAATGGCCTAGAATATATCGGTTAATCGCCCTCGCGCTGTATCGACGAAGACCCCGCCTCGCGGGGTCTTTTTTTTTGCCGGGTGAAAAGCGCCTGCTCGGCCGGGGGCAGTAACGCCTTTCGCGCAGGATTTGCTTGGGCGTCTGTCTGCGTTAAGTGCGAGCGGCCGGATCCCACCGGAAAGGCGAGTCATCTCGCTGGCGTCAGCGCGTCGTTTCTCTGTGTGATCTCAGGCTAAATAGTTATTGTTATCAAAAGAAAAACGCCAAATTAAGCCGATAAAAAACATTTACGTGATTCTGTGAAATCCGACGGATTCTTTTTTGATATGAAACAAATGCGGGCGAAATGAAAGCCGTATGCTCATGAGTGAGGCGAGGAGTTGCCATGGAGTTGATTAGTAGGATGATTATTTTAATGTTTAATGGGTCCTGAACTCGTGTCCCAATGAGCTGGCATCTGCCGGGTTATTGCGATCTCTCCTTTGCCTTATTCCGTTTTTCTTTCTTTGCGTCAGCATCTCTCCTGAGCGAGGGGGCGAGCGCGTATTAACCAGTAGAAAGCAAAATAAAAGTGAGCATGCTATGAAAAAACACAATCGGACGGCATTGCTAGATGCGGCGCTGACACGGCGTACTCTGGTGAAAGGCGGCGCGATCGGCGGGCTGGCGGCGGCCAGCGGTGCGCTCTCGCTCCCCTTTACGCGTCGAGCGGAGGCACAACCCGCCCAGCCCGCCCCGGCGGCGCAGGATGAGCAGGTGATCTGGAGCGCTTGCACCGTTAACTGCGGCAGCCGCTGCCCGCTACGTATGCACGTCGTGGATGGTGAGATCAGCTATGTCGAAAGCGACAATACCGGTGACGACCGTTATGACGGTCTGCACCAGGTCCGCGCCTGTCTGCGCGGTCGCTCCATGCGTCGTCGCGTCTATAATCCGGACCGTCTGAAGTACCCGATGAAACGGGTCGGTAAGCGCGGCGAAGGGAAATTTAAACGTATCTCCTGGGAAGAGGCCTTCGATACCATCGCCGTCAGCATGAAGGGGATCATCAAAGAGTACGGTAACGAAGCGATCTACTTGAACTATGGCACCGGTACGCTGGGCGGCACCGTGACGCGTTCCTGGCCACCCGGCGCGACGCTGATCGCCCGCCTGATGAACTGCTGTGGCGGTTACCTCAACCACTATGGCGACTACAGTACCGCGCAGATCGCCGCCGGGCTGAATTACACCTATGGTGGCTGGGCGGACGGTAACAGCCCGTCGGATATCGAGAACAGCAAGCTGGTGGTGATGTTCGGTAACAACCCGGGCGAGACGCGCATGAGTGGCGGTGGGGTGACCTACTACCTGGAGCAGGCGCGCGCCAAGTCCAATGCCAAGATGATCATCATCGATCCGCGCTACACCGACACCGGCGCCGGGCGTGAGGATGAGTGGATCGCCATCCGTCCGGGGACCGATGCTGCGTTGGTGGCCGGTCTCGCCCATGTGCTGATCAGCGAAGGCTTGGTCGATCAGCCCTTCCTCGACCGTTATTGCGTCGGTTACGACGAGCGCACGCTGCCCGCGGGCGCACCCGCCAACGGCCACTACAAGGCTTACATCCTCGGTCAGGGGCCGGATAAGACCGCCAAGACCCCAGCCTGGGCGTCGGCGATCACCGGCATTCCAGAGGATAAGATCATCAAGCTGGCGCGCGAGATCGGAAGCGCCAAACCGGCGTACATCTGCCAAGGGTGGGGGCCACAGCGTCACGCTAACGGCGAGTTGACGTCACGCGCCATCGCCATGCTGCCGATCCTGACCGGTAACGTGGGGATCAACGGGGGCAACAGTGGCGCACGTGAAGGCTCTTATAGCCTGCCGTTCGTCCGCATGCCGACCCTGGAGAACCCGGTTAAAACCAGCATCTCGATGTTCCTGTGGACCGACGCCATCGTGCGTGGCCCGGAGATGACGGCGACCCGCGACGGGGTGCGCGGCAAGGAGAAGCTGGATGTCCCGATCAAGATGATCTGGAACTATGCCGGTAACTGCCTGGTTAACCAGCACTCTGAGATCAACCGTACCCACGACATCCTGCAAGACGATAGCAAGTGCGAGATGATTGTGGTGATCGATAACCATATGACCGCCTCGGCCAAGTATGCCGATATCTTGCTGCCGGACTGCACCGCCTCGGAGCAGATGGACTTCTGCCTCGATGCCTCCTGCGGCAACATGAGCTACGTGATTTTCGCCGATCAGGTGATCGCGCCACGCTTCGAATGTCGCACCATCTATGACATGACCAGCGAGATCGCCAAGCGGATGGGCGTCGGTCAGCAGTTTACCGAGGGACGCAGCCAGGAAGAGTGGCTACGCCATCTGTACGCCCAGTCGCAGCAGGCGATCCCCGGATTGCCGTCGTTTGAGGCGTTCCGCAGCCAAGGGATCTACAAGCAGCGCGATCCGCAGGGGCATCATGTGGCCTACCGCGAGTTCCGCGCCGATCCGCAGGCCAATCCATTGACGACGCCTTCCGGGAAGATCGAGATCTACTCGGCGCCGTTGGCCGAGATCGCCGCCACCTGGCAGCTAGCGCCGGAAGATGTCATCGATCCGTTGCCGATCTATAGCCCCGGCTTCGAAAGCTATCAGGATCCGCTGCGTAGTAAGTTCCCGTTGCAGATGAGTGGGTTCCACTATAAGGCGCGCACCCATTCCACCTATGGCAACGTGGATGTGCTGAAGGCCGCCTGCCCGCAGGAGGTGTGGATCAACCCGTTGGATGCGGCGCCGCGCGGCATCGCACAGGGGGATGTGGTGCGCATCTTTAATGATCGCGGTGAGGTGCGTATCAACGCCAAGGTGACGCCGCGTGTGTTGCCCGGGGTGGTCGCACTGAGCGAGGGTGCCTGGTATAGCCCCGACGGCGCGCGCGTCGATCACGGTGGCTGCATCAACGTCCTGACCACCCAGCGCCCCTCGCCGTTGGCGAAGGGTAACCCGTCGCACACCAATCTGGTTCAGGTTGCTAAGGCTTAAAGGAGTAGCTGATGACAACGCAATACGGTTTTTATATCGACTCCAGCCGTTGCACCGGGTGTAAGACCTGCGAGCTGGCCTGTAAGGATTACAAGGATCTACCGCCGGACATCAACTTCCGCCGCATCTATGAGTACGCCGGTGGCGAGTGGCATCCGGATGGCGATACCTGGCACCATGACGTGTTCGCTTACTATCTCTCCATCTCATGCAACCACTGCGACGACCCGGCCTGCGTCAAGGTATGCCCGAGCGGCGCGATGCACAAGCGCGAGGATGGCTTCGTGGTGGTGGACGAGTCGGTATGCATCGGCTGTCGCTATTGCCACATGGCCTGTCCTTACGGCGCGCCGCAATACAACGCGCAGAAGGGGCATATGACCAAATGCGACGGCTGTTATGAGCGTGTCGCGCAGGGGCTGAAGCCGATCTGTGTCGAGTCCTGCCCGCTGCGGGCATTGGACATGGGGCCGATCGAGGAGTTGCGTGCCCGCTATGGTGATCTCGCCGCCGTGGCGCCGCTGCCGGCGGCACACTACACCCGGCCGAATATCGTGCTGAAACCGAATGCCAACAGCCGCCCGGTCGGGGATACCTGCGGTTATCTGGCGAATCCGAAGGAGGTCTGAGATGGGTATGGGATGGCATGAATGGCCGTTGATGATCTTCACGGTATTAGGGCAAAGCGTCGCCGGTGCCTTTATCGTCATGGCGTTGGCGTTGTTGTGCGGTCGGCTGGAGGCGGGGCGAGTCCTGCGTATTCAGGGACGCATGTTCTTCCTGTGGCTGCTGCTGGCTATCGCTTTCGTCGCGTCGGTGATGCACCTCGGTTCGCCGCAGCGCGCCATCAATGCGCTCGATCGAGTCGGCGCTTCCGCGCTGAGTAACGAGATCCTGTGCGGCTCGTTGTTCTTCGCTGCCGGGGGGCTGTATTGGCTCCTGGCGGTGTTGAATAAGATGCCGGCGGCGCTGGGACGCCTGTGGTTGCTGGTGACCATGGCGCTGGCGTTGGTGTTCGTCTGGTCGATGACGCGCGTCTACCTGATCGACACGGTGCCGACCTGGTACACGGGTTACACCACCCTCAGCTTCTTCGTGACCATGCTGGTCGGTGGCGCGTTACTGGGCTACCTGTTGCTGCTGTCGGTCGATATGGCGCCCGGCTCACTGCGTCTGCTGCCGCCGATCGCCTGCTGTGCCGCGTTGATCGGCGTGGTGGCGGGCGGAATGCAGGGTACCGACTTGGCCGTAATCCATAGCGCCGTGCAGCAGGCTTATGCCTTGGTGCCTGATTACGCCGGGTTGTTGGCGTTGCGCAGCGTGTTGCTGGCGTTAGGCCTGGGATGCTGGTTGTACCCATTATTGCGCGGGAAGATCCCGTCGATGGGGGGGCTGATCCTGGCGCTGATCCTGGTGCTGGCGGGTGAGCTGGTGGGCCGTGGCGTGTTCTATGGTCTGCATATGACCGTTGGCGTGGCTATCGCCGGTTAATGGAGGGGGAGGGCGGCGTCTCGCTGTCGCCCTCCCGTAAGGATTGCTATGTTACAACCACAACAATTACAGGATATGGCGCTGACGGCGCGGGTGCTGGGCACCCTGTTGTACCGCACGCCGGATAGCGAACAGGCCGCGCCATTGGTGGCGGCATTGCGCCAGCCGCAAGAGGTGCTGCACTGGCCCTATGGCACCCCCGCCCAGCGCGAGCACTGCGCCGCGTTGCTGGCTGCACCGGCGGACGAGCCTCTGGCCGAGGCGTATCAGCGTC
Source organism: Edwardsiella tarda ATCC 15947 = NBRC 105688 (assembly GCF_003113495.2). NCBI lineage: Bacteria > Pseudomonadati > Pseudomonadota > Gammaproteobacteria > Enterobacterales > Hafniaceae > Edwardsiella > Edwardsiella tarda. The sequence goes on from NZ_CP084506.1 coordinate 1,301,725, forward strand.
TGTTTATTGGGCCGCACGCGCTGGCGGCACCGCCCTGGGGATCGGTTTACCTGGATCGTGAAAGCGTGCTGTTTGGCGACTCGACCCTGGCGTTACGTCACTGGATGCGGGCGCAGGGGATCGACTGGCAGACGGATAGCCGCGAGCCGGAGGATCACATCGGCCTGCTGCTGTTGTTGGTGGCCTGGCTGGCCGAGGAGCAGCCGCACTGGTTGGCGCCTTTGCTGCAACAACATCTGTTGCCCTGGAGCGGCCGTTATCTGACCTTGCTGGAGCAGGCCGCCGAGCACCCCTTCTATCAAGGGATCGCGGCGTTGAGCGCGCTGACATTACGCACCTGGCAGCACCAGTTTGCTCTCGCCGATGTCGACGTGAAGTTGTATCGCTGATGAGCGAGCGGCGCGATGAGCGTTACTACCGGGCCTGGATGAGCCATCGTCACGTCAGTCGGCGCGGGTTATTGCGTGGCTTATTGGGGGGCGGGCGCGCGGTGCAACGCCAGGCGTTGCAGGCCTCTCTACAGCGCGCGCGCGGGCGGCCGCCTTATGCCTTGGCGGAGGCGGCCTTTCTGGCGAGTTGCGATGGGTGTGCGGCCTGTGTCACTGCCTGCCCCTACGGCCTGATCGCCCTGCATGAAGGGGTAGCCTGGCTGGAGGTCGACTTCTGTGGTTGCGATACGCAGCACTGTCAGGCCTGCGCCGATGCCTGCTCTCGGGGGGCATTGCTGGCGCAGCTACCCGCCGATACCGCCTGGCGCCCGCAGTTGGACAGCCATTGTCTCGGGCGCTATAGCGACTGCCGCCAGTGCCAGCTCGCCTGTCCTCAACAGGCGTTGTCGTTTGATGCACAGAGTCAGCCGCAGTTGGATGAGGCGCGCTGCGATGGCTGTGGGCTGTGCAAGCTGGCTTGCCATTCCGGCCATCTACACCTCCAGGCTGGCATCGCTCATGGGCGCGATTGAGGCTCTGTCCCGCAACCTTGCCAAGGTGAGTGTTACCAGATTGCAACATTTTTAGTTGAACAGTTAATGAACAATTGACATTTTTGTCGCAAGTGGCATGATGCGCACACTTTTCTTGTTTTTGTCGGTGCGGTCACGTTTCCATGTTCTCGCTCTCTCGTCCGGTGTTCGCTTTGCTCTGTGGGCTGTTACTGCTGACGGTCGCCATGGCACTGCTCAATACCCTGGTGCCGTTGTGGCTGGATCAACGCCATCTGGCGACGTGGCAGGTCGGCCTGGTCGGCTCCTCCTACTTCCTGGGTAACCTGGTTGGCACCTTGCTGACCGGTTGGGTCATCCTGCGTCACGGTTTCAACCAAAGCTACTACTATGCCTGCCTGCTGTTTGCCGCCTCGACGGCGGCATTGGGGATGGCCAATGGGTTTTGGGGCTGGCTATTGTGGCGTTTCCTGGCCGGTATCGGCTGCGCCATGATCTGGGTGATCGTGGAAAGCGCCTTACTGCGCAGCGGAACCAACGCGAACCGCGGCCAGTTATTGGCGGCCTATATGACCATCTACTATCTGGGCACCGTGTTGGGGCAGTTGGCGCTCGGCGCCATCGCTACCGCGTTGTTGCAGGTCATTCCTTGGACCACGGCGCTGATGGTGGTAGCGATGCTGCCACTCTGTTTCGCGCGCATCGAACGTCCCCAACCGCATGCGGGAGGGATGTCGCTCTGGCCGCTGTTGCGTCGGCGTAGCGCCCGCCTGGGGGTGAATGGCTGCGTAATCTCGGGGGCGATCCTCGGCACGCTGTATGGCTTGTTGCCGCTCTATCTGAGTCACCAGGGGATGAGTGACTCACGCATCGGCTATTGGATGGCACTGCTGGTCAGCGCCGGTATCCTCGGCCAGTGGCCGGTGGGGCGCCTGGCGGATCGTTATGGTCGCCTGCTGGTGCTGCGCGTGCAGGTGTTTGTGCTGATCCTCGGCAGCCTGGCTATGTTGGTTAGCCCACAGGGGATGGTGCCTGCGCTGTTTACCCTGGGCGCGGCCGGGTTCACCCTCTACCCGGTGGCGATGTCGTGGGCCTGTGAGCGCGCCGATCGCCATGAGTTGGTGGCGATGAATCAGGCATTATTGATGAGTTATACCCTGGGTAGTCTGGCCGGGCCAGCGGTGGTGGCGTTACTGATGCAGCGCTTTTCCGATCACTGGATGTTTGTCACCATTGCCGCCATCGCGCTGTGTTATCTGTTGATGCTGCTGCGCCGCCCCGAGGGGCACTCCGCGTTACCCGTTACCTAAAATAACACACCCCGCACCATGACGGTGCGGGGTGTCGGATTTGTGCGCGTCGCCCGGGAGGGGCGTGTCACTTAGTGCAGCAGGGTCGCCTGAATACGGGCACCCAACATGTTTTGGCTGGTTGCCTGGGTCAGCAGTTCGAAACCGTTGTTGATTTCCAACCAGTTTTCGATCTGGCCGTGCAAATCATACAGTGCCTGCTGCGTCCCGGCGGAGAGCGTGATAATCAGGGTCACTTCAGCTCCATCTGGCATGACGACCGGTTTATCACACTTGAGTACGGATGCTTCCCCCTTCTCACTGAGTACCCCATGTTGCGGTTGGGCAAATACCAGCATCACACCTTCGCGTACCATGAAATCCTGCTTGCCCCGTTTCAGTGCGTCGATGATGTGCAGCGGATAATGGGCGTTAACCTTCTTATCGCTGATCAGCGGTTGACAGGCAAGATGGATGGCATGGCGCCAGCTCAGCGGCTGGTGGCAATACTGCCAGCGTTGGTCGAGAGTTGCATCAATAGACATAAAATCCTCCGGTAACCTTGCACCTAAAAGCGTTATCCATACTGTCCCTAGTGATAACGTTATGGGGACGCTTAACGAATAGAGTGTGAAGCGTGGGTACAAGTTCAGCATTTAAAAACAGTGTTTCACGCGTAACAGATTGATTTATAACATCTAATCTCTTGCGGTGTAAAAACAGTGTATCGACTCAAGTCACAGAAGTCACTGACTAGAAGAATTTCTAATAATCGTCATTCTCTCATTACATTACTTAAATTATTGCCGCTATCTTGGTGTAATAATTCAGCAAAAAGCCGTAATGTCCGATGAATATCCTAAAAATATAGCAGGACGCATAAGATCCGCGGAGGCGGTGAGGTGAGCGGGGCAGGGTAAGGCGGCCCCGTTAGGGGCCGTGGCGATTATTTATAGATTTCGGCGGTGGCGGTCACGCTGTTACCCATGCCGGTGGTGCCTAATCCGGTGATATGGAAGTACTCTCCCCCTTGTTGCGCGGCCTTCTGGGCCAGCGCCGCGACGGCCTGATCCGGCGTCCCGTTGGGGATCTGGACACGAATGGCGCCGATGCGCTGCTGATCCATGGCCCGCTGGCTATCGATCTGGCTAGCGGCGAAGGCGGAGGTGGCGCTTAACAGTAGGGTCAAGGCGGTGGCGATGGTTACTTTTTTCATGGTGAAATCCTTATTGTCGTTACGGGTCGTTGATGAATTACAGTGCGGTGGTGAGGTTAATCAGCCACGCGGGGGAGAGGGCGATCAAGGCGCTCTCCAATTTTTTATCCAGACCGCTGAGCACCAGCAGTCCCACGCTGAGCAGGCTCCAGCCCATCAGTTTGCGTCCCCATTCACTCAGCTGTGCCAGTCTGGCGCGGCGCTGCAGGAAAAACTGGCGTGACAGCAGGCCGATGCCGATCAACGGGAGCAGGGCGCCGAGGCTGAACAGCAGCATGACACCGCCGACGGCGAAGAGGTTTTCTCCTCGACTGGCCAGGGCGATGGCGGCACCCAGCGTCGGGCCGATGCAGGGCGTCCAGACCAGACCTAACAGCAGGCCGACGATCAGTTGACCGCGGGCGGTGTTCGGCTGAAAGCGGCTCAACCAGGTCTGTCCCCGGCCGCTGAGCGCGGCACTCTGTCGGCTCATCCAGGCCTGTACTCGGCTATTCAGCAGCCATAGCGCCGCCAACAACATCAAAACCGCGGCCATGTCGCGTAGGAGACGGCCATCGAATCCTAGGCTGAAGCCCAACGAGGCGATGAACACCCCGGTCAGGGTGAAGGCCGCCGCCATGCCGAGGGCCAGAAACAGGAGCCCCCAGCGGCTGCGCGCCATCGCCGATGAGGCCACGATGGGCAGGATCGGTAGCACGCAGGGAGAGAGGGTGGTCAGTATGCCGGCCAGCAGGCTGAGCCCCAGCGTTAATAGGCTTATCTCCATGGCAACCCCTTAGTGGCGCAAGAAATCGGCGAGCGCTTGGGGTGAGGTCTCACCGATGCTACGCCGTACCTCTTGGCCGTTGCGATAGAGGATCAGGGTGCTCTGTTGGCTGACACGAAACGACTTCAACGCGGCCCTCTGGGTATCGAAGTTCAAGGTAAAGACACGCAGATCGCGCTGGGCCGGCTGGGCGAAGAGCGGTGTCAACTCACGCATCTGGCGTTTGCACACCGGACACCAGTCGGCATAGACATCGATCAGGACCGGGGCGCCGCTGGCCCGAGCCTGGTTAAAGGCGGCCTCGTCGTACTTTTCCACCGTGGCGGCCTGTACGGCCGCCGACAGTAATAGCGCGGGGAGCAGGAGCCAGGCGTTATGCATTTTCATCAGGCTTTCTCCGAGGTGGCGGCGGTTAGCACCGCGCGGTTACGTTCGACGATACTGAGACTGATGGCGAAGAAGGCCAGATCCTTAAACAGGAAGAATTCGGTGATCGGTACGCCATCCACCACCTTGAAGACCCCCGGGGTGGTAAACATAAAGCTGAGTGTGACGGCGAAGACCACGCAGGAGGCGAGTCCGGCATAGAGGCCGATGCGTGCCTGCTTCAGGCCGATCAGCAGTGCCACCCCGATCACGATCTCGGCCAGACCGATCAGGTTGGAGACGGTCTGAACGCTGAAGACGCCATATAACCAGGCCATCAAGAAGTGATGCTCGACCAGGGGTTTGATCGCCGCTGCCTCTGTCGGGGTGAATTTAAAGATCCCTAACCAAATCAGGATCAGCGCCGTCGCCAACAGGCCGATCACTTCGCCGCGGCGGCCGTGGTATTTGCATGATTTCATCGTTATCATCTTTTTGTAATGTTCAATACAATATACTATGTGTTGGATCATGTAGCGCAGTCAAGTATTTTGTAGTTATAAATACAAAAATAGAAAAACAGGGTGGTAGGATGAACGCGCAGACAACGAAGAAGGCCGGTCGACCTCAGAAGTTCGATCGGGAACAGGTGCTGGAGAAGCTGCTGCAGCTATTTTGGCTACAAGGGTATGAGGGGACGTCGATCGCGGAGATCGTTAAGTGTGCGGGCATCAATCCGCCAACGCTGTATGCCTCGTTTGGCAGCAAGGAGCAGGTGTTCGCCCTGGTGATGGAGCGCTATATCCAGCGCTACCTGAGTGAGGTGATCGCCAGCATCGAGGCCCCGGGATTATCGCCTGGCGCGCGTATCGAGCTGTTTCTGACTCGTTTCGTCGAGGTGATCACCCAGCCCGCTTACCCGCGTGGCTGCATGTTGCTGTTCGAACTGTTTACCTATCATAAGAAACCACCGGCGATCTTTGCCGGCATGAACGAGGCGGGCAAGGCGTTCTTTGCCGACTTCTGCGCGCTGGTGGCGCAGGGGATTGCCGATGGCGAACTGCAAGAGATGGGCTCGGCACAGCAGACGGCGCTGTTGATCCTCACCTTCGAGAAGGGGCTGGCGATGCAGGCTAAGGCGGGCAGCGATCGCGAGACCTTGCTGCACATCAGCCGTCAGTTTGTGCGTATGTTAAGTCGCGCGTCGAGATAACTAGACACGGCGCCCTGGGGCGCCGTGTCTTAGGCGCGCCTTAGTAGATCACCTTGTGACCATACTCTTCGAGGATACCTTTGACCCTCTCCATGATCTCGCGTGAGGGCGGTTTCACGTCGCCCAGTTGGTAAGTTTCCCCCATCGCTTCCCATTTGTGCTTGCCCAGTTCATGGTAGGGGAGTAGCTCGATCTTTTCGATATTCTTCATATCTTTGGTGAATTCACCCAGCAGACGGGCCGAGGCCTCATCGTCCGACCAACCCGGTACCACCACGTAACGGATCCAGGTCTTCTGATTGCGCTTGGCCAGATAGCGGCAAAACTCCAGCGTGCGGTGGTTAGAGACGCCGACCAGGTTCTTATGGATATCGTCGTTCATCTGCTTGAGATCGAGCATCACCAGATCGGTGACGTCCAGCAGTTCATCGACCACCGGATCATAGCGGCGCACGAAGCCGTTGGTGTCCAGGCAGGTGTGGATGCCTTCTGCCTTGCAGGCGCGGAACCAGTCGCGCACAAACTCGGCCTGGAGCATGGCCTCGCCACCGGACGCCGTCACACCGCCGCCGGAGGCATTCATAAAGTGACGATAGGTGACGGTGTCTTTCATCAGCTCTTCGACGGTCACCTCTTTACCGCCGTGGGTATCCCAGGTATCGCGGTTATGACAATACAGGCAACGCATCAGGCAGCCCTGGAAGAAGGTGATAAAGCGGATGCCTGGGCCGTCGACGGTGCCGCAGGATTCGAACGAATGGATACGACCGGTTACTGACATTGCGGGGTTATCTCCAAAATTGACTGATCAATAGCAGTCGTGAAGCCATACGGTGCGGGCGGCGTTAACGGATTACCCGCGACCGATGGTAGTAACTGTTTTGCCCGGTCTCCCGGCCTGGCTCATGACGGAGAGCGACCCGGCAAAACAGTCAAGGCTGCCGTCGTGGCGGCATGGCTCGAGTCGGTTTTCCTCCCGTGGCAGGACGCACAATAGTAAAAAGGCCCCACCGGGGTGGAGCCTTTATTTTATGCCATTTTACCCAGTCAGGGAATTACATGGACTGCGTGAAGGTACGGGTAATAACGTCCTGCTGCTGTTCTTTAGTCAGCGAGTTGAAACGGACGGCATAACCGGACACGCGGATGGTCAACTGCGGATATTTTTCCGGGTTTTCCATCGCATCCAGCAGCATTTCACGGTTCATGACGTTGACGTTCAGGTGCTGACCGCCTTCGATGGACGCTTCGTGGTGGAAGTAACCATCCATCAGACCCGCCAGGTTGGCTTTACGCACTTCGTCGTCTTTACCCAGCGCATTCGGCACGATAGAGAAGGTATAGGAGATACCATCTTTGGCGTAGGCGAACGGCAGTTTAGCGACGGAGGTCAGAGAGGCAACGGCGCCTTTCTGGTCACGGCCGTGCATCGGGTTAGCACCCGGGCCGAACGGAGCACCGGCGCGACGGCCATCCGGGGTGTTACCGGTCTTCTTGCCGTAAACCACGTTAGAGGTGATGGTCAGTACGGACTGAGTCGGGGTAGCGCCACGGTAGGTGTTCAGTTTCTGAATTTTCTTCATGAAACGTTCAACCAGGTCGCAAGCCATGTCGTCAACGCGCGGATCGTTGTTACCGAACTGCGGGTATTCGCCTTCGATGTCGAAGTCGATAGCCAGGCCGTTTTCGTCACGGATCGGCTTAACCTTGGCGTACTTGATGGCAGACAGGGAGTCGGCAGCAACGGACAGACCGGCGATACCGCAAGCCATGGTGCGGAATACGTCACGATCGTGCAGCGCCATCAGAGAGGCTTCGTAGCTGTACTTGTCGTGCATGTAGTGGATGATGTTCAGGGCGGTGACATACTGCTTAGCCAGCCAGTCCATGAAGTGATCCATGCGCTCCATCACTTCGTCGAAGTTCAGGACGTCGCCTTTGATCGGCTCAGATTTCGGACCGACCTGCATCTTCAGCTTCTCATCCACGCCGCCGTTGATGGCGTACAGCATGGTCTTAGCCAGGTTGGCGCGCGCGCCGAAGAACTGCATCTGTTTGCCGACAACCATCGGGCTAACGCAGCAGGCGATAGCGTAGTCGTCGTTGTTGAAGTCCGGACGCATCAGGTCATCGTTCTCATACTGGACAGATGAGGTATCGATGGACACTTTGGCCGCGTACTTTTTGAACGCCAACGGCAGTTTTTCAGACCACAGGATGGTCATGTTCGGTTCCGGAGACGGCCCCATGGTGTACAGGGTGTTCAGGAAACGGAAGCTGGTGCGGGTAACCAGGGTACGACCGTCCAGGCCCATACCGGCCAGGGATTCGGTTGCCCAGATCGGGTCGCCAGAGAACAGCTCATCATATTCCGGCGTACGCAGGAAGCGTACCATACGCAGTTTCATGACCAGGTGGTCGATCATTTCCTGCGCTTCTTCTTCAGTCAGTTTGCCGGCTTTCAGGTCACGTTCGATGTAGATATCCAGGAAGCTGGATACGCGGCCGAAGGACATGGCGGCACCGTTCTGAGACTTGACCGCGGCCAGGTAGCCGAAGTAGGTCCACTGCACGGCTTCGCGAGCATTGGTAGCCGGGCCGGAGATGTCGCAGCCATACTTGGCAGCCATCTCTTTGATCTGACCCAGTGCGCGATGCTGATCGGCGATCTCTTCACGCAGACGGATGGTCGCTTCCAGATCGATACCGTTTTCCAGTTTTTCCTGCAGAGAGGTGAACTGGGCAAACTTATCTTTCATCAGGTAGTCGATACCGTAAACGGCGATACGACGGTAGTCACCGATGATACGGCCACGGCCGTAGGCATCCGGCAGACCGGTCAGCACGCCGGATTTACGGCAGCGCAGGATGTCCGGGGTGTAAACGTCGAATACGCCCTGGTTGTGGGTCTTACGGTATTCGGTGAAGATCTTCTTGATCATCGGGTCCAGCTCGCGGTTGTACGCTTTGCAGGAACCTTCGACCATCTTGATGCCGCCAAACGGGATGATGGCGCGCTTCAGCGGAGCATCGGTCTGCAGACCGACGATCTGCTCGAGATCTTTGTTGATGTAACCGGCGTCGTGCGCGGTAATGGTAGAGGCGATGTTGGTATCAAAATCGACCGGCGCATGGGTGCGGTTTTCGATTTTGATGCCTTCCATGACTTTATCCCACAGGGCAGTGGTCGCAGGGGTGGCACCGGCCAGGAAGGACTCGTCGCCTTCATACGGGGTGTAGTTTTTCTGGATGAAGTCACGTACGTTGACTTCTTTCTGCCAGTCACCGCCGGTAAAACCTTCCCATGCGGCTGCTTGTTTTTCATTAAGTTCGGTCATTTAAACACCTACCTTCTAGTGTGGATTTCTTTGTAACCCGTTACTACGCGTACAACAGACGATTAATGTTTGTCGCCACCGCGCAGATAAATTACCCAGTATGTCAGACCTACCAGCAGGCCGCCGCCGAGGATATTCCCGATGGTGACCGGGATCAGGTTGGCGGTAATAAAATTACTGACTGTCAGGCTTGAAAACTGTTCTGGTGCAGCGCCGACGGCTTGCCAGAACTCCGGCGTTGCAAAATTTTTGATTACGATACCCAAAGGGATCATGAACATGTTTGCGATACTGTGCTCAAATCCGCTGGCAACGAACATCGCCACCGGTAATACCATAGCAAACATTTTATCCATCAGACTGCGGCCGGAGTAACTCATCCACACGGCCAGACAGACCATCAGGTTAGCCAGGATGCCGAGGCAGACGGCTTCGATAAAGGTGTGATGGACCTTATGATCGGCGGTCTTGAGCACGTTTAATCCCCAAGCGCCATTCGCTACCATGTACTCGCCGGCGAACCACATCAGCGCGACGAAGAACAACGCCCCGATCAAGTTGCCGAAATAGACATTCAACCAGTTTAATCCTAGCTGACGCCAGGTGACGCGCCCGCTGGCTTTAGCGACCACAATCAGTACCGTCGAGGTAAACAGATCGGCGCCACAGACGACGACCAACATCAAACCGAGAGAAAAACAGATCCCTCCGACCAGTTTGGCCAGGCCAAACGGCACAGCGGCGGTCCCTGTCGTAACGGTGATGTAAAAGGTGAAGGCAATAGAAATGAAGACGCCAGCGGTGATCGCTAAATAAAAGGTTTTTAGCGGATGCTTTGTGGCTTTATAGACACCGGCATCTTCGGCCACTTTGGCCATGGCTGCGGGTAGAAGTAGGTCAAAGGGGTTGTCAGCTTTCACACTAACTCTCTCTTAAGATTAATCAGCGCCGAGATACTAACAAAGCAGTATACGGTAAAAATTGACATGGATCATGTCTAGCGGCAGTGGGCGTAGTAAAAACACCCCAAAAACAGAGGCTTAATGGCAAAACCCATTGAAATAAAAAGGGAAAATTTTTTTTAATTTTTACGCGATGAGTTGAAAAAAACGCGTATCACGGGAGAGAGAAAAGCATCAATATCGTTATAGAGGTAATCCCAGCGTGTAATGATTGTTTTTATTGTTTCAATATCGCATCGAATGTAATTTTACTGTTAATTCTGACACCAGTGATGTCGCGATGCCGTCTAGGATAGGGAGCTTGCCGTGCGCTGTAAACCCGCCCCCACGGGTCGCGGGGGCGGTGACTGTATATTAGGCTTGCCAGAAACGGCGTTTAGCCTGTTGCAGCTTTTCGTAGGCGGCCAGCATGGCGCGATGAGCCGGTAGGCTGGCGAAGTCGTCATCGATTGCCGTGAGGCCGTAGAAGCGCAGCTCGCCATTCAGGCTGGCCAGGGCGATCTCCAGCGTCTGCTCGCCATACATGCGACGGAAGGCATCCATATATTGGTCGGGATCGCGATCCTCCTCCATGGCCAGTAGCAGCAGGGTATGCAGGCAGCGGTAGAAGGCGGCGCGTTGCTCGCTGAAGACTGAGGCGTTGAATTCCTGGGTCCACTCCGTCCAGGTCAGCGCCTGTTCCAGATCGCCACCGGCCAGTGCCAGTAAGGCCTTTAGCTCGCCGATGCGTAAGGTATGCCAGGCGCTGTCGCTGTCGCAGACGATGCCCAGCAGTTCGCGCACCCGCGTGAAGTCGTCTAGCCCTTCCTCATCCAGGCGAGCCAGCAATGCCAAGTAGCGATCCTCGTCCCACTCGCTCGCTGGCAGTTGCAGCAGGGTCGTGCGCAGACCGGCGCCCATGTTGTTGTTGGCCAACAGTAAATCTTCCGCCGGGTAGATGTCGGACATGCCCGGTGCCAGGATACGGCAGGCATAGACGCCCAGATGTTGGTAATCGGCGATGTAGACCTCTTGCCCTTCGTGGGCGAACAGCGCCATCAGCGTGGCGAACTCTTGCTCGCTGCTGCCGCTGAAGTTCCAGTCGACGAAGGAGTAATCGGCATCGGACTTGAACAGATCCCAAGAGATGCTGCCGCTGGAGTCGATGAAGTGAGTCTCCAGGTTGGTGTGATCGGCCACCTCTTCATCGTCGAAGGTCGGTGCGGCGAACACATCCAGATCCTTCAGGCTGCGGCCCTGCAGCAGCTCGGTGACGGTACGCTCCAGCGCCACGCCGAAGTCGGGGTGGGCGCCGAAGGAGGCGAAGCAGGTGCCGTTAGCCGGGTTGAACAACACCACACAGATCACCGGATAACGGCCACCCAGTGAGGCGTCGTAGGCCAGAATCGGGAAACCTTCGCGCTCCAGGGTGGCGATCGCCTCGACCACCTGGGGGTAGCGCGCCAGTACCGTGTCGGGGATGGCCGGTAGGCTGATGGCCTCGGCGATGATGCGGTTCTTCACGTAGCGCTCGAAGATCTCGGAGAGTGCCTGCACGCGCGCTTCATTCGGGGTGTTGCCCGCCGACATGCCGTTGGAGACATACAGGTTGCCAATGATATTGACCGGAATGTAGACCGTGGCCCCGTCGGATTGGCGGATAAAGGGCAGGGCGCAGATGCCGCGCTCGGCGTTTGCCGATTGCAGATCGATCAGATCGCTGGCGGCCAGATCGCCGGCCGGATCGTAGAAGGCGCGCAGATCGTTATCCAGTAGCCCGGCGGGCAGGGTGGCGTCCGCTGGTAGGGGGAACCAGCGTTCGTTCGGGTAGTGGACGAAGTCGCCGTTAGCGATGTGCTTGCCAAGGTAAAAGTCGGCAAAGAAGTAGTTGGTCGACAAGCGCTCAAAGTACTCACCCAGCGCCGAGGCCAGCGCCGCCTTCTGGCTGGCACCCTTACCATTGGTAAAACATTGTGGGCAATCGCGGTCGCGGATGTGTACCGACCAGACGTGTGGAACCGGATTTAGCCAGCTGGCCTCTTCTATATTAAAGCCGAGCGCCTGGAGCTGTTGCTGAAAGCGGCTGATCGAATCTTCCAGCGCGGCGTCTTTGCCGGGGATAAAAGTCTGTGTCATTTATGTCACTTTGTGCGGTAGTCAAAAGCGCATGATACGTTTTTTTAGCCTATTCCTCCACGTATTCCCTATGTCTGCCTGATGTCACATTTTTAGTATGGATAAAATAGATAATTCATGCAGTTAACATAAGGAGAGTAGGGATGAAGTTAGTCAAGGTTAGCCTGTTGGCATTATTGGTTTCCGGTTTTAGTGGCGCCGCGCTGGCGTTGCCGAGCATCACGGTGCTGGCGACGGGCGGAACGATCGCCGGCGGCGGCGACTCGGCCACCCAATCCAACTACACGGCCGGTAAGGTCGGCGTAGAGGCGTTGGTCGATGCGGTACCGCAGCTGAAAAAAATCGCCGACATTAAAGGTGAACAACTGGTCAACATCGGTTCCCAGGACATGAATGACCAGGTTTGGCTGAAGCTGGCGAAGAAGATCAACGCCGAGTGCAGCAAGACCGATGGCTTCGTCATCACTCACGGCACCGATACCATGGAAGAGACCGCCTATTTCCTTGATCTGACGGTGAAGTGTGATAAGCCGGTCGTATTGGTTGGCGCGATGCGTCCCTCTACGGCGATGAGCGCCGATGGCCCGTTTAACCTGTATAACGCGGTGATCACAGCTGCCGATCCGGCTTCGGCCAATCGCGGTGTGCTGGTGGCGATGAACGATACGGTGCTGGATGCGCGTGATGTCACCAAGACCAACACCACGGGCGTCGAGACCTTCAAGTCCGTCAACTATGGCCCGTTGGGTTATATCCATAACGGTAAGATCGACTACCAACGTGCGCCGGAACGCAAGCATACCACCCAGACCCCCTTCGATGTCAGTAAGCTGACCTCGCTGCCGAAAGTCGGTATCGTCTATAACTATGCTAACGCCAGCGCCCTGCCGGTCGAAGCCTTGGTGAAGGATGGTTATCAAGGGATCGTCAGTGCGGGTGTCGGCAACGGCAATATGTATAAGACGGTATTCGATGCGTTGGCAAACGCCGCGCATGATGGCGTCGCGGTTGTCCGCTCCTCTCGCGTACCGAGCGGTGCCACGACACAAGACGCTGAAGTTGATGACGCCAAGTATGGCTTTATCGCTTCCGGTACCTTGAACCCGCAGAAGGCGCGTATCCTGCTGCAACTGGCGCTGACGGAGACCAAGAATCCGCAACAGATCCAGAAGATCTTTAATACCTACTGATCGATCGTCGCGATCGTCAGCGACGCGGGGGAGTCGCTTTCCCCCGTCGTCGCCTTCACGGCCCGGTATCGTCCTGATGCCGGGCCGTTAGCCCGCATGTTATCCCCTTTTTGACTATCCTTTATGAATGGGTCGCTCGTCGCGAGAGCGATGAGGGCGGGGCGTGTTTGGGGCCATCGCCGGCGGCGTGATGGGCACAGCGGGTGATAACCGTTGCGGCCTGTGTCCTGCGGTGATACAACCAATTATCTGTTAACGAAACACCTGCGGGTGAACTTGAGCGAGAGCGGTGAGGGAGATGACACAGGTTTATAATTTCAGCGCCGGGCCAGCAATGCTGCCGGTAGAGGTGTTGCGCCGGGCCGAACAAGAGCTGTGCAACTGGCATGGACTGGGAACCTCGGTAATGGAGATCAGCCACCGGAGCAAGGCGTTTATGCAGGTGGCGGAAGAGGCCGAACAGGATCTGCGTGACTTGCTGAAGGTCCCGGCGGATTACCGCATCCTGTTCTGTCACGGTGGCGCGCGCGGGCAGTTCGCCGCAGTACCGCTTAACCTGCTAGGCGCCGAGCGTACGGCGCGGGCGGAGTATGTCGTCGGGGGCTACTGGGCGCAGAGTGCGGCGAAAGAGGCGAGCAAGTACTGCGATCCCTATATACAGGACATCGCTTGCCGGGTCGATGGCAAGCTGGCGATGAAACCGATGGCGGAGTGGACGCTACAGAATGACAGCGCCTACCTGCACTATTGCCCGAACGAAACCATCGATGGCGTGGTCATCGATGAGGAGCCGGATTTCGGTGACCGGGTGGTCGTGGCCGACATGTCCTCGGTGATCCTCTCTCATCCCATCGATGTCAGCCGTTACGGCTTGATTTACGCCGGGGCGCAGAAGAACGTGGGTCCGGCGGGGATTACCCTGGTTATCGTGCGCGAAGATCTGTTAGGGCGCGCGCGGCGTGAGGTGCCATCGATCCTCGACTACCAGGTGTTGGTGGAGAATGACTCGATGTACAACACGCCACCGACCTTTGCCTGGTATCTCTCCGGCATGGTGTTCAAGTGGCTTAAGGAGCAGGGCGGGCTGGGTGAGATGGCGCGTCGCAATCAGGCCAAGGCCGATCTGCTGTATCGTGCCATCGACGGCAGCGATTTCTACCGCAACGATGTGGCCGCGGCGAACCGTTCACGCATGAATGTGCCGTTTCAGATGGCCGACAGTGCCCTGGGCCCGTTATTCTGGGATGAGGCACAGCAGGCCGGTCTGCACGCCCTTAAGGGGCACAAGGTGGCCGGTGGGATGCGCGCCTCCATCTATAATGCGATGCCATTAGCCGGCGTGCAGGCCTTGGTCGACTTTATGGCCGACTTTGCCCGTCGTCACGGTTAATGTCGTGGCGCGTAGGCTGACCTACGCCTCTACTAACCCCGCCTGGCGGGGTTTTTTTATGCCGGTGTTTTTAGATGACAGTCGGCGCTAAACACGGTACAAAAATAACCTAACTACGTTACTGTGCGCGGCCATGATGGCGGCGCCGTTTTTCCTCCAGGAGTGATTTAGCATGCCGTCCGCCCTGACCTTGAATCCTATCCGCCGCTTCGCCGGCGAGATCAACCTCCCCGGCTCGAAGAGCGTCTCCAATCGCGCCTTGTTGCTGGCGGCACAGGCCCGAGGCGTGACCCGGCTACATAACCTGCTCGATAGCGATGATGTGCGCTATATGCTCGATGCCCTGAAGGCATTAGGGGTGCGTTATCAACTCTCCGACTGTCGTACCCGCTGCGAGGTGCAGGGCGTCGATGGGGCGCTGCCGGTCGCCGGCGTGCTGTCGTTGTTCCTCGGTAATGCGGGCACGGCGATGCGCCCACTGGCGGCGGCGCTCAGCCTGGGGCGGCGCGAGGTGATCCTGACCGGTGAGCCCCGGATGAAGGAGCGGCCTATCGCCCATCTGGTGACGGCGCTGCGTCAGGGAGGGGCGCAGATCGACTACCTGGAGGCGGAGGGCTACCCGCCGTTACGTCTACGCGGCGGCTTCGTCGGCGGTCAGATCGCGGTCGACGGATCGGTCTCCAGCCAGTTTCTGACCGCGTTGCTGATGGCGGCGCCGTTAGCGGAGCAGGATACCGTGATCACCATCCTGGGGGACTTGGTCTCTAAGCCCTATATCGATATTACGCTGGCGATGATGCGCGCCTTCGGCGTCACGGTCGAGAATCAGGCCTATCAGCGTTTCGTGGTTCGAGGCCGACAATCTTATCAGGCCGCAGGCGATTACCTGGTGGAGGGGGACGCGTCGTCCGCCTCCTACTTCCTGGCCGGCGCGGCGATCGCCGGCGGTACGGTGCGGGTGACGGGGATCGGACGTCACAGTATGCAGGGCGACATTCACTTCGCCGACGTATTAGAAAGGATGGGGGCCCATATCGAATGGGGCGACGACTACATCGCCTGCAGCCGTGATCGCTTGCATGGTATCGACATGGACATGAACACCATCCCCGATGCGGCGATGACCATCGCCACCACCGCGCTGTTCGCCGAGGGGCCGACGACCCTGCGCAACATCGCGAACTGGCGGGTGAAGGAGACCGATCGTCTGGCGGCGATGGCCTGCGAGCTACGCAAGGTGGGGGCACAGGTGGAAGAGGGGGCGGACTTCCTCCGCATTGAACCACCGGCGCAGTTGCAGGCGGCGCAGATCGCCACCTATAACGATCATCGTATGGCGATGTGTTTTTCGCTGGTGGCGCTCTCCGATACGCCGGTCACCATTTGCGATCCGGGCTGTACCGCGAAGACCTTCCCCGACTATTTCGCTCAGTTCGCCGCCTTGAGCCACCCCCGCGACTAGCGGGAAGGTGACACATTTTTTCTCCTGAGCCAGCCGCTTATCGCGTTGGCTTTTTCACGTCTGGTCGCGGAGCGCAACCGTTTGGTCGTGTCGCGTCGGTTGCGCCGCGACGCCAGTTTTTCCCGCAATCGCCGCCGTCGAGGGTAACAGTTCGCCCGGCGTCAGCGTATAATGCGCCCCGCACCTTGGCCGTGGGCCGAGTGTGTTGCGGGATGGGGGCGGTGTCGCGCGTTATCATCCCCCAATACGCTTTCCCCGGTTGGTGTAACTGGGGTTTCCAATTGAGAGGAGACAAGAATGACGGCGATAGTTCCGGTCATTACCGTAGATGGGCCAAGCGGCGCGGGTAAAGGGACGCTATGTAAGGCGTTGGCGCAGGCCTTTGGCTGGCATTTACTCGACTCCGGTGCGATTTATCGCGTGCTGGCGCTGGCGGCGCTGCATCATCAGGTCGATATCGATTCAGAAGAGGCGCTGGTGCCGCTGGCGGCACACTTGGATGTGCGTTTCGATGCCAGCCACGGGGACCTGCGGGTGGTGTTGGAGGGGGAGGATGTCAGCACGGCGATCCGTACCGAAACCGTCGGCAATACCGCGTCGCGGGCCGCCGCCTTCCCGCGGGTGCGTGAGGCGTTGTTGCGCCGTCAACGCGCCTTCCGTGAGGCTCCGGGCTTGATCGCCGATGGCCGCGACATGGGCACGGTGGTGTTCCCCGATGCGCCGGTCAAGATCTTCCTGGACGCCAGCGCCGAAGAACGCGCCCAGCGTCGCATGTTGCAGTTGCAGCAGAAGGGCTTTGATGTTAACTTTGAAAGTCTTTTAGCTGAAATTAAAGAGCGTGATTTCCGCGATCGTAACCGTGCCGTCGCCCCCTTGGTGCCCGCCGCGGATGCGCTGTTGCTCGACTCGACGATGATGTCGATCGATGAGGTGATCACGCAGGCATTGGCCTATGCGCGCCAGCATCTGGCGTAAGCAGGCATTCACGGCGATCCGGCGTTGCCGGCGGCAAGGATGGCCATCGGGAGAATTTTACCCGCTGTCTATTGTTGTTATTGATAAATTGTTCGTTTAGCTGTGAAAAACGTTGTATAATTAGTACCCCTCGTCGCGATGGAATGCAGCGAGGTATGTTAAATAACCCCGTCTGGCCGGATGCCGGATGGACGTTCAATTAAAGAATCCTGAAGATTATCAACATGACTGAATCTTTTGCTCAACTCTTTGAAGAATCCCTGAAAGAAATCGAAACCCGCCCGGGTTCCATCGTTCGTGGCGTTGTTGTTGCTATCGACAAAGACGTCGTGCTGGTTGACGCCGGCCTGAAGTCTGAGTCTGCCATTCCGGCCGAGCAGTTCAAAAACGCTCAGGGCGAACTGGAAATCGCGGTAGGCGACGAAGTTGATGTGGCTCTGGATGCAGTAGAAGACGGCTTCGGCGAAACTCAGCTGTCCCGCGAGAAGGCTAAGCGTCACGAAGCTTGGCTGATGCTGGAAAAAGCTTACGAAGAAGCTGCAACTGTTACCGGTGTGATCAACGGTAAAGTGAAGGGTGGCTTCACTGTAGAGCTGAACGGTATCCGTGCGTTCCTGCCGGGCTCTCTGGTAGACGTGCGTCCGGTGCGTGACACTCTGCACCTGGAAGGCAAAGAGCTTGAGTTTAAAGTTATCAAGCTGGACCAGAAGCGCAACAACGTTGTAGTTTCTCGTCGTGCTGTCATCGAGTCTGAAAACAGCGCAGAACGCGATCAGCTGCTGGAAAACCTGCAGGAAGGCATGGAAGTTAAAGGTATCGTTAAGAACCTCACTGACTACGGTGCATTCGTTGATCTGGGCGGCGTTGACGGCCTGCTGCACATCACTGACATGGCTTGGAAGCGCGTTAAGCATCCGAGCGAAATCGTCAACGTTGGCGATGAAATCACCGTTAAGGTGCTGAAGTTCGACCGCGAGCGTACCCGTGTATCTCTGGGTCTGAAGCAGCTGGGCGAAGATCCGTGGGTCGCTATCGCCAAGCGTTATCCGGAAGGGGCCAAACTGACCGGCCGCGTGACCAACCTGACCGACTACGGCTGCTTCGTTGAAATCGAAGAAGGCGTTGAAGGCCTGGTTCACGTATCCGAAATGGATTGGACCAACAAGAACATCCACCCGTCCAAAGTGGTTAACGTGGGCGACGTCGTGGAAGTTATGGTTCTGGATATCGACGAAGAGCGTCGTCGTATCTCCCTGGGCCTGAAGCAGTGCAAAGCTAACCCGTGGCAGCAGTTCGCTGAAACCCACAACAAGGGCGATCGCGTTGAAGGTAAGATCAAGTCAATCACTGACTTCGGTATCTTCATCGGTCTGGAAGGCGGCATCGATGGTCTGGTGCACCTGTCCGACATCTCCTGGAACGTGGCTGGCGAAGAAGCCGTTCGCGAATACAAGAAGGGTGATGAAATCGCTGCCGTTGTTCTGCAGGTCGATGCAGAGCGCGAGCGTATCTCCCTGGGCGTTAAGCAACTGGCGGAAGACCCGTTCAACAACTACATCTCTCTGAATAAGAAAGGTGCAATTGTTACTGGTAAAGTCACCGCAGTTGACGCGAAAGGTGCTACAGTTGAATTAGCTGATGGCGTAGAAGGCTATCTGCGTGCTTCTGAAGCTTCCCGCGACCGCGTTGAAGATGCGACTCTGGTTCTGAACGTAGGCGACGAAGTTGAAGCTAAGTTCACTGGCGTTGATCGCAAGAACCGCGTTGTAAGCCTGTCTGTTCGTGCTAAAGACGAAGCAGAAGAGAAAGATGCTATGGCTGCCGTAAACAACCAGGACGATGCAAACTTCTCTAACGCAATGGCTGAAGCATTCAAAGCAGCTAAAGGCGAATAATGATGAGGGCGGCGTAACGCCGCCCTGTAACGGTAGTTAAGCTGCATCGTGCGTTCTCCTTTCTTGGGAGACACAGCTTGGAGGATATATGACCAAGTCAGAACTCATTGAAAGACTTGCCAGTCAGCAACCCCATCTGCCTGCGAAGGCCGTTGAGGATGCGGTAAAAGAGATGCTGGAACACATGGCCGCCACACTGGCCGATGGTGAACGCATTGAGATCCGTGGTTTTGGCAGTTTTTCACTTCACTACCGTGCTCCCCGGATCGGTCGTAACCCGAAAACCGGTGAAAAGGTGGAGCTGGAAGGTAAATACGTTCCCCACTTCAAGCCGGGTAAAGAGTTGCGCGATCGGGCAAACATCTACGCTTGATTGCGAATCGAATCGATTAAAATGGCGCCGCTTGGCGCCATTTTTCTATTCAGCGTACCAGCGTACGCCCCGTTTACGGCCTGGCGCATGTGTCTAGGCACGCGATGCGCCCAGGTCGGCCTACGTGGCCTGACGTAGGTAACGATGCGTCGAGGATGCACTATCTTCGCGCGTGTGCGCCATCGTCCTCTCTTTTTCCCCACTGCCGCGTTAAGGATGAGCTGGCCAGCGAGTGGGACCCACACCATCCCGATCGAGATGGGCATGCTGTTGCTCCACCATGAATGACGTCCTGCGCTCGTCCTCGCGCCCATCGGCCCCCTCCACTATGGCAGAGGTTAATCGCTCGGCCGACTTGCCGCTGTCGCCTGCCTCAATGCGATGTGCTGGGGGTGTCGATGTCGCGCTTTCCCTGCGGCGGTGCCCGCACTGCTGTGCCGTGCTGAGGTGATCGCGGGGGACAAGTCGGCACAATGTCCTTTTGCCGAGGAGGGGAGGCGATGGGGGCGGCGACGGCATTAGGTTACCTGGCGGCCGGCATGTTGCCGTTACTCTGGCTGACGACGCTACCCACGCGTGGGGCTTCGTTACTGCTGCTGATCTTCGGGCTGGCGGCGGCTTGCTGGCATCATCCCTGGTTACTGCGTCTGGGTTTACTGAGTCTGGGGTTGCTCTGGGGCAGCGAGCGGGCGCAACTGGCGTTACAACCGTTAACCTATGCGGATCGTCAGGTGACGCTAGAGGGGCGGATCGAGACACCCTACTTAGGCGAGGAGACGTCGCGCCACGCGCTCTACCTGTGGGTCACACGCCTCGATGCGCGAACCATTGCGCCATTCCGTCTACGGCTCTATTGGAACGCGACGCGCTTCCCCTATGCCGCCGGACAACGCTGGCGTATCACGCTGACCCCACGGGCGTTGCATGGCTCGCTCAATCCGGCGGGGTTCGATCGCCAACGCCATCAGTTGGCGCAGGGGGTGGTATTGAGTGGGACGCCCCGTCGTTACCAGCGTCTCGATGCTCAGCGTTCGCTACGCCAGCGTGCCATCGATCAGGCCTGCGCACGTTGGGGAACGCATCCCGCCTTCCCACTGTTATTGGCCTTGGTGTATGGCGAGCGGGGGCGTTTGACGAGCGAGCAGCAGGCGCTGTTGCGTCATAGCGGGATTCTGCATCTGCTGGCGATCTCGGGGTTACATATCGCCTTGGCCGCGGGGTTCGCCGCCGCTCTCTGGCGACTCCTCTGCCTCGGCTTACCGCTGCGCTGGCAGACGCCGTACCCGCCTCTGCTGTTGGCCTTGTCTGCCGCCTGGGGGTATGCCTGGCTGGCCGGTTTGTCGCCGCCGACACTGCGTGCCGCGCTGATGGTGACGCTGTACCTGGTATGGCGCTGGGGTGGGCGCCAGGCGGCACCGCGCGATATCTTGACCCTGACACTGTCCTTAACATTATTGCTCGATCCGCTGTTGCTGTTATCCAGCGCATTATGGCTGTCGCTGGGCGCGGTGGCGGCCTTATTGCTCTGGCACGATGGCTGGCCGTTTCGCCCACGTTGGCGCTGGGCAGGGTGTAACGCGCTGGGGCGATTGTTACATCTCCAATGGGGATTATTGCTGCTGTTGACGCCGTTACAGCTGCTGTTATTCCATGGACTCAGCTGGAGCGCGCCAGGGGTCAATCTGCTGGCGGTGCCGTTGGTATCATTGGCGGTGATACCGTTGGCGTTGGCGGGATTACTCCTGACACTCGTGGTGTCGCCGACGCTGGGCGCGCTGGCCTGGCAGGCCGCGTTGTGGTTGCTCGATGGATTATTGGCGCTGTTGACTCGCCTGCCCGATGGGTGGCTCTATCTGTCTGAGCCGACATTACTGGCGGCCTGCTGGGTGCCGTTGATGGTGCTACTGTGGTCATGGCGCCAGGATGGATGGGATGCCGGGCATGCGTTATTGGCGAGCCTGTTGGCGTTGACGGGGCCGCTCGCGGAACGCGCTGAGGCTGAGGCGACGGGCTGGCGGGTGGAGATGATAGATGTCGGGCATGGCCTAGCGGTGCTGATCCAGCGTCATGGTCACGCCTTGCTGTACGATACCGGTGGGCGCTGGCCGGGGGGCGATGCGGCGCGTCAGACCTTACTGCCTTACCTACGTTGGCGCGGCCTGATCCTGGATGGGATGATCATCAGCCACGCCGATAGCGACCATGCCGGAGGGCGTGCCAGCCTACAGAGGGCCTATCCGTTAGCGTGGGTCGCGTCGCCCGATCCTGCCGATCGTCCATGCCGTCAAGGGCTACACGCCTATTGGCGGGGGTTGCGCCTGGCGTTTCTTTGGCCTCCTCGCCCGGTAGCGACGCCACGTAATAATGATTCTTGTGTGCTGCGTTTGCAGGGGCCGGGTGGGGCGCTGTTGTTGACTGGGGACATCGAGGCGATCAGTGAACAGGCCTTGGTCGCCAGCGGTGCTTCGCTGCGAGCTGCGCTGCTACAGGTTCCCCATCATGGCAGCGCGACCTCTTCGTCGCCCGCTTTGCTACAGGCGGTACGTCCCGCTGTCGCCTTGGCCTCGGCCGCGCGCTACTCCGCGTGGCGCTTTCCGGCGCCGGCGGTACGCCAACGTTATCGTCAGCAAGGGATCGCCTGGCATGATAGCGCTCATGACGGGATGATCCGCGTCGACTTTTCCAGCGCGGGCTGGCAGATCCGCGCTCAACGCTCACAAATAGATGCACACTGGTATCATGCTTGGTTTGGCGTTACTGAACATAACGGGTAAAATAATCCGCTGTTTCATTCTTAACTGGTTTATTACATGCTGCATGATAAAGATCTCTCGACCTGGCAGACCTTTCGCCGCCTGTGGCCGATGATCAACCCTTTCAAGGCTGGGCTCATTGTGGCCTCGGTCGCGTTGGTGATCAATGCCGCCAGCGATGCCTACATGCTGTCGCTATTGAAGCCGTTGCTGGACGATGGCTTCGGTAAGACCGGCTCCGACATCTTGAGGTGGATGCCGTTTGTCGTGATCGGGCTGATGGTGATCCGGGGTATCTCCGGGTTTGTCTCCTCCTATTGTGTCTCTTGGGTGTCCGGCAAGGTGGTGATGAATATGCGCCGCAAGCTGTTTTCCCACATGATGGGGATGCCGGTCTCTTTCTTCGATCAGCAGTCGACCGGTACGCTCCTGTCGCGTATCACCTACGACTCCGAGCAAGTCGCCTCGTCGGCATCGGGTGCCCTGATCACCGTGGTGCGCGAGGGTGCCTCGATCATCGCCTTATTCTGCCTGATGTTCTATTACAGCTGGCAGTTGTCGGTGATCCTGATCGTGTTGGCGCCGATCGTGTCGTTCGCTATCCGTTATGTCTCCAAGCGTTTCCGCAACATCAGTAAGAATATGCAGAACTCGATGGGGCAGGTGACGGCCAGTGCCGAGCAGATGTTGAAGGGGCACAAAGAGGTGTTGATCTTCGGCGGACAGCAGGTCGAAAGTGAGCGCTTCAACAAGGTCAGCAACCACATGCGTCAGCAGAGCATGAAGATGGTGACGGCCTCGTCGATCTCCGATCCGATCATCCAGTTGATCGCCTCGTTTTCGCTGGCCTTCGTGCTGTATGCCGCCAGCTTCCCGAGCGTGATGGAGACCTTGACCGCCGGGACCATCACCGTGGTGTTCTCCTCGATGATCGCCCTGATGCGCCCACTGAAGTCGCTGACTAACGTCAACTCCCAGTTCCAGCGTGGGATGGCGGCGTGTCAGACACTGTTTGCCATTCTGGATATGGAGCAGGAGAAGGACGAAGGTAAACTCGTCCTGACCGCCGATCATGCCAAGGGCGATATCCATTTTGAGCAGGTGACCTTTACCTATCAGGGCAAAGAGGCGCCGGCGTTGCGGGATATCAGCTTGACCATCCCGGCCAATAAGACGGTCGCGCTGGTTGGCCGCTCCGGATCCGGCAAGTCGACCATCGCCCATTTAATGACGCGTTTCTACGATATCCAACAGGGTAAGATCCTGATCGATGGCCATGATTTGCGTGAATATACCTTGAGCTCGCTGCGTGATCAGGTGGCGTTGGTTTCGCAGAGCGTGCATCTGTTTAACGATACCATCGCGAACAACATCGCCTATGCGCGTGACCACGTCTACACGCGTGAGCAGATTGAGCATGCGGCTCGTCTGGCCTATGCGATGGACTTTATCGACAAGATGCCGCAGGGCTTGGATACCATCATCGGCGAGAATGGCGTGATGCTGTCCGGTGGCCAGCGTCAGCGTATCGCCATCGCGCGTGCGCTGTTACGCGATTGCCCGATTCTGATCCTCGACGAGGCCACCTCGGCGTTGGATACCGAGTCGGAGCGAGCCATTCAGGCGGCGTTGGACGAGTTGCAGAAGAACCGTACCTCGCTGGTCATCGCGCATCGCTTGTCGACCATCGAAAACGCCGACGAGATCCTGGTGGTGGAAGACGGCTGTATCGTAGAGCGTGGCGCTCACCGAACCCTGCTGGATAAGGGAGGCGTCTACGCCCAGCTTTATCGGATGCAGTTCGGCCAATGATCGCGCGTATCTGGTCTGGGCGCTCACCGCTTTACCTATTGCTGCTGCCTTTCTCCTGGTTGTACGGTCTGATCGCCTGGTTACGCCGCCAGGCTTATCGGCGTGGTTGGCGGGCGGTGTGGCGCGCGCCATTGCCGGTGGTGGTGGTCGGCAACCTGACGGCGGGTGGTAACGGCAAGACACCGCTGGTGATCTGGTTGGTCGAGCAGCTACAGCAGCGCGGCTACCGGGTCGGGGTGGTCTCGCGCGGTTATGGCGGTCATGCGGCGCACTATCCGCTGGTGTTGGATAGCACGACGACCAGTCAGGCGTGCGGCGATGAGCCGTTACTGATCGCTCAACGTACCGGGGCTCGCGTGGCGGTGGCTCCCCAGCGTAGCGCCGCGATTCAAGCGCTGTTGACGCAAGGGGCGTTGGATGTGGTGATCACCGACGATGGCTTGCAACATTACGCGCTAGCGCGCGACATGGAGCTGGTGGTGGTCGATGGCGTCCGTCGTTTCGGCAATGGCTGGTGGCTACCGGCAGGGCCGATGCGTGAGCGGGCTTGCCGACTGAAGACGGTCGATGCGGTGATCGTTAACGGAGGGGCGGCGCATCCCGGCGAGATCCCGATGACGCTCTGCGGTACGACCCTGGTCAATCTTCGTAGCGGTGAACGGTGCGATGCCGCGATGCTGACGGGGGAGGTGGTAGCGATGGCGGGTATCGGCCACCCACCACGCTTCTTCCAGACGTTGATGCAGCTAGGGCTGACGCTACAGGCGACGCATGCCTTCGCCGATCATCAGTCCTATCAAGCCTCGACGCTGGCGGCGCTGACGCCGCAGGGGCAGGCGTTGCTGATGACGGAGAAAGACGCGGTGAAGTGCCGTGCCTTTGCCCAAGATAATTGGTGGTACCTTCCCGTGAGCGCCGACTTGCCTCCGGCGGAGGGCGAGGCGTTATTGGCGCGTATCGCCGCGCTGATCGCTCGGCGGCGCGCTATCTGAGGCTGGCTGGATACCCCCGTCGATGGTCGGCGGGGGACATTTAGTGGTTTTATGTCTCCACAGAGAGATTTTCAGAGAAAAAACGTCTTGCTCAATCGTCAGCTTTATGCGTAAATGGTGTTGGCCTGTAAAACAGACCCGATTTATGTACGACATGAGAATAATGCTGTTACTCTTTTAAGACGTTATCCTTGGTGATTCCGCTTGTTCGAGAGCCCTCTTCTTAGTGCCACCCATAAGTTAGTTTCTGCATTCGGCCTAACCCCCCGATGGGGCAATTTCAGTTAAAATTTAAGGTAATTCAAATGTCTAAGAAGACTGGTCAGGTAAAGTGGTTTAACGAAAGCAAAGGCTTCGGCTTTATCGAGCAGCATGACGGCGGTAAAGATGTATTCGTACATTTCTCTGCCATCACCGGTGACGGTTTCAAAACGTTGGCTGAAGGCCAGCGTGTAGAGTACACCATTCAGGACAGCCCGCGCGGGCCGGCTGCCGCCAACGTCGTCGCTCTGTAATTACACGGTGTGACACGTGACAACGCACAATCGTTAGCTCGGCGACCTCTTCGCTGGTGACGTGCGTTGTTCTCGAGAAAGCCCGCCTTAATGGTGGGCTTTTTGTTTATTTGGGATTCACCAAGGCTCAACGGAGTTGATAACGATAACTTGATAGAGCATGACCACCCAGAGCGGGCACTGCCGGCGCGGGTGTAGAGAAAGAAGGATAAAAATAATGACATTAAAGATGGGTTTCGTGAAGTGGTATGACCCGAGTGCGGGTCTGGGTGTCATCTCTCCCCTCGATGGTGGGGATGATCTGTATGTTAGCCGTACCGCTATCGCCAGCTCACGCAATAAGCTACTGCGTGAGGGGCAACGGGTCGAGTTTTCGACACCGCGTGGTCGCCGCAGCCAGATCGCCGAAGATGTGATCGCCTACTGATGTACCGTGCAGCCAGCGTTTTCCCTACTTGTTTCACCGCTGGCTGCTGATAGTCCCTCCTGTTTACTCCCGTTACACCGACCTTTTCCCCACCCCTGTTGTATCCCATCCCCGACTGACGTGTATCGATGAGTGTGTCCGCGACGGCGGCGATTATGTGAACCAAGCAGAAACGGCACGTGTCAACGGATGATAAATTCCCTCGAAGGGGGTATGCTAACGCCACTTGTGGATAGCAAATTGGTAGCTAGGACCCTTTACACATGGATCACCGTTTACTCGAGATTGTTGCCTGCCCCGTCTGTAACGGAAAGCTCGTGTTTGACCAAGAGCATCAGGAGCTGGTTTGTAAGATCGACCGTTTGGCCTTCCCACTGCGTGATGGCATCCCCGTGATGTTGGAGTGTGAGGCTCGTACTTTGCCATTGGAAGAGAACTGATGAGTTTTATTGCGATTATCCCCTCGCGTTATGCCTCGACCCGCCTGCCGGGTAAACCGTTGGCCGATATCGCGGGTAAGCCGATGGTCGTGCGGGTGATGGAGCAGGCCCGAGCCTCTGGAGCCCATCGCGTGATCGTCGCGACGGATCACCCTGAGGTGCAGCAAGCCGTGTTGCAGGCCGGAGGCGAGGTGTGCATGACGCGCGCCGATCATCACTCTGGGACGGAGCGCTTGGCCGAGGTCGTGGAGCGTTGTGGCTTCGCCGACGATGACATCATCGTTAACGTGCAGGGCGATGAGCCCTTGATTCCACCGGCGATTATTCGTCAGGTGGCCGAAAACCTGGCGCGCAGTGAGGCCGGGATGGCGACCTTGGCGGTACCGATCCATGAGGCGGCCGAGGCGTTTAATCCGAATGCGGTGAAGGTGGTGCGTGACCATCAGGGCTATGCCCTTTACTTCTCCCGCGCCACGATTCCTTGGGATCGTGAGCGTTTCGCCGCCTCACAGGCGCAGATCGGCGAGAGTTTCCTACGCCATATCGGTATTTACGCTTACCGGGCGGGTTTTATCCGCCGTTATGTCACCTGGGCACCCAGTGAGCTGGAGCAGATCGAGATGCTGGAGCAACTGCGCGTGTTGTGGCATGGTGAGAAGATCCATGTGGATGTGGCGTTGCAGGTGCCGGGGCCGGGGGTCGATACCCCGGAGGATCTCGCCTGTGTGCGCGCCATCGTGGCACAAGGCTGAATGGTCAGTTAACCGAAGAGAAAAGCGTGCGATTGCACGCTTTTTTGATCTTACTGGGCGTGTGATCGGCGATTTTTGCTCATGATAGATCGAGACGACGAGCCGATAAGGGAGGCGGGGATGGAGGCACTGAGGGCGGAATTGAGCGCGGCGTTGGGTGAGCCCATCGGCCGTATGGAGCAGATCAGCGAGCAGCCTTATGCCTATCTGTATGCCCTCTATACTCGCCAGGGCGCGGCGATCCCGCTGGTTGCCAAGAGCTATCTATGCGCCGGCGTGGCGCAGCAAGAGGCCTACAAGCTGTCGATGCTGGCGCGCCAGGGGACGGTGCGTCTGCCGGCGGTATTCGGCGTGCTCACCACCTGTCAGGCGCCGTTTCAGGAGATCTTGCTGATCGAGCGGCTGCGCGGTGTCGCCGCCGAGGCACCGGCACGTAACCCGGCGCGTTGGGAGAGTCTGAAGGAGCAGATTGTCGAGGGGCTGTTGGCGTGGCACCGGATCGATAGCCACGGTTGTGTGGGGAATGTCGATAGCGTGCAGGAGAACGGCTGGCCACAGTGGTATCAGCAGCGCGTAACGGTGATCTGGTCGTTGTTGGATGCGGCGCGTATGGGCGCGCTCTCGATGCCGGTACGCCGCGCCCTGTTCCGTAGCCAGGCGCAGCTGGATATGCTGTTCAATGGCTTCGACGATAGCGCGGTCTTGGTGCATGGTAACTTGACGCTACGCAGCATCCTGAAAGATAGTCGTAGCGATCAGCTGCTGGCGATGCTCAATCCCGGAATGACGCTATGGGCCCCGCGCGAATACGATCTGTTCCGTCTCAGCGAGGATGAGCCGTCGGCCGATCTGCTGGCGAGTTATCTCCGTAAGGCACCGGTCAGCGAAGCGTTTATGGCACGGCGCTGGCTGTACATGCTATGGGAGGCGACTAACCGCTACCTGCATACGGGTGTGCAAGAGCAGGCGGTATTGACGCGCGCCGCCCAGCAGTTGCTTCCCTGGTTGGGCTAATCGCGCGCATTGCCCGCGTCGCTGCGCGGGTAATCACTTTGAGCCAATCGTTGCAGAAATGATACGCCGCGCTACCACTTTGATAGCGTCGAGCAAACGTTTAACCTTTCGTGCCCCCTCATCGGCACCATCCTGCGCTTACCGCGGGGATAAATGTGACTCCCTCCTCAAATCTCGTTTCACTTTTACCTGACTGACGTTTTAACCGTTAAACGCGCACGCTCTGTGCATGGTGATAGGACTATCGTCCGCCACCGGGTGGGCGATCTGCGTGCCATGATCGATGCACCCGATGAATCAGGGGAAGCGTATGCCTCTCGAATCGTAGCCGGCGGCCGTCGCCGTCGTGCCGTAAGGAGTGATGAGTCCATGAGCGTCATGAAGAACCCGCTGGCGGCCAGCGAGAGCCAGCCCGTCGATGAAGTCGAACGTAAGCTACCTATCGTGCAGCTTTTTACCCTGGGATTGCAGCATGTTCTGGTGATGTATGCCGGGGCGGTGGCGGTGCCATTGGTGATCGGGGGCAGCCTCGGCCTACCTAAGGAGCAGATCGCCTTCCTGATCAGTTCCGATCTGTTCTGTTGTGGGGTGGTAACCCTGTTGCAATGCCTGGGGATCGGCCGTTTCGCCGGTATCCGTTTGCCGGTGATCATGTCGGTGACCTTCGCCGCCGTGACGCCGTTGCTGGCCATCGGCGCCGATCCGACCATCGGCCTGACGGGGATCTTCGGTGCGACCATCGCCTCGGGGATCCTGGCAACCTTGATGGTGCCCCTGGTCGGGCGTCTGATGCCCCTTTTCCCCAACGTGGTCACCGGGGTGGTGATCACCTCCATCGGCATCAGCATCATGCAGGTCGGCATCGATTGGGCCGCCGGCGGCAAGGGGAATCCCAACTACGGTAGCCCGCTCTATTTGGGCACCTCGCTACTGGTGTTGGTGTTTATTCTGCTGGTGACCCGCTATGCCAAGGGGTTTCTCGGCAATATCTCGGTGCTGCTGGGCATCGTCTTCGGCTTTGTGCTGGCGTTGGGGATGGGCGAGGTCAACTTCAGCGGCCTGGCCGACGCCTCCTGGTTCGCCCCGATCCATCCTTTCGCCTTCGGTTTCCCGACCTTCGAGCCGGTCTCGATCATCACCCTGACGGTGGTGATGTTGATCACCTTCATCGAGTCGATGGGGATGTTTCTGGCCCTGGGCGATATCGTCGGTCGCCCGGCCAAGCAACATGACATCGTGCGTGGCTTACGGGTCGACGGCATCGGTACCATCATCGGTGGCATGTTCAATAGTTTCCCCCATACGTCGTTCTCGCAGAACGTCGGCCTGGTGAGTGTGACCGGCGTCGCCAGCCGTTGGGTGTGCGTGATGTCCGGGGTGATCCTGTTGATGTTCGGCTTGATCCCCAAGATGGCGGTGGTGGTGGCCTCGGTGCCGCAGTTTGTGTTGGGCGGGGCCGGTATCGTGATGTTCGGCATGGTATTGGCGACCGGGATCCGCATCCTCTCCCGCACCGACTTTAGCCATAACCGTTTTAACCTGTATATCGTCGCCATCAGCCTGGGGGTCGGCATGATCCCGACGGTATCACAACACTTCTTCAGCCAGTTACCGTCCGCGCTCCAGCCATTGCTGCACAGCGGCATCCTGTTAGCCAGTGTCAGCGCGGTGGCGTTGAACCTCTTCTTCAATGGTTATCAGCATGATGAGCGGGTGGTGAAGATGCGCGCAGAGCGGCGGGCGGCTAAGCAAGAGAGCCCGTCAGAAGCGTCTTAGTGGCGAACCATCGCCCGATGGTCGCCGAGTCACGAGAGGGAAGGGTATGCACAACAAGAAAACGCTGATGATTAAGAATGCCGATCTGTTGGTCACCATGGACGATCAGCGGCGTGAGATCCGCTCAGGCTGCATGCTAGTCGAGGGCTGTCGCATCGTGGCGGTGGGCGGTGAGGAGCTGCTGGCGGCCGGTGCCGATGAGGAGTTGGATCTGCGCGGCCATGTGGTGATCCCGGGGATGGTCAATACTCACCATCACATGTTCCAAACCCTGACGCGTGCGCTGCCGGGTGCCCAGGATGCGGAGCTGTTCGACTGGTTGGAGACGCTCTACCCGGTGTGGGGGCGGCTGACGCCGGAGATGATCTACATCTCGGCGCAGACGGCGATGGCCGAGCTGATGCTTTCCGGCTGCACCACCTCGAGCGATCATCTCTATCTCTTCCCCAACGGTTGCCGCCTGGACGACAGCATCGATGCGGCCCGCGAGATCGGCATGCGCTTCCATGCCTGTCGCGGCAGCATGAGTGTGGGGCGCAGCCGCGGCGGCTTACCGCCCGATGCGCTGGTGGAGTCGGAGGCGGCGATCCTGGAGGATTCGCTGCGCCTGATCGAAAGTTACCATGATGCGGCCCGTTTCAGCATGCTACGTATCGCGCTGGCGCCCTGTTCCCCCTTCTCGGTCAGCCGCGAGTTGATGAAGCGCAGCGCCGAGCTGGCGCGTCGTCACGGCGTGTCGCTGCATACCCATCTGGCGGAGAACGACAACGACGTCAGCTACAGTCAACGTCATTTCGGCATGACCCCGGCGGAGTATGTGCGCGACCTCGGCTGGACCGGCCCGGATGTCTGGCATGCGCACTGCGTCAAACTCGACCCCGAAGGGATCGCGCTATTCGCCCGAACCCAGACCGGCGTGGCCCATTGTCCTTGTTCCAACATGCGATTGGCCTCCGGTATCGCCCCGATCCGCCAGATGGTGGATGCCGGTGTCCCGGTTGGCATCGGAGTGGATGGGTCGGCCTCCAACGACGGCGGTTCGCTGCTGGCGGAGGTGCGCCAGGCGATGCTGTTACAGCGTGTCGCCAGTGGACCGCAGGCGATGAGTGCGCGCGAGGCGTTATGGCTGGCGACGCGGGGCGGTGCGCAGATCCTCAACCGCGATGACATCGGTTGCTTGGCGCCGGACATGGCGGCGGACTTCGTCGCCTTCGATCTGCGTGGCTTGGGGACCGCCGGGGCGCGGCATGATCCACTGGCCGCGTTGCTGTTCTGTAACCCGGGGAATGTAGCGCTTAGCGTGATCAATGGCCGGGTGGTGATCCGCGACGGTCAGTTACAGACCATCGATCTGCCGCAGGTGATCGCGAAGCATAACCGTTTGAGTACGCTGCTGTTGCATTCTCATGCGTTGTAGGACACCGCCGTTCAGTCGTTAGCGTGTCTGTCGCAGCCAGCGCCGGCACGCCAGATAGACCAGCAGCGGTAAGGGCAGCAGGCAGGCGGCACCGGCCAGCAGCGCCGCCTGCGTGTTGAGGCCGGTGGTCCAGGCGAAGAAGAAGCCCAGCATGCTGATGGTCTCCAGCGGGTTGCCATTCAGGGCGACATTCTGCGGCTTGGAGAGCGCATCGAACAGCAGCACCTGGCATTCGATGCTCAACAGCGCGGCGAGCAGGCTGACGAGGCGAGGATAGCGGCGTAATCGGGCCAATGACATCATGATTTCTCCTGTATCGCCGCTGGGCGGTGATCCTGCGTCTGGCCGAGGAGCCCTTGCCAGAGACGGCCTAGCGTCTCATACCAGGCGCGCTCACTATGGCCAAGGTAGAGCGGTGACGGAATCCAACGCTCCCACGGGTTAAGGGGGCTGGTGATCGCCAACTGGTTGGCGGGGGCGGGGATGGGATCGAGCCCCTGATGGCGGAAGAAGCGCAACGCGCGCGGTAGATGGTTAGCTGACGTCACCAGGATCAACCGGGCGTGGCCGACGCGTTCCGCCACCGCCTCGGCCTCCTGCGCCGTGTCGCGCGGGCTATCCAATACGATGATGCGTTGTTCCGCGACGCCCAGCGAGCGCGCTACCTGCGCCGCGACGGCGGCGCTGCTGTAGGGATTCCCTCGTGCCGCCGCGCCGGTCAGGATCAGCTGTGCTTGGGGGTTGAGTGCGAGTTGGCGTATCCCCTCCGTCAGCCGCGCCAGGCTATTGTTGATCAGGTTGGAGCTGGGGGCCCACTGTGGGTTATAGGTATAGCCACCGCCCAGCACCACCACGTAATGCGCCTGCTGGCCGTGATTGAGGGTCGGATACTCCGCCTCCAGCGGCGCCAACAGGCGATCGGCCAAGGGTTGCAGGCTGAGTAGGAAAATTCCCAACCAAGCGAGCGAAACCAACACTTTCCCCATACGCTGATGGCGGCTGAACCACAATAGCGCCAGGCCAAGCGCGCATAGCGACAACAATAAGGGCAACGGTAGCAGTAGCGTACCGATCACTTTTTTTAGCGCAAACAGCATGGCTAACGCCCTCTTTTGAGTGAAAAAACGTCATTCGCATCGAATATCAGACTGATAATATTCATTCTACGATAGTCTGTGTCAAAATGGACCCTTTATCCTTCGGTGGCGTCACGTAACGCCGGGCCACCGACGGGGCGACGTCGTCGCCCCCAGTCACCCGTGGTACGGCGGCGGGATGCGGAGTGAGGAGCATGCAGGATCGTAATTTTGACGATATCGCGGATAAATTTGCGCGTAATATTTATGGCACCACCAAGGGGCGTATCCGTCAGGCGGTTCTGTGGCAGGATCTGGAGACGTTGTTGGCGACCTTACCGCAACGTCCGCTGCGTATCTTGGACGCCGGCGGCGGGCAGGGGCAAATCGCCTGTCAGCTGGCGGCACGCGGCCATCAGGTGATCCTGTGCGACATCTCCGAACAGATGCTGGCGCGTGCGGCGCAACATGCCGCCGAGCAAGGTGTTAGCGCGCGCATGGAATTGGTACAAAGTCCGGCGCAGGAGATGCATCACCATTTGGCCGCGCCGGTGGATCTGGTATTGTTTCATGCCGTCCTTGAATGGGTGGCGGAGCCACAGGCGGTACTGGCGGCGTTGGAAAAATGTTTGGCCCCGGGTGGGGCGCTGTCGTTAATGTTCTATAACTACAACGGACTACTGATGTTGAATACCCTGGTGGGGAATATGGAGTATGTGAAGCGCGGCATGCCGAAGCGCAAGCGGCGCTCGCTCTCACCCGATCATCCGTTGGATCCCGTACAGGTCTACGACTGGCTGGCACAGCTGGGATTGACCATCAGTGGAAAAACCGGGGTGCGGGTCTTCCACGACTACCTGCGTGACAAGAGCCAACAAGAGGGGGCCTTTGACGACTTACTGGCGCTGGAGCAGCGCTACTGCCGTCAGGAGCCCTTTGTGAGTTTAGGGCGCTACATCCATGTGATGGCGCACAAAGGTGACATTAAGGATCCATTATGAGCGATTTTTCCCAGACGGTACCGGAGCTGGTTGCCTGGGCGCGCAAAAATGACTTCTCCTTAAGCTTACCGACGGAGCGGCTGGCTTTTCTGCTGGCCATCGCCACCCTGAATGGCGAGCGTTTAGATGGTGAGATGAGCGAAGGAGATCTGGTCGATGTCTTCCGTCATGTCAGCAAGGCATTCGAACAGACGCAGGAAACCATCACCCAACGCGCCAACAACGCGATCAACGACTTGGTTAAGCAGCGTCTGCTTAATCGCTTTACCAGCGAGCTGGCGGAGGGGAGCGCAATCTACCGTCTGACGCCGCTGGGGATCAGTCTCTCCGACTACTACATCCGCCAGCGTGAGTTCTCAACTCTCCGTCTGTCGATGCAACTCTCCATCGTCGCACAGGAGCTGCGCACGGCGGCCGAGGCGGCGGAAGAGGGGGGCGATGAGTTTCACTGGCAACGTAACGTCTTTGCGCCGCTGAAGTACTCGGTGGCAGAAATCTTCGACAGTATCGATCTGACCCAGCGTCTGATGGATGAGCAGCAACAGGGGGTGAAAAGCGACATCGCCGGGCTGCTGAATCAGGATTGGCGGGCGGCGATCTCCAGTTGCGAGCTGTTGCTGTCGGAAACCTCCGGTACGCTGCGCGAGTTACAGGACACGCTCGAGGCGGCGGGTGACAAGCTACAGGCGAACCTGTTGCGTATTCAGGAGGCGACCTTAGGCCAGACGGCGTTGGAGTTCGTCGATAAGCTGGTGTTCGACTTGCAGGCTAAGCTGGATCGGATCATCAGCTGGGGGCAACAGGCGATCGATCTGTGGATCGGCTATGACCGCCACGTCCACAAGTTTATTCGTACCGCCATCGATATGGACAAGAACCGGGTATTCGCCCAACGTTTACGCCAGTCGGTACAGCACTATCTCGATGCTCCCTGGGCGCTGACTTACGCCAATGCCGAGCGTCTGTTAGACATGCGTGACGAGGAGCTGATGCTACTCAATGCAGAGGTGACCGGTGAGTTGCCGCCCGATCTGGAGTATGAGGAGTTCTCGGAGCTGCGTGAGCGGTTGGCGGCCCTGCTCGAACAGGAGTTGCAGGTGTATCGCCAGGAGCAGCGCCCGCTGGATCTTGGCCGCGTGTTGCGCGACTACCTGGCGCGCTATCCGCGTCAGCGCCATTTCGACGTGGCAAGAATTTTGGTTGACCAGGCGGTGCGCCTGGGTGTAGCCGAAGCAGATTTCACCGGATTGCCGGCCCAGTGGCAGGCGATCAATGAGTACGGAGCCAAGGTACAGGCCCATGTCATCGACAAATACTGAAAACACGATGCCGGCCAAGCTGGCGCAAGCGGTATTCAATCCGCTGTTTCCCGCGCTGGATAGCCAGCTGCGAGCAGGGCGCCACATCGGCATTGACGATCTGGATAATCACGCCTTCTTGATGGATTTCCAAGAGGAGCTGGAGCTGTTCTACGGGCGTTATAACGTGGAGTTAATCCGCGCGCCGGAGGGCTTCTTCTACCTGCGTCCGCGTTCTACCACCCTGATCCCGCGCTCGGTGCTCTCCGAGCTGGACATGCTGGTGGGCAAGATCCTCTGCTATCTCTACCTCAGCCCGGAGCGGCTGGCCCACGAGGGGATCTTCAGCCAGCAGGAGTTGTACGACGAGCTGCTGACCCTGACCGACGAGAATAAGCTGCTCAAATTGGTGAATCAGCGCTCGACCGGTTCCGATCTCGACCGGCAGAAGTTGCAGGAGAAGCTGCGTACCTCGCTGAATCGCCTGCGTCGCTTGGGCATGGTCTTCTTTATCACCAATGACAGCAGCAAGTTCCGCATCACCGAGTCGGTGTTCCGTTTCGGCGCCGATGTGCGCAGCGGTGACGACGCCCGTGACGCCCAACTGCGCCTGATCCGTGACGGTGAGGCGGTCAGGCTGGAACCATCGTTGGCGCTGAATGAGGACGGCGAGGGGGCCGAGTATACCCCGACGGAGCTGGAATCCGAGGATGCGGAGGATGAACAGGAATGATTGAACGCGGTAAGTTTCGCTCGCTGACCCTGGTCAACTGGAACGGCTTCTTTGCCCGGACCTTTGATCTGGACGAGCTGGTCACTACCCTCTCCGGCGGTAACGGGGCGGGGAAATCCACCACCATGGCAGCCTTTGTCACCGCCCTGATCCCGGATCTGACGCTGTTGCATTTCCGCAACACCACCGAAGCCGGCGCTACCAGTGGTTCACGCGACAAGGGGTTGCACGGTAAGCTGCGCCCCGGCGTCTGCTATGCCGCGTTGGATGTGGTCAACTCGCGTCATCAGCGGGTACTGGTGGGGGTACGCCTACAGCAGGTGGCCGGACGTGATCGTAAGGTCGACATCAAGCCCTTCGCCATCCAGGGATTGCCGACGGCGATCCAGCCGACGCAGCTACTGACCGAGACGGTGGGCGAGCGCCAGGCGCGCGTGCTGCCGCTGGCGGAGCTGAAGGAGCGCGTCGAGGCCATTGAAGGGGTGCAGTTTAAGACGTTTAACTCGATCACCGACTATCATGCGCTGATGTTCGATCTGGGCGTGGTGCCGCGTCGTCTGCGCTCCGCCGCGGATCGCAGCAAGTTTTATCGTCTGATCGAGGCATCGCTGTATGGCGGTATCTCCAGCGCCATCACCCGTTCGCTGCGTGACTACCTGTTGCCGGAAAACAGTGGGGTGCGTAAGGCGTTCCAAGACATGGAGGCCGCGCTGCGCGAAAACCGTATGACGCTGGAGGCCATCCGGGTCACGCAGTCCGATCGCGATCTCTTTAAGCACCTGATCAGTGAGGCCACCGCCTACGTGTCGGCGGACTATATGCGCCATGCCAACGAGCGGCGCAGCCATCTGGATCAGGCGCTGACCCTACGCCGCGAGCTGTTGGGGGGGCGTAAGCAGCTGCTGAGCGAGCAATACCGTCACGTGGAGATGGCGCGTGAGCTGGAGGAGCAGAACGGCGCCGAGTCCGATCTAGAAACCGATTACCAGGCGGCGAGCGATCACCTTAACCTGGTGCAGACGGCGATGCGCCAGCAGGAGAAGATCGAACGCTACCAGGGCGACCTGGAGGAGCTGAGCTACCGCCTGGATGAACAGAGCGAAGTGGCTGCCGAGGCGCAGGAGCAGTACGACACCTGGCAGGAGCGTAGCGAGGCGGCCGAGGCCGAGGTTGACGAGTTGAAGAGCCAGCTGGCCGACTACCAGCAGGCGCTGGATGTGCAGCAGACGCGCGCCATTCAGTATCAACAGGCGCTCCAAGCCTTGGAGCGCGCGCAGATGCTGTGCCAGTTACCGGCGCTGAGCGCCGACGATGTCGACGGCTGGCTGGAGACGTTCGCGGCGCGCGAGCAAGAGGCGACGGAGCTGTTGCTGCAGTTGGAGCAGAAGCTGAGCGTGGCCAATGCCGCGCACAGTCAGTTTGAACAGGCCTACCGTCTGGTATGTCAGGTGGTGGGCGAGGTGAGCCGCAGCGAGGCGTGGCAGGCCGGACGTGCACTGTTACGCGAGTGGCCGGCGCTGCAGCATCAGGCACAGCGCGTGGGCCCGATCGGCGTCCGTCTGGCCGAGCTGGAACAGCGCCTCAATGCGCAACAGGATGCCGAGCGGTTGTTGCAGGAGTGCGTCAAGCGCAGTGGGCGTGAATGTGATATCCAGGCGCTGGACGCGCTCCAGGCCGAACTGGAGGCGCAGATCGACAGCCTGAGCCAACAGGCGGCAGAGGCGGGCGAACGCAGCATGGCGTTGCGTCAGGAGCTGGAGCAGAGCGCCGAGCGCGTGAAGTGGCTCAGCGCCCGCGCCCCGGCCTGGATCGCGGCGCAGGAGGCGTTGAACGCGCTGGAGGCCCAGTGTGGCGAGACGCTGGAGGATAGCCGCGCCGTCACCGATCAGATGCAACAACTGCTGGAGCGTGAGCGCGAATACACCGTCGAGCGCGATGAGGTCGCCGCCCGCAAGGGGGCGCTGGAGCGTGAGATCGAGCGGCTCAGCCAGCCTGGCGGCGCCGAGGATGCGCGCCTGATCGCCCTGGCCGAACGTTTCGGTGGGGTACTGCTGTCGGAGATCTATGACGACGTCACCCTGGAGGATGCGCCTTACTTCTCCGCCTTATATGGCCCGTCGCGTCATGCCATCGTGGTGCCGGATCTGGCGGCGGTACGCGCCCAGCTTGCCGGGCTGGAGGAGTGTCCGGAAGATCTCTATTTGATCGAGGGGGATCCGCAATCTTTCGACGACAGCGTCTTTGCCGTTGAGGAGCTGGAGAAGGCGGTGGTGGTGAAGATCGCCGATCGCCAGTGGCGTTACTCGCGCTTCCCATCGCTGCCGCTGTTTGGCCGCGCGGCGCGTGAGAGCCGCCTGGAGACGCTGTATGGCGAGCGGGAGGCCCTCGCGGAGCGCTACGCCACGTTGTCATTCGACGTCCAGAAGATCCAGCGTCTGCATCACGCCTTTAGTCGTTTTATCGGCAGCCATCTGGCGTTGGCCTTCGAGGCCGATCCGGAGCAGGAGCTGCGTCAGTTGCAGCAGCGACGTGGCGAGATCGAACGAGAGTTTGCCGGCCAAGAGGCGCAGACGCAGCAGCAGCGTCAACAGTTGCAGCAGGCGCGCGAGTTGATCGGCCTACTCAATCGTCTGGCGCCGCAGGCGGCGTTGTTGGCGGACGAGACGCTGCCCGACCGCGTCGCGGAGCTACGCGAGGAGCGGGAGCAGGCGCAGGAGGCGGCGCGTTATCTGCACCAGCATACCGCCGCGCTCACGGCGTTGGAGGCGGTGATCGAGGTGTTGCAGAGCGATCCGCAACAGCACGAGCAATTGCAGCAGGACTACCAGCAGGCGCAGCAGGCGCAGCGTCTGGCGAAGCAGCAGGCCTTCGCCCTGACGGAGGTCGCCCAACGGCGCGCGCACTTCAGTTACAGCGATGCGGTGGGCATGTTGAGCGAGAATGCCGACCTCAACGAGCGTCTGCGTCAGCGTCTGGAACACGCCGAGGCCGATCGTAGCCGCAGTCGCGAACAGTTGCGTCACCATCAGGCTCAGCTGGCCCAGTACAATCAGGTGTTGGCCTCGTTGAAGAGCGCCTTCGATGCGAAGCGTGACATGTTGCAAGAGCTGCAGCAGGAGATGCAGGCGATCGGGGTGGCGGCGGATGCGAATGCCGAGGCGCGCGCCCGCGCGCGTCGTGACGAGTTGCATGCCGCCCTGAACGAGAACCGGAGTCGCCGTAATCAGTTGGAGAAGCAGATCACCATCTGTGAGGCGGAGATGGAGGCGCTAATCAAGCGGCTGCGTAAGGTGGAGCGCGACTACCATCTGCTGCGCGCCCAGGTGACCCAGGCCAAGGCGGGCTGGTGCGCGGTGATGCGTCTGGTGAAGGATAACGGTGTCGAGCGCCGGCTACATCGGCGTGAGCTGGCCTATATGGACGCCGAGGAGCTGCGCTCCATGTCGGATAAGGCGTTGGGCGCCCTGCGTCTGGCGGTGGCCGATAATGAACACCTGCGCGACGTGCTGCGCCTGTCGGAAGATCCGAAGCGGCCCGAGCGTAAGGTGCAGTTCTATGTCGCGGTCTATCAACATCTGCGCGAACGTATTCGCCAGGATATTATCCGCAGCGACGACCCGATCGATGCCATCGAGCAGATGGAGATCGAGCTGGCGCGGCTGACGGAGGAGTTGACGGCGCGCGAACAGAAGTTGGCTATCAGCGCGCGCAGCGTGGCGAACATCA
The DNA here is from genome assembly GCF_003113495.2 of Edwardsiella tarda ATCC 15947 = NBRC 105688. NCBI lineage: Bacteria > Pseudomonadati > Pseudomonadota > Gammaproteobacteria > Enterobacterales > Hafniaceae > Edwardsiella > Edwardsiella tarda. The sequence continues at coordinate 1,340,947 of NZ_CP084506.1, forward strand.
TCCGCAAGACCATCCAGCGCGAGCAGAACCGCATCCGTATGCTGAACCAGGGATTGCAGTCGGTGGCGTTTGGTCAGGTGAACAGCGTGCGCCTCAACGTCAATGTGCGTGAGACCCACGCCATGCTGTTGAATGTGCTCTCCGAGCAGCAGGAGCAGCATCAGGATCTGTTCAATAGCCAGCGTCTGACCTTCTCCGAGGCGTTGGCCAAGCTGTATCAGCGCCTGAACCCGCAGATCGACATGGGGCAGCGCACGCCGCAGACCATCGGTGAGGAGCTGCTCGACTACCGCAACTATCTGGAGATGGAGGTGGAGGTCAATCGCGGCTCCGATGGTTGGCTGCGCGCCGAGAGCGGGGCATTGTCGACCGGGGAGGCCATCGGTACCGGGATGTCGATCCTGGTGATGGTGGTGCAGAGTTGGGAAGAGGAGTCGCGTCGTCTGCGCGGTAAGGACATTTCCCCCTGCCGCCTGCTGTTCCTCGACGAGGCGGCGCGTCTGGATGCCAAGTCGATCGCGACCCTGTTCGAGCTGTGTGAGCGTCTGGAGATGCAGTTGATTATCGCCGCGCCGGAAAACATCAGCCCGGAGAAGGGCACCACCTATAAGCTGGTGCGTAAGGTGTTTAATCACACCGAGCATGTCCACGTGGTCGGGTTGCGCGGCTTCGCGAGCGAGCGCACCGGCGAGGTAGCGGAGACACTACACCAGGAGGCGTCGGCCTGACGGGCGCATATGGTGTAAAGCGGGTGTGAGTGGCGCCCATGACGGCCCGCTGGTTGCGGGCCGTCAGCTTTCTGCCCCGCTGGCTGATTGATGATATGCCGCCTTCCCCCTAATGCCGCTGACTCGCTTGTCTCCGCCCGGCACGCGCGTGCCGCGCTCCGAAAAATGCCGTAGCCCTTTAATTCACACTATCTTTTACTAATGTAGTGAAATACATTGCAATCAATCTGTCGTGGCTAGACTTTTTGCCCGGCACATTTTTTTGGCAAAATAACCGGTAGTTTTATCGGGTCGCGCCTGGACACTCTACGGGGCACGACTCTGCACTCCGCAAGACTTGGCCGATGGCGGTATTACGCCTGCCGGGCAGCCCAATGGCGGTTTATCCTGTATAATTGGTTGTATGTGCCTGACAGTATTGCTGTTGGCAAGATGGGAGCAAGGAAGTCATGCTGAGCGCGAGATTCGCTTTTCACCGGCGTCTGGCCGGAACGTTGTTAGCGGTGACGCTGTTGCCGTGGGGGGGGAGTGCATTAGCCGAGGAAGGGGGAGCATCCCGAGAGGCGCCCCAGGCACTATCCCCGTCGACGCCTGCCGCCGAACTACAGTCATGGCTGCCCGCCGGGATCACGCTACATTATGGCTCGCTGTTGGCACAACTGTATGCCGCCAATCAGATGCAGCCGATGTGGCGAGATAACGAGGCGCGGCGTGACTTTCAACAGCAGTTGGCGGAGCTGGCGCTGGCTGGCGTGCAACCCCAGTTTGCGCGTTGGGCCGATGAGCTGACGGATGAGCGCATCCAGGGCATGGCGCGCGACGTGTTGCTATCCGATGCGTTGCTGGGCTACCTGCAGTATGTCGCCGGGGTGGGGGCCAATGGCGAGAGTTGGCTGTATGGCGGCAAGCGCTACACGCTCGCGACCCCGCCGACCGGTTTAGTCGACAATTGGCAACGAGCCTTGCATCAGGGAACCCTGACGGTGTTCATCCGTTCGTTGGCGCCCTCCAGTCCACAATACCCGGCGATGCGCGCCGCCTTAGCGACCTTGCTGGGCGAGAGCCAACCCTGGCCGAAGCTGCCCAGCGGGCCGACGATCCGCCCGGGCGACAGTAGCCCCGCGTTACCGATCCTGCGTGAGATCTTACGGCGGAGTGGCGTGTTGTCGGCGAATCAGGCGGACGAGGGGGAGGTTTACACGCCGGCGTTGGTGGCGGCGGTGAAGCGCTTCCAGCGGGATCAGGGATTAACGCCGGATGGCGTCATCGGCCCGCGTACCTATGCCTGGCTCAATGTCACTCCGCAACTCCGCGCCGCACTGCTGGCACTGAATATCCAGCGCCTGCGTATCCTACCGGCGGCGATGCAGACCGGCATTATGGTCAATATTCCCAACTACTCGCTGATCTACTACCGTGATGGTAAGGATGTGTTGGCCTCGCGGGTGATCGTGGGGCGGCCGAGCCGTAAGACACCACTGATGAACAGCGAGCTGAATAACGTGGTGGTCAATCCGCCGTGGAATGTACCGACCAAGCTGGTGCGCGAGGACATCGTGCCCAAGGCGATGCGCGATCCCGGTTACTTCGATCGCCACGGTTATACGTTGCTCTCCGGTTGGAGCAGCGACGCGCAGGTGATCAACCCCTATATGATCGACTGGAACAGTGTCTCGGCGCGCAACTTCCCCTACCGGGTGCGTCAGGCGCCGGGGGCGAGCAATTCGCTGGGACGCTTCAAGTTCAATATGCCGAGCCAGGATGCCATCTATCTGCACGATACGCCGAATCATGCGCTGTTTAATCAGGACATCCGCGCCCTCAGTTCCGGCTGTGTCCGGGTGAATAAGGCCTCGACGCTGGCGGATATGTTGTTGGCTGATGCCGGTTGGAGCGATCAGCGCGTCGCGGCGGCGTTGCAGGCGGGGAATACCCAATATGTTCCGATCCGCCAGCGCATTCCGGTGCGTCTCTATTATCAGACCGCGTGGGTGGATGGCGATGGGGCGCCGCAGTTCCGCACAGATATTTACAATTATGATCAGCTGGCGCGTGAAGGGAGCCGCAGCGCCGCGCAGGCACGTCAGCTTTTCCATCTGTAGCAGGTGGTTATCCTGCCGCTTTGCACTTAGTCACGGCGGTGGAACGGGCAAAAATTTTGTGATGGCCGGCGGCGGCGGCCATCTGGCTGGTTGACGCCGTCGGAAGGGGCAGTTAAGGTGCGCAAATAGGATGCCGCGCAAACGCTTTCACCTCCCGCATCATCAGGGGGGCGCGTGGCGCAAGGCATTAAACGATAGGGGCCGGACAGGCCCCACTTTGTGCGCATTAGGCGTGACGTTCAGCGATTTTTTGCCAGGTCAATATTTGCTCATGGAACCGATAGACTTTCAACGCCGTAAATGGTTGGCGCTCGGTGGTGCGGCAATAGGATTTGCCCTGCTGCCGGGGGTAGCCCAGGCGACCCTTTCGACGCCGCGCCCGCGTGTGCTGGTGCTCAATAATCTCAATACGGGTGAGCGGTTGCGCGCCGAGTTCTTCGATGGCCAAGCCTATATTCCGGAAGAGCTGGCACGTCTCAACCATTTCTTCCGCGATTACCGCGCCAATCAGGTAAAGCGCATCGATCCGCGCCTGTTCGATCAGATCTTTCGCCTGCAACTGTTGTTGGGCAATCAGAAGCCGATCCAGTTGGTCTCCGGCTATCGCTCACCGCTTACCAACCGCGAGCTGCGCGCGCGTAGCCGTGGGGTGGCTAAGCAGAGCTACCATACCAAGGGGCAGGCGATGGACTTCCATATCGAGGGAGTCGCGTTGGCCAACATCCGCAAGGCGGCGCTGAAGATGCGAGCCGGCGGTGTGGGGTATTATCCGCGCAGTAACTTTGTCCATATCGATACCGGGCCGGTCAGGAGTTGGTGATCGACGCGAGGATGCGTATGATGGGGTCAGATAACGGCGATGCCGGCTATAAGCCGGCGTTTTTATGCGCGGAGAATTAAGATGAAATATCACATCATTCCGGTTACGGCCTTCCAGCAAAACTGCACCCTGCTGTGGTGCGAGCAGACACGAGAGGCGGCGGTCGTCGATCCCGGCGGGGAGAGCGCCAAAATCTTGCGGGAAATCGCCGCACGTGACTTGACGGTGACTCAGATCCTGTTGACCCATGGCCATATCGATCATGTTGGCGCGGCGGCGCGTCTGGCGCAGACCCTATCGGTGCCGATCTACGGTCCGCAGCAGGAAGATCAATATTGGCTGGAGCAGCTGTCGCAGCAGGCCGATATGTTTGGCTTTACCGACTGTCAGCCGTTTATGCCGACCCGCTGGCTGCAACAGGGCGATGAGCTGACGGTAGGCAAGGAGCGTTTGGCGGTCTTGCATTGTCCGGGCCATACGCCGGGCCATGTGGTCTATTTCTGCGAGCAGGCACGCCTGGCGCAGGTGGGGGATGTGCTATTTCGTGGCAGCATCGGGCGTAGCGACTTTGCTGGCGGTAACCATCAAGATCTGATCAATAGCATCTGGACCCGGTTGTTCACCCTGGGCGACGATGTGGCGTTTATCCCGGGTCATGGTCCGATGTCGACCATCGGCGAGGAGCGGCGTAGCAATCCCTATGTGCGTGACGAGCCAGAAAACTGGTAGGCCGTCAGCGACGATTACCGAGAGAAAAGACGCGTCAGCGTCTTTTTTTTGGCCGAGAGGTTAGGGGGCGTGCATCTCGCTGAGGATCACCGCCAGGCGGTCGAAGAGCGTTTGCAGCATGTGCTCGGTAAAGGGGGCCAGCATCGGGATCAACATCCCGAGGGTCAGCATGCCGATGGTCAGGGTCAGGGGAAAACCGACCACGAAGATGGAGAGCTGAGGCGTCATGCGGTTGAGCAACCCCAGCGCCATGTTCAGCGTTAACAGCAGGGTGATGAGCGGCAAGGCCAACATCATGCCGTTGAGGAAGATCAGGTGACCGCTCTGCGCCAAGGCGAGAAAGCCATTCCCCGCCAGCGGTGCCGTGGAGAGCGGCAGGGTATGGAAGCTGTCGGACAGCAGCGAGATGATCCACAGATGGCCGTTGAAGCACAAGAACAGTAGCAGCATCAGCAGATTGAGCAGTCGCGCCAGCACCGGCATGTTGGGGCCGCCGGAGGGGTCGAAGAAGGTGGCGAACGATAGCCCCATTTGCATGCCGATCACCTCGCCAGCCAGGCGCACCGCGGCGAAGGCCAGCTGCATGGTCAGGCCGATGGCACAGCCGATGAGGATCTGCTGGATCGCCAGCCACAGGGCGCCGCCACTGGCCAGGGTGATGGTGGTCGGCGGTAACTGGGGGGCGATCAGAAAGGCGGTCAGCGCCGCCAGGGCGATGCGGACCTTACGCGGGATCGCTTTCTCGCCCAGCAGCGGTGCGGTGCTGTATAGCGCCAGTAGACGCACGAAGGGCCAGAAAAACTGCCCGAGTAACAGCGTGAGCTGGGCGGGATCGAAGGTGATCATGGCTAGCCGATCAGATTCGGCAGGCTGCTGAAGAGGGTGCGCATATAGTCTAGCAGCAGGCTTAGCATCCAGGGACCCGCCACCACCAGGGTGGCGAAGACGGCGAGGATCTTGGGGATAAACGATAGCGTCATCTCGTTGATCTGCGTCGCCGCCTGCAACAGGCTGATCAGCAGGCCACTGATCAACGCCGCCAATAGCAACGGGGTGGCCAGCGCCAGCCCCACTTTCATCGCCTGATAGCCCAGGGCCATTACCGATTCGGGTGTCATGGCATTCTCCGGTTAGGTGTAGAAGCTCTGCGCCAGGGAGCCGAGTAGCAGTTGCCAGCCATCCACCAGGACGAATAGCATCAGTTTAAAGGGCAGCGAGATGGTGGCTGGCGGGACCATCATCATCCCCAGCGCCATCAATACGCTGGCGACCACCAGGTCGATGATCAGGAACGGAATGAAGACGGTAAAGCCGATCTGGAACGCCGTCTTCAACTCGCTGGTGACATAGGCCGGCAGCAGGATGCGCAGCGGGACATCTTCCGGCCCCTGCATCTGCGGCTGTTTTGCCAGGCGAGCAAACAGGGCTAGATCGGTCTCTCGCGTCTGGCGCAGCATGAAGGCGCGCAGGGGCTTAGCGCCACGCTCCAGGGCTGTCTCCATGCTGATCTTCTGTTCACTGAAGGGCTGATAGGCATCCTGATAGATCTTGTCGAGTACCGGCGACATGATGAAGAAGGTCAGGAACAGTGCCAGCCCCAGCAATACCTGGTTTGGCGGCGCGGAGGGGGTACCCAACGCGTTGCGGAGCAGACCGAGGACGATGATGATCCGTGTGAAGCTGGTCATCAACAGCAACACGGCGGGCAGGAAGCTGAGCGAGGTCAGGAAGACCAGCGTCTGCACCGGCAGTGACCAGCTTTGCCCACCGTGGGCAAGCGGTTGACTGATGATGCCGGGCAACTGGGCCAGCGCCGCCGGCGCACAGAGTAGTAGCCCCGGCAGCAGGGTATAACGCAGGATACGCCGCATCAGGAGTTCTCTTTGTTTCGGCCAAATCGCTGGCGAGCGGCCTGGCGCAATAACTGCTGGAACGAGGCGGCCTGCGCCTGCTTGCCTGCGCGAGGCGAGGTTGGCGTCGGCGGTGCCTCGAAGGTATGCAGAGGAGTAATGGTGTGGGCGGTGACGCCCAGCAGCAGACATTGGTTGTCGACTTCGACGACGACCAGCCGTTCGCGCTGGCCGAGGTTACAACTGGCGCGCACGTTGAGCAGCCGCTCGCCACGCGGGCGGGCGACGAAGCCGAGGCGTTTCGCCAGCCAAGCCAGTACCAGGATCAGCAGCAGAATACCGCCCAGCGTACCGCCCACTTGGGTCAGTACGCTCTCCGTCGGTAAGGCGGGGGCGCTGGGTAGCGCGGCGATGGCGGTTGACATCTCAGCGACTCAGACGGCGCATGCGCTCGGAGGGGGTGATAATGTCGGTAATACGTACACCGAACTTGTCGTTGACGACCACCACTTCCCCTTGGGCGATCAGATAGCCGTTGATCAGCACATCCAGCGGTTCGCCCGCCAGCCCGTCCAGCGACACGACAGAGCCCTGCGACAGGCGCAGCAGCTCCTTGATGGTCATCTTGGTACGACCCAGCTCCACGGTCAGTTTTACCGGGATGTCGAGGATCAGATCGATATCTTGGCCGGCACTGCTCCCCAGGGTTGCCCCCTCTTCCAGATTCTGGAAGATATCACCGCTGTGTTGACTGGCGGCCTGTTGTTCTCCCATAGCTTCCGCCCACAGGTCGGCGGCGTCATCCTGAGCGTCAGCTGACGGCTTGTTGGCGTCACTCATCGGAATTTCCTCGCGAAGTCACATCTAAAATAGGATTAATCATTTTTTCTACGCGTAGTGCGTATTGGCCGTGGTAGCAGCCATATTGGCAGGTTAACACCGGTACACCGTCGACATTGGCGATCAGTCGATCCGGCCGATCGATGGGTAGCACGTCGCCAACCTGTAACTTGAGTACGTCGGAGAGACGTAGCGGAATATCGACAAAGTTAGCGACCAGCTCCAGTTCGGAATGCTGCACCTGCTTGCTGAGCGTATCGCGCCAGTGCTGATCCTCCTGCTTGGAGTTCTCCAGCGGGGGGTTGACCAGCAGTTCGCGCAACGGTTCGATCATCGAGAAGGGAATGCAGATGTTGAACTCCCCGCTTAGCGCGCCGACTTCCACGGTAAAGGGCGTGGTGACGACGATATCGTTAGGCGAGGTGGTGATATTGGTAAACTTCACCTGGATCTCCGAACGGACGTATTCGACCTCCAGCTTGAAGATGGCCCCCCAGGCATCACGATAGGCATCGAGAGCCAGGCGTAGCATGCGCTGGATCACCCGTTGTTCGGTATGGGTAAATTCACGCCCATCCACCTTGGTCGGGAAACGGCCATCGCCACCGAACAGGTTATCCACCGCCATAAAGACCAGGCTGGGTTCGAAGACCATCAATGCCGTGCCGCGTAGCGGCTTCAGGTGGACCAGGTTGAGGTTGGTCGGTACCGGCAGGTTGCGGGCAAACTCATGATAGGGCTGGATGCGTACCGCACCGACGGTGATGTCGGGGCTGCGCCGTAGCAGGTTAAACAGCCCCATACGGAATTGACGGGCGAAACGCTCGTTAACGATCTCTAACGCCTGTAGGCGTTCGCGCACCACGCGGCGTTGCGTGGTGGGATCATAGGGGCGAACCTCGCCATCGCGATGTTCTAGGGACGCATGCTGCTCGCTGGGCGCGGCATCGCTGTCGCCATTGAGCAGCGCGTCTATTTCGGCTTGAGACAGAATGCTATCGGACATAAGGGTTACCGCAGGATGAACGCTGTGAACATGACATCATTGACCACTTGGCCGGCTTGGCCGTTGATGACTGGCGCGCGCAGGGTGGCTTTAATCTCGTCCATCAATGCCTTCTTGCCCTGCTCGGTCGCCAATGCGGAGGCCTGTTGGCGTGAGAGCAGCAGTAGTAAACGGCTGCGAACTTCGGGCAGGTAGTCGTTTAGACGCTTGCGCGTCAGCTCGTTCGGCAGACGCAAGGTGATGCCGACGTACAGGACGCGATCGCTATCATCGTCATTGCCCAACAGATTAACCGTAAACGGATCCAATGCCATGAAGACGGGAAGCGGTGCGGGTGCCTGTTTGGCAACGTGTGATTGGCTTTGTTGATAATAGTGCCAGCCGAAGTAGCCGCCGCCGGCGGCCAGCGCGGCCAAGATCACCAACAGGATCAATACCCATTTGCGCCGTTTTCCGGAGCGGTTAGGGAGTGACATATCAGACATAAGGGGGATGATTCCTGTAGCTGTGTGCGCAAGGCGCGTGGAAATTCGCTAACGCTATTATCCCTGCCGCGTCGTCGGAACAATGGCAGGAATAACGTGAAAAAACGGGGCTAATCGAGCGATTGCCCCGTTAGCGCGGCCGCGTTGCGCTACACGCTGATGTCGACGGCACCCAGATGGCGGCGTACGACGGTGGGCGCCGCCGGATCCAACGGGGCCGGGGCCGCGTTGTCGGCCAGGCTGAAGACGGCACCGGACGCCGACTCTTGGCGCTGCTGTTGGCCGCCGTTCCATTGGGATTGCGCCTCGCCACCGATGCTGCTCTGCCCCAGTTGGATGCCGCTTTCCGCCAGCGCGGTGCGCAGGTGAGGCAGGGCCGCCTCCAAGGCGGCTCGGACTTGGCTATGGGCGGCGGCCATGTGCAACTGAGCCTGATTATCGTCCAGACGCAGACTGATCTGTATCGCGCCGAGATCCTGCGGGTGTAGGCGCAGTTCGGCTTGATGTTGCCCGTTGCGGGTAAACATCAACACCTGTTGGCCGAGCGCCTGTTGCCACTCATTGCTCCCCAATGGCGCACTGAGCAGGGGGGCGCTGGCGGTGGCGGGTGAGGCCAGCGGCGCGGCATTCACCGACGGCGTGGCCGGTGTCATGTTCACGCTGTGGTGTAGCGCCGTCGGCGTGATGGCCTGCGCGCTAGTGGGCGTCTGCCCCTCATGGCTCAGCGCGCGGCGGTTCGGGGCATCCAGGCTGATCAGGGTGCTGCCGGTGTCGACGCTATTGATCCCCGGCGTCGTGGGGGAGGTCTTGGCTTGCAGCAGCGGGGTGAAGTCGCTCGCGCGTACCGCGCTATGTTCATCGCCGCGCGCCGTCTCCAGCAGATGACTCAGCGAGGCATCATGCGCTCCTTGGCGGGGGGTGAGCAGACGCGCCAGATCATCATGTTGGCTCACGCCCGCCTCTGCCGTTAACGGGCGCGGTGCGTCAGCGCGCGCCGGCAGCATGGCTAGCAAGGCGGCGATGGCTTGCTGTGCACCGGCCTGGTCCACGTCGGGAGAGCGAGGGGTGTCCGTCGCCATGGGTGGCGTCTGCAGCAGGGCAAGGGGGGTATCGGGCAAGGGGGTGACACCGTCCGGCGTCGCGGTACGCAACTGTTCAAGCAGCGTCTGACGCTGCTGTGCATCTAACTGTGAGAGGCGGCCGAGCAAGGCCGATTGGGGGCCTTTGGCGTCGCCGTCGAGCGAGGCTTGCAGGTTTTGGAGTAGCGCCTGCTTATCTCCCGGTTGGCTGAGCAGCGCCAGGATATCGGCAAACGGGGAGCCATCGACGGCTGGCGTCGTCGCCGTCGGGCTATCCGACTGGGCGCCGAGCGAGGTAAGCGTGATGGCCACGGGCGTTGTCATGATTTTTCTCTCCTCAGGCTGGCACGCTGAGCGTACTCATCCATCCGTTTTTGATCTTGTTTGTTCAGTATGCTCTGGCGCTGCGCCTCGGCGCGTTCGTGCAAGGTGCTGAAGGCGTTGAGACGCTGGTGTTTCTGTTGCCAGCTATGTGTCGCGCTCTCCAGGCGGGTGCGGCATTGGGCCAGTTGACCGCGATGCTGCTCGATGGCCTGCTCCAGCGTCAGGATAAACTGCTGGTAGTTATACCAACTGGCCGCCGCGATACCGCCGCTCATCCCGCGATTCAGACGCTGGCGGTACTCATCCTGGTAGTTCAGCAACATCTCCAGTTGTTGCTGAGCCTGCTGGCATGCCTGACGGGCATGGCCCAGGGCGCGAGTCGCCTGATCGACATCCTGTTGCGCCAGTTCGCGCAGGGTATTTAATGCTGATGACATCTCAACCTCCGGCCTGGATGCGGCTATCACTCAGTAAACAGTGCCTGTAGCGCGTTACAGGCTTGTGCGTAGTCGCTGCGTTCAAAAATGCCCTGTTGCAGGAAAGCCTCGAGCTGCGGATAGAGCGCGATGGCCTGATCCAGTAGGGGATCGCTCCCGCGCGCATAGGCGCCGACGCTGATCAGATCCCGGTTGCGCTGATAACTGGAGAGTAGCTGCTTGAAGCGACGAACCCGGGCGTAGTGCGCCTCATCGATCAGCGAGGTCATGGCGCGGCTGATCGAGGCCTCAATGTCGATGGCTGGGTAGTGACCCGCCTCGGCCAGGCGGCGCGATAGCACCACATGACCATCGAGGATGGCGCGCGCCGAGTCGGCGATGGGATCTTGTTGGTCGTCCCCCTCGGTCAGTACGGTATAGAAGGCGGTGATCGAGCCGCCACCGCTGATACCGTTACCGGCACGCTCGACCAGGGCGGGCAGTTTGGCGAAGACCGAGGGCGGGTAACCCTTGGTCGCCGGCGGTTCGCCGATCGCCAGGGCGATCTCGCGTTGTGCCATGGCGTAGCGGGTCAGGGAGTCCATGATCAGCAGGACATGCTGGCCGCGATCGCGGAAGTCTTCGGCGATACGCGTGGCGTAGGCGGCACCTTGCATGCGCAGTAACGGCGAGACATCCGCCGGGGCGGCAATCACCACCGAGCGTTTACGTCCCTCTTCACCGAGGATATTTTCGATGAAGTCTTTCACCTCTCGACCACGTTCGCCGATCAAGCCGACCACGATCACGTCGGCCTGGGTGTAGCGTGCCATCATGCCCAGCAGCACACTCTTACCGACCCCGGAGCCGGCGAATAACCCCATACGCTGGCCACGCCCTACCGTCAGCAGGGCGTTGATCGCTCGCACGCCGACGTCCAAGACCTGGGTGATGGGTGTGCGTTGTAACGGGTTGAAGGGCTGGCTGCTGAGCCCGCCATGGTCGCTCTCGTCGGGCGGCGGTAATCCATCCAAGGGACGCGCGCTGCCGTCGAGTACCCGCCCGAGCAAGGCCGGGCCGAGGGGTAACTGCTTGCCGCTGTGCAGGGCGGCGGCGGGGGCCCAGACGCGAGCGCCGGGAACGATGCCGTCGACCTCTTCCAGCGGCATCAGAAACAGTTGGCGACCATTAAAGCCGACGACCTCAGCCTCGACATCGATGATTTGCTGACCGTCGTGGCGTTCGACGCGGCAGGTGGCGCCGATCGGCAACTGGAGTCCGGTCGCCTCCAGCACCAGGCCGGTGGCGCGGGTCAACTTACCGTAGCGTCGCGCCTCCGGTAGGGTAGGGATGCGGCGCTCGAGGGTCGCCAAGGCGCCGAGCCAGGTGTCGAGCCGGCTACTCATAGCGGCAGCTCCGGCGCGGCCAGCTTACACAGCTCCTGCCAGCGGGTGGCGATGCTGGCGTCCAGCTCGCCGCCCTCGGCACTGATCTTGCAGCCGCCGCGATGCAATTGGGTATCGGCCAGCAGCTTCCAGCCCTGTTGCTCCAACTGCACCCCGAGATGCTGCTGCACCAGCGGCAGATCCTGGGGGTTGACGCGCAGCTGGAGGTTACCGCTGAACAGCGGCTCCTGCTGGATCAACTGCTGGATCTGTTGCAGGACACCGCTGGCATCGCACAGCGGTGTCTGGCCGATGATCTGCTTGGCGGCGGTCAACGCCAGCTGCATCAGGCGCGCGGCGATGACGCCATCCAAGGAGTTAAGGGAGCGTTGAAACTCGCCGGAGAGTGTGCGCCAGCTGTCCAGCAGCGGTTGCTGCTCGGCCAGCGCCTGCTGCATGCCCTGGGTGCGTCCCTCGGCCAGTCCCTGCTGAAAACCGGCGTCGTAGCCCTGTTTCTCGCCTTGTTGCAGGCCGATCTGTAACCCCTGCTGTTGGGCGTCGTGGCGCAGACGCTCCAGCTCAGCCTGGGTTGCGGCGGCCTGCGCCTGGGCGGCGGCGTTGGTATCCTCGGCCGCATTGGCTTCGTTACGGGCGCGTAACGGACGACGCGGCGCAGCGAAGTCGCGCATCTCCCAGCGTTGCCAACGCGGATCGCGAGCCTCCGGGCTGTCTTTGGCGAGGACCTGCTTACGAAAGGGAGAGTTAGACATAGGTATCCTCGCCACCGCCGATGACGATCTCGCCGCTCTCCGCCAGACGGCGGACGATCAGCAGGATGGACTTCTGCTCGGCCTCGACCAGCGACAGGCGTACCGGGCCACGGGTGGCCAGATCGTCGCGCAGGATATCGGCGGCACGCTGAGACATGTTGCGCATAAACTTCTCGCGCAAGGCCTCGTCCGCCCCCTTCAAGGCGATCAGTAGCGACTCGTTCTCCACTTCCTGCAGGATACGTTGGATGCTGCGGTCGTCGACATCCACCAGATTCTCGAACAGGAACATCTCGTCGATGATCTTCTGCGCCAGTTCGCCGTCGTGGCTGCGCATGGCGTCGATGACCGACTCTTCCTGCTGACTCTTCATCAGGTTGATGATCTCGGCGGCGGTACGTACGCCCCCCAGCTTGCTGCGCTTGAGATTCTGGCCGTCGAGCAGGTTATTCAGCACGTCGGTCAGCTCCTGGAGCGCCGTCGGCTGCACCCCGCCGAAGGTGGCGATACGCAGCATGACGTCGTTACGCTGGCGCTCGTCGAAGTGCGCCAGGATATCCGCCGCCTGGGCGCGCTTCAGGTGCACCAGGATGGTGGCGATAATCTGCGGGTGTTCCTCGCGGATGATATCGGCGGCCGCCTGCGGCTCCATAAAGTTGAGGGTTTCGATGCCGTTGGCGGTATCGCGTGACTCCAGGATGTCTTCCAGCAAGCTGGCGGCGCGCTCTTCGCCCAGTGCCTTGACCAGCACCGAACGCAGGTAGTCGCCAGCATTGACGCTCAGGGCGGCGAACTGCTCGGCCTCATCCTGAAACTCATTCAACACCTCACTCAGTTGCTGATGCGAGACCTGGCGCATCCCGGCCATGGTACTACTGAGTTGTTGTACCTCTCGGGTCGAGAGGTGTTTAAACACTTCGGCGGCGCGGTCTTCGCCGATGGTCATCAATAATACCGCGCTTTTTTCGGTCGCAGTCAGGCTCATTGTGGTTCTGTGCTCATCCATTGGCGGATCACCAGCGCGACAACGCGCGGATCCTGCTCTGCCATTTCACGTACGCGTTCGGTTTGCGCTTCGGCGGTCGTACGCTGTTGTAGCTTACGACGCTGTTGTAGCTCTTCGTTGCTCGGTTGCTTGACCGGCTGCGCGGATACCGGTGAGGTATTGACTTGCTGGCGCAGGGCGGCGGCTTGCTGCTGTTTGGTCAGCATCGGTTTCACCAGCTTGCGCCACAGCAGCCAGGCGACCAGGGCGACTAACAGGTAACGGCCCAACGTGCTCAGCAGATCGATAAAGGCCTGTTTCTGCCAGAAGGGCAGTTCGCCGCCGTTATCGGCTACGCTGTTGAACGGTGTGTTGACGACGCTCAGCGTATCCCCACGATTCTGGGAGAAGCCCATCGCCTCACGAACCAGGTTATTGATCTGATCCATCTTCTCTTGTGAGAGCGCGACCTCTTTCCCTTGCGGGGTGGTGGCGTAGTTGACCACCACGGCGACGGACAGGCGTTCGATGCCGCCAGCACGCTCTTGAGTATGACGAATGGTCCGATCGACCTCATAGTTCGTGGTCTCGTCGCGTCGTATATTCTCGTTACGGCTCGCCAGTCGACCATTATTGCTAAGGGTGCTGCTACGGCTTGGTGTCGACTCGTTGCGATTCCGCCCGTTGGTTCCAGTGCTATTGCGCGGCTTATCGATGTTGCCGGTCGCCGGTGGCGCCGGTTCGTTCGACAGCGCACCCGGGACACCACCGTTTAGCTGGCCACCGGACTGATCGCTCTGGCTGATCTGCTGGCTGCGGATCGCCGCCTGGTTTGGCAACTGATTCGGCTTGTACTCCTCATCGGTCTGCTCACGGTTGGCGAAGTCGAGTTGGGCGGTGACCTGGGCATGGACGTTACCGCTGCCGAGCATCGGCTGCAGGATGGTCTCAATACGGCGTTGCAGGCGGCCTTCCACCTCGGAGGTAAACTTCAGTTGGGCGGCATTCAGATCGCGCCCGGTGCCGTCGGGCTGGGTCAGCAGATGACCGAACTGATCGACGACGGTGACGTTACCCGGCGGCAGGCCGGCGACGCTGCTGGAGACCATATAGACGATGGCATTGATCTGGCCATCATCTAAGGCGCGTCCCGGTTCCAGCGTCAGCGTGACCGAGGCGGAGGGCTGTTTCTGTTCGCGTACGAATAGCGACGGCTTGGGCAGGGCCAAATGCACGCGGGCGCTGACCACCGGGCCGAGCGTCTCAATGGTACGTGCCAGCTCCCCTTCTAAGGCGCGCTGGTAGTTGACCTGTTCGCTGAATTGGCTAATGCCGAATTTCTCTTGATCGAGCAGCTCGAAGCCAACCGCGCCTCCTTTAGGTAGCCCCTGTTGGGCCAGCTTGAGGCGCAGGTCATACACCTTGTCCGCCGGTACCATCAGCGTGGTGCCATTGTTGGCGAAACGGTAGGGGATGTTCATCTGGCTGAGTTGCGTGACAATGGCGCCGCCATCGCGATCGCTGATGTTGCTGTACAGAACCCGATAGTCGGGCGCGCGCGCCCATAGCGCCAGTACGACGACAATGGCAATGGCGACGGCGCTGGCCAACAGTAAGGGAATTTTGGGATTGGCCCGTACGCGCTCCAGTATGGCTTTAATACTATTTTCAGCGCTCTTTGCTGCGGTGCCTGCGGTACCGGTGGCTGAAGCGTTCATGGGCTTACCTTATTGTTCAGTTGCGTCCGGACCTGAGGCCGGTATGAATGGATGTGTAACAAATCAGACTCCCTGACGCGGCAATGCGAATCGCGGAATACCTGCAAAAGCAGGCACTTTATTATTGGCATGTGCTGGCAAAACGATGGCGGGAGAAAGGGTCATTTTTGGTGTCATTTACCCGCTTTGCCTTTGGCGTCTTATGGTAGGTTGTCATGCAATCGGCAGTTTCAATCATTAAGGAGCCTTTCGTGGCAGTCACCGGCATCGAGAACGTCTTACAACAACTTCAGGCCACCGCGCTTTCCGCCAGTAACCGCACGCCACAAGAGAGCGTGGCACCGGGCGCGTTTTCCACCGAGCTGAAGGCGGCCATCGATCGCATCAGTGACAATCAGAACCATGCCCGCGTCCAGGCACAGCAGTTCGAGATGGGCGTGCCCGGCGTGGCGCTTAACGATGTGATGCTCGATCTGCAGAAATCCAGCGTCTCCCTACAGATGGGGATCCAGGTTCGTAACCGTCTGGTCGCCGCCTATCAGGACATCATGAACATGCAGGTTTAGCCGTGTGCTTTACTGTCCCTGGTGAGGCGATACAATAGGGCCTCTTTGTTCCTGCCTCGTTAAGGAGAGCATCATGCGCTCGCTCTATCTGTTGGCGTCGTTAGTCTTACTCAGCGCCTGTAGCAGCGCTCCGGGTCACTTCGTGCGTAGCGAGGAGGATCCGGTTTCACACTCCCTGGTGTATCGCTTCGATCCCGCCCAGGTCGATCGGGCGGCCATGGAGGCCGATGCATTATCCTATTGCCGACATAATGGTTTCGATCGCGCCTATGCCATTCCCGGGCTGAAGTCGAGCCCCACCGGGCAGGCCCGCGCGGCGTATCTGTGTGTCTATCAACCGGTACACGCCGTCACCAGCGATAAGCGATAAATTCATCGACATCGATCAGTGCACTAGCAATGTCACGTCATTCGATATATATTTAGTTATATAGCGATAGCTGAACTCGATTGCTCACGGCTTATCGCTCACATTGTTTGATACAGTCTACTTTTTGCTTTCATTCCCCCGTGCCTTGGTGCGGGGTCTTTTTATCTCTTGCTTCAGGGGGCGTGAAGGAGAGGGGGAGACGGGGCCAGTGCCCGGCGCACCGCATCTTGTCATCGAGGCTGCTATGACAGTATGGGACGCCAGCGGACTGGTGGAAAGAGGGTGAGAGGCGATGTGATGATGCGTTATTATAGGTGCTCGCCGGGCAGCAGGATCTCGCCGGTGAACTGACCATAGGCATGGCTCAAGGCCTGTTGACGGTTACCGTTGCCGATCAACTGGCGTAATTCGTCCATCCTGGCCTGGAGCTGTTTTTTCACGTCAGCCTCGTTGCTTAGGATCTGCTGTATTATCTGGCGCAGTTGGTTTTGCTGCGCCGGGGTCGGTTCAGACTGTGACATCAGTTGGGCCGTGTTCGATACCGCCGTAATGTAGTCCACCTCCAGCGCGATCAGCGCCTCCCATTGGTCTTGCTGTGCTAAGTCACGCATGCGCTCGCTTAAGGCCAGAACCTGATGGTAGGCTTGGAGTAGCGGCGGTAGTCCATACATAGTGTTACCCCTGCTGGGTGGTTGGAGAGTGGGGGCCTATTTGGCGCCAGGCGTCTGCAATGTTGTCGAGGAGTTCTGTCACGTGGCGAACGGCGTCGGCATCGTTGTGCAGGTTAGCCTGCAGTAGACGTTGCACCATATAGTCGTACAGCGCGCTCAGGTTCTGTGCCAACTCGCCACCCTTCTCCAGATCCAATCCAGCCTTGAGGCCGTTATCGATGATGTTGATGGCTTTGCTGAGCGCCTGCCCTTTTAGTGCGACTTGCCCAGCATCGATATGCAGCGCTGCGCGAACCAGGGCGCTATGCGCCCCGTCAAACAGCATCACGATCAGTTGGTGTGGACTGGCGCTCATCGCGCCGCTCTCCAGTCCGACTTTTGCATAGGCTTGGCTGCCCATTGCGTTATACATAGTAACGATTACCCTTATTTACTGTTGCTCATAGCATTAAATTGTTGGGTGAGATAACTACTGGTGCTGTTCAGTTTGGCCATCATCTTATCCAGTTGGACAAACTGGGCCTTATAGCGGTTGATGGTCTCGTCGATACTCTGATTGACGCTATCGATACGATCGCTCAGGTGCTGCAGGCTGTTGTTGATGCTCTTGGTGGTCGAGTCGATGACGCCATCGCTCTTGATATAGCTCTGGATCTCTTTGTGGATCATGTTAGCCATACCGCTATCTTTGCCGTCGCCGACAAAGAAGTGCTGCAATTGTTCTGGGTATTCGTCGATGACTTTCTTCAGTTTGCTGTCGTCGATACTCAGTTTGCCGGTCTGCGGATCGGTACTGATGCCCAGGTTCCCCAGCCCCTTGATGTTAGGGTTGTCTTGCGCCGAGCTCATCACCCCTTTGACGCCGGACTGGATGGCGCGCAGCGTGTTGTCGCCCAGCAGAGGGCCGTTGGTGAAGTTTTCGGCCTGGCCTTTCTTGACCGGGGTAAACTTGGTCAGCGAGGCGAAGGTATCGATCAGCGAGTTATAGCCGTCGACCCAATCGTGGATCTTCTTGCTCACGCCTTCGCTGTCGTTGCTGATCACCAGGTTTTGCGTGTCTTTGGTGACGGCTTTTAGCTCCAGCGTCACGCCTTGGGGCGCATCGGTAATCTTATTGCTGCTGCGAGTGATTTCGATGCCGTTCAGGGTCATCTTGGCATCTCGACCTTCAACGGTCTGGGCCATATTCGTCGTACCGGTCGCGGGGTGGCTGCTATCGTAGTTAAGCATATCGCCTAACTTACTGTCCCCGCTGACATTGAGCTTGATATTACTCTTCGCCCCGGTCTCGGCGGCGGTCACGGACAGGGTGTACTCCTTATCGGAGATCTGGATCACACTGGCTCTGACGCCGGCGCCAGACTTATTGATGGCGTCGCGTAACCCGGTCAGGGACGTTTGTTCGTCGCTCAGGGCGATCTTGGTCTCTTTCGGCGGCTCGCCGACGGTGATGGTTAGCTCGCGGCCGCTGGCCCCGGCGCTGCCCATTTGCTCCGTCTGGCTGGTGGCATGAGTCTGTGCAGTCAGGCTCTGTGCCTGAGCCAACTGGGTCACATTGATCGCGTAGTTGCCCGGCACTGCGCTGGCGCTGGTGGTGACGGTAAACTGGTCGTGGCTACTGGCCTTGGTGATGGTGAACGCATCACTTTTCGCCAGCTCCTTGCTCACATCATCGAACTTTTCTAATGCCCCCTTCAGGGTGCCATAGGCGGTCAGCTTGGCCTTATAGCTGCTCTGTTGGGTGGTATAAGGCACCAAGCGTTGTTTCTCGACCCCGGTTAGCTTGGTCAGCAGGGAGTTGAGATCGAGTCCAGAGCCGATCCCCAGTGATGAAATGGTTGCCATGAATATTTCCTTTCTGAATGACTAGTGCGCTATACGCGTTATCGGCTCTGTCCAAGAAAAGTTTACAGAAAGATCGTAAAAAACGATGGGGGAAATAGAAGCAGAAAAATGGGGGCTTTTTCGCCGATTGGCGGTGTGACAAAAAAATAAAAAAATTTGCTAAAGGTTGTCAGGGGAGGGCCGATACCTGAGGGGACGGTGGCTGATGACGCCGTGGGGCAATCAGGCCCGACCGATTAACTGTGATGCGCAATGGCGCAACATTCCAAGGAAAGCACACTATGGCACAAGTCATTAATACCAACAGCCTGTCGCTGATGGCGCAAAACAACCTGAATAAATCCCAGTCTGCCCTGGGCACCGCCATCGAGCGTCTCTCTTCCGGCCTGCGTATCAACAGCGCCAAGGATGATGCTGCCGGCCAGGCGATCTCCAACCGCTTCACCGCTAACATCAACGGCCTGACCCAGGCGTCTCGTAACGCCAACGACGGTATCTCCCTGGCGCAGACCACCGAAGGCGCGCTGAACGAAGTCAACGACAACCTGCAGAACATCCGCCGTCTGACCGTACAGGCGCAGAACGGCTCCAACTCCTCCAGCGACCTGCAGTCCATCCAGGACGAAATCACCCAGCGTCTGAACGAGATCGACCGTATCTCCCAGCAGACCGATTTCAACGGCGTGAAGGTACTGAGCAAGGATCAGAAGCTGACCATTCAGGTTGGTGCCAACGACGGTGAAACCATCGATATCGATCTGAAAAACATCAACGCACAGAGCCTGGGCCTGGATAAGTTTAACGTGGCTGACAGCGTGGATACGACTAAGGTCGCCGGTGCAGCTCCGGCTAAAGTGAAGACCAATGTTGATGTTGCTATCAATAACGAGGCGACATTAAAAGCTGACTCTAAAGACATTACTGGTTATGAGCAGAAGGGTGCTGACCTGTATGCGAAAAACACTGATGGCAAGCTGTTTAAAGTAACTACTATCGATAGCACAACAGGTAAAGTTACCGCTGTTGATACCACTGAATATACCGGTGGCGGTACAACAGCTGTAACCTCTATCAAGAAAGAAGTGGCCCCAACCGGTCCGGAAGCTGCCAATGTTCGCGCTTATACCGGTACTGAGAAAGGTGCCTCCGCCTATGTTATTCAGGAAGGTACCGGCGCTGACGCTAAATACTTTAAGGCTAGCGTCGCCGATGATGGTACGGTAACCAAAGGCTCTGCCCTGTCTACCACTGCCAAGACTGCCGATCCGTTGGCGACCCTAGATAACGCCCTGTCTCAGGTAGATGAATTGCGTAGCGGTCTGGGTGCGGTACAGAACCGTTTCGATTCTGTTATCAACAACCTGAACAGCACCGTCAACAACCTGTCTGCCTCCCGTTCACGTATTCAGGATGCCGACTACGCGACCGAAGTGTCTAACATGAGCCGTGCGCAGATCCTGCAGCAGGCCGGTACCTCCGTGCTGGCTCAGGCTAACCAGTCTACCCAGAACGTCCTGTCTCTGCTGCGTTAATCGCGCATTGCAGTGTGTGCGGCGCTCATTGCCGCGCGTTCCAAAACAAAACCCGCCTATCGGCGGGTTTTTTTGTTTCCCTTCACGAGAGTTGGCACATCACTCTCCAGGTCGGAGGCGGGGATACGATTTAGCGTGGCGGTCATATCGTCGTCTATTAGGATTAACTGCCGAGAATTTAAACAAAAAAAGAGAAAACGATACTAAAGCTTTGCCACAGGGGGTCGATAAATAGATTTGTATAACCAATCATGTAGTAAGGAAATTTATTATGGCACAAGTAATCAACACCAACAGCCTGTCGCTGATGGCACAGAATAACCTGAATAAATCCCAGTCTGCCCTGGGTACCGCCATCGAGCGTTTGTCCTCTGGCCTGCGTATCAACAGCGCTAAAGATGACGCCGCCGGCCAGGCGATCTCTAACCGCTTCACCGCCAACATCAACGGCCTGACCCAGGCATCCCGCAACGCCAACGACGGTATCTCCCTGGCGCAGACCACCGAAGGCGCGTTGAACGAAGTCAACGACAACCTGCAGAACATCCGTCGTCTGACCGTACAGGCGCAGAACGGCTCCAACTCCTCCAGCGACCTGCAGTCCATCCAGGACGAAATCACTCAGCGTCTGTCTGAGATCGACCGTATCTCCCAGCAGACCGACTTCAACGGCGTGAAGGTGCTGAGCAAGGATCAGAAGCTGACCATCCAGGTGGGCGCCAACGACGGTGAAACCATCGATATCGATCTGAAAAATATCAACGCACAGAGCCTGGGCCTGGATAAGTTTAACGTGGCTGATAGCGTGGATCCGACTAAGGTTGCCGCTGCTGCTGCGACCAAGGTCGATGGCCCGATGGTTAACATCGATACCAATAGTAAGAAAGCGGGTACCGATGATATCACTGGCTATGTGAAAGACGATAAAGGCGACGTTTACGCTGTTTACAAATCAGGCGGTACTGGCGCGGATAAATATGCGAAGGCAACTATCGGTGACGATGGTAAACTGACCTCAGTAGACACTACTTCAGCTGCGCCGTCAGGTACGACTAACGCTGTTAGCCAGGTTGCCTCTAAAGTGGCTCCGAAAGGGGCTGATGCCGCTAATCTGCATGCTTACACCGGTACCGAGAAAGGCGCTTCTGCTTACGTTATCAAAGAAGGTACTGGCGCTGACGCTAAATACTTCAAGGCTAGCGTCGCCGAAGACGGCACTGTGACCAAAGGCTCTGCCCTGTCTACCACGGCCAAGACCACCGATCCGCTGGCAACCCTGGATAAAGCCCTGTCTCAGGTTGATGACCTGCGCAGCGGCCTGGGTGCGGTACAGAACCGTTTCGATTCTGTTATCAACAACCTGAACAGCACCGTCAACAACCTGTCCGCTTCCCGTTCTCGTATTCAGGACGCCGACTACGCGACCGAAGTGTCCAACATGAGCCGTGCGCAGATCCTGCAGCAGGCCGGTACCTCCGTACTGGCTCAGGCTAACCAGTCTACCCAGAACGTCCTGTCTCTGCTGCGTTAATTCTCAGCCGAGTCCGTCTCTGTCAAACCCCGCCTCGGCGGGGTTTTTTCATGCTTAGCGCACCGTAGCGCGCCCTGTTACGCAGAACAAAGCGGTTAAAAGGAGGCTTTTTTACCGACTAATTGCACCATTGCTCCCGCTAAGATCCGGGATAATAGCTCAGCATTCATTAACCCGAGTTTTGTCGACGTGACTGATTTGTATACCGCTGAAGGCGTGATTGACAAAAATACGTTATGGCAGCGCTATGCGCCGCTGGTACGTCATGAGGCACTGCGCCTACAGGTTCGTCTTCCGGCCAGTGTGGAGCTGGATGACCTGCTGCAGGCGGGCGGCATCGGGCTACTGCATGCGGTGGAGCGTTATGACGCCATGCAGGGTACCGCCTTTACCACCTACGCGATCCAGCGTATTCGTGGCGCGATGTTGGACGAATTACGCAGTCGAGACTGGGTGCCGCGTAGCGTGCGCCGCAATGCCCGAGGCGTCTCGGCGGCGATGCAGCGTGCCGAACAGCGCCTGGGACGGGTGCCGAGCGACGGTGAGATCGCCCAAGAGATGGGGATTCCGTTGGCGGAGTACCAGCAGATCCTGCTGGATACCAATAGCAGCCAGCTCTTTTCCTACGATGAGTGGCGTGAGGAGCATGGCGACAATGCGGAGCCGGTATGGGGCGAGGAGGAGAGCGCAAATCCACTACGCCAGTTGCTGGAGAGCGATCTGCGCGGTCGGGTGATCGCCGCCATCGAGGCTTTGCCGGAGCGGGAAAAGTTGGTCTTGACGCTCTACTACCAGGAAGAGTTAAACCTCAAGGAGATCGGCGCGGTGTTAGAGGTGGGTGAGTCGCGGGTGAGCCAGCTACATAGCCAGGCGATTAAGCGTTTGCGCAGTCGTCTCCTCTCTCAGCATTAAGCCGTCTCTATGCCTATAGCGGAGTGCTGCGATGCCATTCATCTCTTTTCCATCCCTCAGCAAACCACGGCCGTTGAGCCGTTATCTGAAAGACTTTAAACATAGCCAAAGCCACTGTGGCCATTGCGGACGCGCATTAGATCGCATCTCGTTGGTGTTGGGCGGTCACCTGCTAAACCGCGCGCGTCAGGCACAAATGGAGCGGCTGATCGATGACGATGACTGGGCCGACTTGCAACAGTCGCTGCTGGTGTTATGCCGCTTCTGTAGCGATGTCTATTGTCACGCCCAAGGCAGCCGTTTCGACATCATGGGCTTTAAACAGTATCTGTGTGAGCAGACCGACATGCGCCATAGCAGCATCCGGGAGTATGTGGTGCGTTTGCGCCGTTTGGATGAGATGGCGGAGCTGCGTGAGCTCTCGGCGCAGACCCTCAATGATCCCAACGCCGAATGGGAGTGGTTGGCGCGTTTGCCGGCGTGTAGCCAGAACAACTATCGCATCGCGCTGCGTAAGTACCGCCAGTTCCTCTGTGCCGGGCGGGAGAGTCAGCACGAGGTCGAACGGAGCAGTTATTTCAGTTAACGATTAGCATATGCTTTTTTATTCCTTTTCATGCGGTGATGGCTTGCTACAGTGGCCGCAGAAGGCGCCGAGAGAGGGCGCGATGAGGAGAACAGAGCGTGAGCGCCATCGAACTGACACAACTGGTGAAGTCTTATCATCATCAACGCGTCTTGCACGGTATCGACCTGAGCATCCAACCGGGCGAGGTGGTGGCCATCATCGGCCCCAGCGGCTCAGGTAAGAGCACCTTACTCCGGAGTATCAATCTGTTAGAGTCGCCCGATGCTGGTCATATTCGCGTCGCCGGCATCGAGGTGGATGCCGCGCGTCCGTTGACGCGGCAGAAGGTGCAGATCCGTCGCCTGCGTCAGCAGGTGGGCTTCGTCTTTCAAAACTTCAATCTGTTTCCCCATCTTACGGCGCTGGAGAATGTCAGCGAGGGGCCTCGCGTGGTCAATGGCGTCGCGCGGAAAGAGGCGGAACGCCAAGGGTTGGCGTGGCTGGCGCGCGTGGGGTTAGCCGATAAGGCGCACGCCTATCCGAAGCGCCTCTCTGGGGGGCAGCAGCAGCGGGTGGCCATTGCACGGGCGCTGGCCATGCAACCACAGGTATTGCTGTTCGATGAGCCGACGTCGGCGTTGGATCCCGAGCTGGTGGGGGAGGTGTTAGCCACCTTGCGCTCCCTGGCGCAGGAGCGGCGTACCATGGTGATCGTCACCCACGAGATGCGTTTCGCCCGTGACGTCGCACAGCGCGTGATCTTTATGGATGGTGGGCGCATTATCGAACAGGGGCCGGCCGAACAGCTGTTCAACCGCCCGCAGCAGCCGCGTACCCGTCAGTTTCTCGCCCAGTATCTGGCCGAGGTGATGACGCCTGAGTTTGAGATTTAGGGCTCATCCTCGCTGTGAAAACGGTGCACCCCGCGCTTTGCGAGGGGGCACGATATCGCCCTGACTCCCCGCACCACCCCGTACCAGCTCCCGACATAGCGTGCCGATCGAGTTAGCCTATCCCTTAGTTAACAGCGGCTTGTGCCGGGAGAGGCTTGCATCTTTCGCGGAGGCTGGCTAGGCTTGAGGTAGGGAGTGTGAATAGAGAAACGTGTTCGGCACCTCCATGTAGCGCGTGTCTTTTCTGTGCCGGGTACGTTTCATCTATGGGCATTTCGCCGCATCGTTTCCCTGCTCTCATGGCCGTAGAGCTCCAGTTTAACTTGCTGCGCATACACTGATGCCTCGGTAGGCTTAAGGATGGAGCGGGACAGTGAAAATCAAAGGATGGGTATTGCTCACCAGCATCGCGCTGGCGGCGGGGTTGTTCGTCTACGCGGTATTATTTAGCGCGGATAAGGTATGTGAGCATCAGCGGCTATTTTCTGACTTCTGTCGTCACGTCGATATTTCCGCACCCTATATCAGCAAATAAACCTCGCAGCGGAGTCATCGGATAATGCGCTATAGGGGCGTGGTCGTCACGCCCCTCGCGCGGAAAATTCCCCCGAATTTCGCCTTATGCCGTTGACGGCCTGTGGGCGGCATGCCCTTATCCCCGGTGTGGTCGCGATATCTCTTCTTTCATACGCCTCCGCTTGTCCATCCTGCGGTTACGTCCGCTCTCTGCTCGCGGCGATCTCCCTCCGTGTGTAACGTGCGAGTGAATTTGCACCATTTTGTTCATTTCCTTTTTAAATCAAAGTGATTTATCCCCGCTTTTACCAAACATACGACAATTAATCCCTAATAGTTTGATTTCGATCCGGTTACTTCACCTGGGTTATTTGGCAGGATAAAACTATCTGATGATTAACTCTGGTCTCAGGTTGCCTGGTTTCATATCCATACTGAGCGCGATCGCACAATGTTATTTGTAAATGCTGTGTTAACATCAAGATAATTAAATTAACAGGCAGGCGCACCAGGCCGTCCGAAAATTTACTGAAGCTGATGGTGTAAGTGAGAGCAAAATGTCAAATAAACCGTTCCATTACCAAGATCCGTTTCCGCTGCAAGGCGATGACACCGAATACTATCTGCTGAGCAAGGAGCATGTCTCCGTGGTGAGCTTCGAAGGTCAGGAGATGTTGAAGGTGGAGCCGCAGGCGCTGACCCTGCTGGCACAGCAGGCATTCCACGACGCCTCCTTCATGCTGCGTCCGGCGCATCAGCGTCAGGTCGCCGCCATCCTGGACGATCCCGAGGCGAGCGAGAACGACAAGTATGTCGCGCTGCAATTCCTGCGTAACTCGGAGATCGCCGCCAAGGGTGTGCTGCCGACGTGCCAGGATACCGGTACCGCCATCATCGTCGGTAAGAAGGGGCAGCGGGTGTGGACCGGTGGCGGCGATGCCGAGGCGTTGTCACGCGGGGTCTATAACACCTATATCGAAGATAACCTGCGTTACTCCCAGAACGCCGCGCTGGATATGTACAATGAGGTCAACACCGGTACCAACCTGCCGGCGCAGATCGATCTGTATGCGACCGACGGCGAAGAGTATAAGTTCCTCTGCGTCGCCAAGGGCGGCGGTTCGGCCAACAAGACCTATCTGTATCAGGAAACCAAGGCGCTGTTGACGCCGGAAAAACTGAAGGCGTTCTTAGTCGAGAAGATGCGTACCTTGGGGACGGCCGCTTGCCCGCCGTACCATGTCGCCTTCGTGATCGGTGGGACCTCTGCCGAGTCGACCCTGAAGACGGTCAAGCTGGCCTCGACGAAATACTACGATGCGTTGCCGACCGAGGGTAACGAATACGGCCAGGCCTTCCGCGATGTGGCGCTGGAGCAGGAGTTGTTGCAAGCGGCACAGGAGCTGGGGCTGGGTGCGCAGTTCGGCGGTAAATACTTCGCGCATGACGTCCGGGTGATCCGCCTGCCGCGTCACGGCGCCTCTTGCCCGGTAGGTATGGGGGTTTCCTGCTCCGCCGACCGCAACATCAAGGCCAAGATCAACCGTGAGGGGATCTGGATCGAGAAGCTGGAGCACAATCCGGGCAAATATATTCCCGAAGCATTGCGTCAGGCTGGCGAAGGGGAGGCCATCAAGGTCGATCTTAACCGCCCGATGAAAGAGATCCTGGCTCAGCTCTCTCAGTACCCGGTATCGACCCGCCTCTCTCTCTCCGGCACCATCATCGTCGGGCGCGACATCGCCCATGCCAAGCTGAAGGCGTTGCTGGACGAGGGCAAACCGTTGCCGCAGTACGTGAAAGATCATCCGATCTACTACGCCGGCCCGGCCAAGACACCGGCAGGCCACGCTTCCGGCTCCTTGGGGCCGACCACGGCGGGGCGTATGGACTCCTATGTCGATCTGTTCCAGGCTAACGGTGGCAGCATGATCATGCTGGCGAAGGGTAACCGTAGCCAGCAGGTGACCGATGCCTGCCATAAACATGGCGGTTTCTACCTGGGCAGCATCGGCGGTCCGGCGGCGGTGTTGGCACAGCAGAGCATCAAGAGCCTGACCTGTGTGGCCTACCCGGAGCTGGGAATGGAAGCGATCTGGAAGATCGAGGTAGAAGACTTCCCGGCCTTCATTCTGGTGGATGATAAGGGTAACGACTTCTTCCAGCAGATCCTGAGCACACGCTGCAATGGCTGCATGAAGTAAGCCGTCCGTGCCGCCAGGATAGCGGCGGCGCTGCACAGCATGAATCGATCCCCGCAGAGGTATGCTGCGGGGATTTTTTATGCCTTAACGCAACTGGTCGCGCGCGGTGTAGAACTTGGCGTAGGCCAGATAGCCGGCGATGATGGTGGAGAGGCTGGCGGTCGACAGCAGCATAAAGGTCACCATGATCTGGTAACGGATGGCCTTGACTGGATCGATACCGGCGAAGATCAGCCCGGACATCATACCCGGCAGGCTGACCAGACCGACGGTCTTGGCGGAGTCGACCGTCGGGATCATCGCCGCCTTGATGCTGGCGCGAATGATCGCCGCCGAGGCCTGCTTCGGGCTGGCGCCCAGGCTAAGCATCTCCTGCACGCGCTGACGCTCGTCGTGGAAGCGTTGACGCAGGTTGTTGTAGCACAGGCCGACGGCCACCATCGCATTACCGGCGATCATCCCGGCGATCGGGATCACCTGCATGGGGGTAAAGACGATGGAGCCGCTGACGATCAGGATGGTCAGCGTCAGGGCAGTGCCGGTGACGATGGCGATCAGCGACATGGCGAAGGCATTGCTCAGATTTTTACTGCGTTTCTTGGCGTTCCAGGCGGCGTTGACGCAGATAAAGAGCACCATCAGCAGGGTTAGCAGCGCATTATCCAGATGGAAGATATATTTCAGGACGTAGCCGACCACGATCAACTGGACGATGGCACGGCTGACGCTCCACAGAATATCCTTGCCGAGCCCCAGCTTCTCGCGTCCGCTGATGACCAGGGCGATGGCGACTAACGCCAGCGCCATCACCAGAGATTGGTCGGTAATGTTGTGACTATTCATGGCGTGTTCCCTCCTGAGCCGGACTATCATCCTGCTCTGCTTCGTCTTCATCATCGGCCAGACGCGGTAGCGTCAGGATGTTATCGCACTGGGTGATCTCGTCGCTATTGTGCGTTACCCAGATGATGGCGATCCCCTGTTGCTGATTCAGTTGGTTGATCACCTCGTGGACGATGGCGCGGTTGTGGTTATCCAGTGCACTGGTGATCTCATCCAGCAGCAGCACCTGCGGCATATATTGGATGTTGCGTAACAGCGCCACACGTTGGCGTTCGCCCCCGGAGAGATCTTCGATGCGTTGATCCAGGGTATGCAGCGGCAGGGCGAACTGCATCAGGCCACGGCGAATGCGGTCCATGTCGGGCGGGTCATTACGGATTTGGTAAGGGAATAGCAGATTATCCCGTACCGTGTCGCCGAACAGGACCGGCGTCTGGAAGCTATAGGAGACTTGCTTGCGGTACGCCTCCGGCGAGTAGTCACTCAGCGGCTTACCCTGGAGGCGGATCTCGCCCTGCTGCGGATCTAGCAGCGAGGCGGCGATCTTCAGTAGGGTGCTTTTGCCGCAGCCCGAGGGGCCGGTAATGACTTTAAATTCGCCGGGTTGTAGCGCCAGCGAGACATCGTGCAGGATGGGGCGTCCATTGGCGCTGAAGTGGATGTGGTCGAGCGCCAGTAAGGGGGTGGTCACCATGTTTTCCCTCATGGAGTAGCAATAAAAAGGCCCGTCCCGGGGGGACAGGCCCGTAGCATGTGTTAGGCAAGATTAGTCGCGAACCGACCAGCGCAGCGTTTCGCCAGCCAGGAAGGGAATCAGGGTCTCTTCGCCGCAGGCAATGCTGTCGACCATCGTCGCAGGTTCTTGAACCAACTCAATATACTCTTCATTTGCCGGGAGTCCATAGAACGCCGGGCCATTCAGCGAGCAGAAGGCTTCCAGGTGTTGCAGCGCCTGCTCCTGTTCGAAGACGGTGGCGTAAGCCTGCAGGGCGCTGGGGGCATTGAAGACGCCGGCGCAGCCACAGGCGGACTCTTTCCGTCCGCGGAGATGCGGGGCGGAGTCGGTGCCGAGGAAGAAACAGGATTGGCCGCTGGTGGCCGCCTTACGTAGCGCCTGTTGGTGCACGCTGCGCTTGAGGATCGGCAGGCAGTAGAG
Organism: Edwardsiella tarda ATCC 15947 = NBRC 105688; assembly: GCF_003113495.2. Taxonomy (NCBI): domain Bacteria; kingdom Pseudomonadati; phylum Pseudomonadota; class Gammaproteobacteria; order Enterobacterales; family Hafniaceae; genus Edwardsiella; species Edwardsiella tarda. The sequence continues at coordinate 1,369,791 of NZ_CP084506.1, forward strand.
ATGGGGACGGATGCCCCCCACCAACATGTGGTTGCGGTTAAACATCAGGTGCTGCGGGGTGATGGTCGCCGCCAGGTAGCGATCGCCCTCGGCAACGAATTGGGCGGCCTCTTGGGTGGTGATGTGTTCGAAGACGATGCGCAGCTGCGGGAAGTCACGGCGTAGCGGGATCATCACCTGGTCGATAAAACGCGCCTCGCGATCGAAGATATCGATGTCAGCCTGGGTCACTTCACCGTGGATCAATAGCGGCAGACCGCTCTGTTGCATCGCCTCGAACAGCGGGTAGAGCGCCGGGATAGAGGTGACACCGGCGGCCGAGTTGGTGGTGGCGTTGGCCGGGTAGAGTTTGGCGGCGCTGAAGACCCCCTCGCGCTGGCCGAGCATCAGCTCATCGACGCTCAGGGCGTCGGTGAGGTAACAGGTCATCAGCGGGGTAAAGCGTTGCCCTTGCGGCACGGCATCTAGGATACGTTGGCGATAGGCGAGGCACTGCTGCACGGAGGAGACCGGTGGCGTCAGGTTCGGCATCACCATGGCACGGGCGAAGTGGCGGCTGGTATAGGGTAATACGCTGTGCAACATCTCGTCGTCACGCAAATGGAGGTGCCAATCATCGGGGCGGCGGATCTTCAAGGTGGACTGCATTACGGTCATTACGAACTCCGGCTGATAGAGATGTTTGCGAGGTTGCGTAGCGATTGCGTTGCCGAATAGCAACGGGTCACGACGCGGTACAGTAAACGGTGCCGGGCGGTAAGGATAACGGGAAACGGTGCATGATGCATCCGTTAGTTACACCGGCGGGACGAATTTGTGCGCAGAGAGTGGGGTGAGGGGCGTGATGGAGACGTCGCGCGTTCGTCGGAGAGGGGATATCTGAAAAAAGGGAGCGCAGGCCGATCGGCCTACGCTCCATTGTCGTGTCGCGCTTAGAAGGGGGCGGACGCGTGGCTGGTTAAGTCGTATAGCGTATATTTCCGATTCAACATTTGCCCACCGTCACGCGTCAGCGGTAGCCAACTGATGGTGCCTTTGTTGGTGGTCGGACGAACTAACATTAAATCAAATGGGATGGTGATATAGATCCCCTTGGTGAAACTGCCCTCGCCATACTCGTCGGATGACACATTGGTTTTGGTGGCAAAGACGCCGGCGACAATCCCCGAGGAGAAGCGTTTGGCAAGATCGAGGGTCGCGCCATAATCCCCGGCTAAATAACGTCCTAGCGAGAGGCGTACGCTGACATCATCGACATAGGGCGGCTGCCAATAGCCTGTAATATGCCCGGTTACCACATCGTAATCGGCCATTTTTAACGTGTTATTCCAGTCGCGCTGCTTGACCCAGTTGAGGTTAGCGGCGACGGCCCATGAGCGCCCGAAGGGACGATAGAGCAGTTCTGTACCGCCACCGGCGTACATCATCTCTAGATAGCCGGCATAGGCCTGGCCATACCACTCGGGAGAGAACTGGGTAAAGTGAGTGGCTTGGAGGTTGTTGAGCAGCACATCGGAGGAGCTGACATACTCGCGGATCCAGGTACGGACGCGCGGTAAGGCCGCACCATCCGCCGGTGGGGTCGTGTAGTTGAATTTGTCGTAGTTGTTGGCCAGATTGACGAAGAGCGTGCTGCTCAACCAGTTCTCTTCACTCATGCGCCACTCGCCATTCAGATTAACGCCGACTTGGTACATATAGAATGATTCCGGTCCACCGATCGACTGTGTCAGGACGGGATCTATGCTGTAACTGAGCGGCGCATTGCGACTGGCGAATTGCGTGGTTGCGGGGGCGAGAGACACGGGCGTGACCGTGGAGTGCATCACGGTTTCTTGGCCCAAGGGCTGATCGCTATGAGCCTGGCGTACCGATTCGAGATCGATGTCGGTATCTCGGATAGCCAATCCTTTCTTGCGTTCAACGATGTGCAATGACTTGACGGAGGGCGGCAACGCGTTGGCACCGAGCAGGGCGAGACGCTCCTCCGCGACGCCGGGTTGGCGGTACTTCGTCTGTTCACCGCTGACGGTGAGGCGTTGAGCGTCGCCGGACCAGATAGTATCCCGGTAGCCCGCGTTCTCCTTCGCCTGCTGACTGAGGGTCGGCCAATCTACCTGTGCCAGGTTTTGCGGCGCGGCTTGGTGGCGCGGCGTCACTTTGGGCTCATCCAGATGTGCCTGATAGAGATGGTTGAAGTTGGTGCGTAACGTCACCCCCCACATCAGGGTATTACCTCGTTGGTAGCTGAGGTGGGTCTCCAGATTTTCCGATAGGCGATATACGGCGCCCACGTTGATAGGAGAGCTTTGTGGAAGTGCCCCGTATCGATTGGCGAACTCTTGGCTATAGTCGTTGCCATCGTATTCGAGTTTCAGACGTAGTGGGCGCCAGGGCGTTTGATATTCGATACCGCCAAAGAGCGCCGCCGGGCCATGGAATAGGTTGTCGAACTCGAATTTGCCACCATTAGCCGAGTAGCTATTGCTGCGTTGGCACCAGCCTGTGCGATAGTCGCAGAAGGGGTTACGGATGTTACCGCTCTGCGCCATGTTGCCCCAGCCGACGCCTAAGGTGAAGTCGAAGGGGCCATAGCGTTTACTGGCGACGATATATTCGCTGTCAAACAGGCCGGTGCCCATCAAATCACGAAAACCAAGCGCGATTTGTGGCAGATAATCAGACTCCTGCCAGAGGCGGAACTTCACATCGAAGGATTTATCTTTATAGCTTTGATCACCGCTAAAATCGGTGTTGGCGCTGTAATGACGGGTACGGACATCGGTATAGCGTAGTGTGGTTTCTAACCAGTCAAACGGCTGCAGGGAAATTGACCAGCGTCGGTACTCATCGTTATCGACGTAGTTGAAGCTGAACTCTCCCTCTTCGGCCATCCTGGCGCTTGGCATTTGCAGTAGACCGACGCCGCCGAAATCATCTTGCGAAGGCGCGTAAGGATCGGGATAACTGGGCGCCGCGCTACACGTTGCCGAGATAGCTAGGGCCATATAGGAAAGTCGTGAAATCATCATTCGGGTACTCGGTTTGAAATTATCTCGGCGATACGTTGGTTAATCCCTTGGAAGCGAGAGGGAAGCGTATTCGGGTCAAACCCGATCAAGATGCTGGCACCAGCCATGGGCTCGCGTAGGCGCTTATTCCAGACGGCGACCGGCACTTGACTGATGTCACCTGTCGGTTGGATGAGCCAGACATGGGCGCTATCGGCAGCGGGTAAGAGCGCATCGCGTCGCCAGTATTCATTGACGCCTTGGGCCGGGATCAAGGGGAGCGTCGGTAATGCGTGTATCAGTCCCAACATCATAACCTGTGCTCGGCGCGGCGCGATAAAGAGCTGGTAATCGCCGACGAGACGGGGATTGTCGGCCTGTGAGCGTTGCGCTTGGCGGGGATCGAGCACGATAGGCAGGCGCCCCGTGAGGCGTAATGCCGACAGTTGTCGGATGAGATGGCGGGTACTCTCTGCCCAGGCCTCCTCGCCTTGCTGTCGCCACAGTGTCTCCAATGCGCCCAGTTCATTCAGGAGTGCACGACGTTGTTGTTCGATAGCGACTTGGTGGGCCGGTGTGGTGATTTGCGCACTACGCCAATAGATGTCTGACGGTAGTCGGCTATCGTTGAGCAGGGTGGCCAGGCGAGCATCATCGCCGAGTTTGATCTCGGGTAATGGCTTCCCCTGATAGGAGAGTTGAACGTCGGCCTGCGCCTGGCACAGGCCGCTGACGAGTAACAGAGAAAGGAGCGCTATTTTCATGACGAGAAAGGTTTCAAGATAGTGAGTTCAATGATCGGCATGTCTGGGCCCAACTGTTGGCGAGTCTTTACGATTTGTCCGCTCTGTGGGTCACGCCAGAATTGGTTATGCCAGCTGCCGATATCGGGGGTTGTGGTGACGTATTCGTCAAAACGCTCGCTAACCAGGCGGCGGGTCACGAGGTCCAGCGTCTCGCTTGTCTGGCGGGTGAGTTGGCCGTTCAGTCGGTAGCCGCTGACATAACGGGATTGCCACTCGGCGAGCATTTGCCACTCGGCGACGGCGCGTGCGGGTTGAGCGAGTGGGTCGGCTGATTTCTCTGCGTTTAATACCAGATCGTTCTCTAGACCAACCGTTTTGATGATACGACCATGGCGGGTGACGATCATGACATTGTCCGCCGTTAACCAGGAAAGCTCATCGCCGTTGACGTAGGCTAATACGACAAATGCTCTAGGATTGTCACCGATCTTTAAATAGGCGCTGGCATAAGGGAGTTGTGTTACCTGGGTCGCGCTGACCGTGACATCGCCGGGGCCGATGAGGGCATATTTTAGGGTCTCTCCCGTGATCGATGCAGTATTGGAGCACGCACTGAGAGCCATCACACTAATAAGCAGCAAATTACGAATAAGAGGCATAGTCGGTAGGGAGTCAGTTAAAAAATAAGGCTGCTGATGCAGCCTTAAAGGGATTAGCGCGTGCTGGTGGTAGTACCAGTGCTGCTAGAGTCATCGTTTGAGCTGGCGATGGCGACGCCGGCTACGACGGCGGTCGCCACACCGACAGCGACGATCGTGCTGGTTCCGATCGCAGCGGCACCGGCGCCGACGCCTGCAGCGGTGCCGCTGGTTGATGCAGCTCCAGCAGCTACCGGGGTACCGGCCGCCATGGCACAAGGGGACAAGGCTAAGGCCGTCGCCAGCATTAAGGCTATTTTCTTCATAAGTACAACTCCTTGTTGATTTGTTATCTAGTTACTACTACCTGCAGATGATCCAAGACACGGTAACCCTCTTGCTTGTCGTACCCTGTCTTAGTCAATCGATAAATCATGTCATGACTAACCACGGTCTAGGCGATGGAGGGCAGAGGTAGCGTATTCCCTCGTCCACTGCTTCGCGAATGGCTCTTATTGGCGGAGGCCAGGGCTGCAATCATCCTTGCTAGCGTATTTATCAGGACGATTTCCCCCCCTTATTGCTATAGCCATAATGGTAATAACCATTGCTGTAGTTGCCGTAATAGCTGCTGGCCTTTTTCTCTACCGCATTGAGCAGAATGCCCTTAATGACGACGCCATTCTGTTCGAAGCGACGTACCGCGACCTCCACCTCTTTCACGGCGGTCTTGGCGAAACGGGCGACAAGCAGCGAGGTACCGGCATGCTGACCAATGATCGCGGCATCCGTCACCGCGAGGATCGGCGGCGAGTCGATGATGACGAAATCGTAGTGTTGGTTAGCCCAATCCAGTAGTGCCTGGAAGCGCGGATGCATCAGCAGCTCGGAGGGGTTGGGCGGGGGACTACCGCGACAGATAAAGTCTAGTCCATCGAATCCCGTCTGGTTGATCGTTTGAGGCAGCTCACTCTGGCCGGAGAGATAATCGCTTAACCCGCTATCCAATGAGCGGCCCATTACCTTGTGGATATAGCCTTTACGCATATCGGCATCGATGAGCAGCACCTTTTTACCCCCCATCGCCAAGGTGGCCGCGAAGTTGGTCGATACGAAGGTTTTGCCCAGGTTTGGCCCGGGGCCGGAAATCATCACGGTGTTGTTTTGTGTCTCCATCATGGCGAAGTGTAGGCTGGTACGTAAGCTACGCAGCGCCTCCATCGCCAGATCGGCCGGGTTACGGACGGCGAGTAACGACTCGTTGAGCGGCATAATCCTTTTATGCTTCTTCTGTTTCTGCTCGATACCGGACTGCTCCCCGGAGTAGGGGATGGTGGCGTAAACGGAGAGGCCGATCTCTTCCAGCTGTTCGGGACTCTCAATGCCGCGATGGAAGGCGGCACGCACCAAAATCAGGCCGACAGAAAGCATCGCGCCCAGCAGTGTCGCCAGAATCACGATCAAAGCCTTCTTCGGTTTAACGGCTTGGGTTACCACGGCGGCTTCGTCGATGATGCGGACGTTGCCGATGGTGCCGGCCTTCATCACGCTAAGCTCTTGCTGCTTGTTCAGTAACTGTACGAAGATCTGCTGATCGACTTGCACATCGCGCGTCAGACGTAGGATTTCTTGTTGTGTCTTAGGCAAGCGTTGGATCGATTTATTGATGGCATTTTTGGTGTTCAGCAAGGTCTGACGCTTTTCCAGCAAGGCGATATAGGCGGGATGCTGGCGGGTATATAACTGTTGTAACTCTGCTTCACGGAAGGTTAGCTCGTTTAACTGCTTCTCCAGTCCAACCATGGTCTCTAGCGCCGCCTTGGCTTCCAGCGAGAGATCGACAGACTCGTTTTTTTGTCGATACAGGTTGAGTTTCTCTTCCGCGTCATTCAGCGCGCTCTTAACCTGAGGGAGTTGCTCCTTCAGGAAGTCTAAGCTCTTTTGCGTCTCTTCGGTTTTCCGGACGATATTCTGTTGGAGATAGTTTTGACTGATATTATTTAGAATCTCGCGAATCCGGCGCTTATTGGTGCCCTCTAATGCTAATTCGATGATCCCAGTATTTTTGCCTTTCTCGCTGACCTGGAGTTGTTGCTGGAGTCGGGTAATGGCGTCCAGCGCAGGCTCCTGGCGCAGGGTGAACGTCTGATTTTTATCGGCTTCAATGTCGCTGATTAGGAGCGTCAACTCGGGGGTGGTTAGCGTCTTACCGACCTCACCTTGCACGGTTTTCCCCTCTACGTCGAGAGTAAAACGGTTGTCTCCGAGTGCGGTCAGGGTCAACGGCGTATTCAGCAGATTGGGAGTGATGCTGAAGTGTTTAATGGAGAGATGTGGCGTCGACTGTCCCAGGAGACGCGCAACGCCCCGCCCGAGTAACGGGAAATAGTCCGGTGTGGCGAGGGTGTTCAGATTAAGCTCGTGTACGGTTCGCCCCAATACCATCCGTGATGTGATTAGTTCGATCTCTGCGGCGGCGTCAGGCTGATCGTCACCGAGCATGTCTGCCATATTACTTAAATTACCTAATAGCGCGGAGGCGTTGGCTTTTTTCTCGACTTGAAGGAGCGCATTCGCCTTATAGACGGGAGTGGCCATCAGGGCATAGGCCAGTCCGAGGATCATAAACAGGGCCGTGATGGTGATAATCCACCAACGGCCGTCGATCAAGTAGCCGAGCAAGCGCCCCAGATCGATCTCATCATTTTCCACCGCAGCATTACGTGGCTGGGACGAAACAGAAGACATGGTCATTAAACACAATCCATTTTTTTATCAGAAGAAATCCAGGTCTGATTAGACATGACGAGGCGTGTCATAGTTTTTTGGCCCAACTATCGGCACCACGCTCTAATAATGCGTACACGTGTTCATAGGCTTCACGACTCAGGCGATAGGGGTCAGGCACTTCACTCTCACCAGACCAGTGGCCGAAGAGCATCGTCTTGCCGCGAGCGCCAGGATCGATGGAGGCCACGGCGGAGATATGGCTTTTTTCCATCACCAGGATGAGGTCGGCGTCTTGGCATAAGGCGCGTGTGAGTTGGCGGGCGCAATGCCCTGTCATGAGGAGACCGTGTTGCTGGGCGACCTCCGCTGCGAGCGTATCGGCCGGCTCCCCGACACGTGCGCTAATACCCGCAGAGCTGATATGGCGATCGGTGAGACGTTGGCGCAGCAAATACTCACCGGTCGGGGAACGGCAGATATTCCCGATACAGACGATAAGAATTTTTTTGAACATAGTTTTAAATAGGGCGTCGTTGTTGGTCATGATTCCCGCACCCGGTCATAAGCGTAATATGGCGGACGCGGCGTGTGAGTGTCGCTGGGTTACCAGCGACGTATCCGTTGCATCCCTTCGGTCAGCTTGTTAAACCCATCGATTGTGGGGAGGATCTGACTCAACACACGGTTCCAGCGCGTTACCGGCGCCGTCGTCACATACACAACGTCGTAAGGCTGTAGCGTAAACTCGGTCCCCATTACCAGCGCAGTCGCATCACTCAAGTCGAGCTGATAGATCGATGCCTTAGGCTGGTTCTTCCCGGCAGGGCGTAGGACAAAGATCCCCGTGGCATTCGCCGCATTCTGATTGAGCCCTTCGGCCGAACTGAGTGCCTCAGTGAGGCTCATTCCTTCCCGACCGATGGTTAGGGTGGACGCCTTATTCACCTCACCCATGACGAAGACCTTCTGAGCATCGTTACGTGGCACATAGAGCATGTCGCCATCTTGCATCAATTGGTTACGGGAGAGATCGCCATACTGTAATAGGTCTTGCAGCGACAGGGTCTGCTCCTTGCCCTTGCGGGTTAATACCACGTGCTGCCAGTCCGCGGTTGCAGTCAACCCCCCTGCGAGATTGAAGGCATCCAACAACGTCATGGGGACGTTGGTGATCGGTTGAGCTCCCGGCTTGGCGACTTCGCCGGAGATATATACTTTTTGTGAGCGGAAGGCGGCTACATTGACATCGACTTGTGGACTTTCAATAAACTGTGCCAGTCGGCGGGCGATATCGCTGCGTACTGCGGAAACGGTTTTACCGACGACGGAGACTTTCCCAATATATGGATAGAAGATCGTACCATCGGCATGTACCCAGTTACCGGCTTCGCTCGCGCTACGATAAGATCCCGCAGGAATAGTGAGCTCAGGATGATCCCAGACGGTGACATTGAGGATATCACCCACGCCAATATGGTATTCATAGGCGCTGATTTGACGATTAAGTTCAGGGTTAGCTTTCCCGACGACAGGGGCCTTACGCATTTGGTCGAGCAGGGTTGGGGTGACCGGATAAATATCGGCTAAATTGTCGATATCGACTTGGCCTGTGGCGACTCGACTCTTGCCGGAGGTGGATAAATTGGTACCCGGTACTACGGTGCAGGCACTGAGTAATAGTACCGCCGGTAATAGTGGAATCAGTTGGATCGTTTTCACTGCTAAACCTTATTAAGCGTAAAATGAGAAATGATCGAATATTCGAGTGCTGACGCGACTATCCATCTCTATGCTAACCTGCACATGAGGGAAAATTACCTCAGTGCTTTGTGTCCCGCGAAATAATAAGGGGACTACGATGCGATATCTGCCTTATCATGAGCGGTAAATTTTACTCATGCGGCAATATTCAGTGATGCCGTAGATGGTTCGTCTTGGCTGACGGACAGTGTCTGGTATTCTTTATGCGTTTGGCCCAGCGTCCAAGCTTCCAAGCGTAAGATAAAGCCAAGGTGTAGACAACAAATAATAACAAGTAGAGTGCCATCATCAGCCACTCGGGAAACTGTAGTTGCTCAGCGAACACACCGAAGCAGACGATGGCAATATCGACTAGCACCATCAATAACAGCGATTCACGCGCACTGAATCCCGCATGCAGTAAAATATGGTGCATATGATTACGGTCAGGGCGCAATGGTGACTGCCCCTTACGAATACGGCGTATCATTATTCCCACCATATCCATGAGCGGTAAGCCGATTAACCATAGGGCGATGACCGGACGAAATGCAGGCAGGGTATTCAGATGTTGTGAGCCCAACAGCACCAGATAACCGATGATGAAACCCAAGAACATCGAACCTGCGTCACCTAAGAAGATCTTGTGCTTAAAGGGGGGAATGGTCAGATTAATGATCATGTAAGGGATGAGGGCGATGACACTCACCAGGCAGAGTTGGCTTATTATCGGCATGGTATCGGCAAAGAGTACGGCGAGTCCCAGCAGTGTGATGCCGGCCATGCTACCTGCTAAACCATCAATACCATCCATCATATTATAGGCATTAATCGCCGCACAGACTGCGATAACCGTGATGACAAGACTGAGCGCCGGGAAAGGGATCGTCAGATTGCCGATGCCCAATACATCACCGAATTGGTGTAGGCTGATATCGGTGGCGAAGCAGAGAATCAAGATCAGCAGCGCCTGTAGTGTCAGGCGAAGCCAAGGGGAGATGTCTTTTGCGTCGTCAACAGCGCCCATCAGGGTGATACATCCTGCGCAGGCTAATAAGAAGAGTAACGTGGGTTCAAGCGGCAATGTCAGCCATACACTAAGATAGATACCGATGCAAATGGCGAGGCCACCGATAAGTGGAATAGCGCCATCATGCTGTTTGCGCTGGTTAGGAAGATCGAGCAGGTGAAACTTGGCTGATAATGGACGTAAACCACCAATGGCTAATAATGTGCCAGAGAACGCTATAAACGCAGAGGTTTCCATGCTATTTATTCCTTGCTAAGCTCAAAAAAGCTGCTTTGCTCTGTGAGCAGAGAGAGAAAGATTAATTGATACCCTGGTATGAGGCGTTCTCACCATTAGGCTTTAGCTAGGATGCTATCTGTCTGGATGAGGAAATAATGTCAGTGCCAAATAATACATCTATTATAGTTTAGTGCGGTATTATATTTTTATTGTAATGGTAGCGTGGCTACGCTACCGCTCTTAGACTATCTCTGTCTAATTTATTGAGCGGAATTTTTAACGGGGGGATTATACATATAGAACATGCATTTTATTAATATAAAGTATTTGTTTTCTGTATATCGAATTGATAAATGTGATGAATGTCACAATTATTTCAATATGTGACAAGAAATCTTTACATTTGTCATTATGTTTTTGATGGTTAATTCAGCTAACCAATGGAAACAAAATGTTAACGGTAGTGATTATTGCTCGTGACTCATTTTGCTTGATTGCTGTTACGCAAGATGGCGCGACTACCACAGCCGTGGTGATACCATGAGCGGTCGGTAGACTCACTTGTCTCGCTGAGTGATAAAACGTGGTGGCCACCAAGGTGGTATAGCGCACACGAAGGGCGTGGCTCTGGCGAGAAAAGGCGTAAGGTGATCCGTCAGGAGACCTAACATGCTGGGTCTGGTTATTCAGCGAGAGGAGCGGATTATGAATGAAGTACGCATCGTCGCGACGCTAGTCGCATCGCCAGGGCAGATCGAAGGGGTTCGTCAGGCGGCGTTGTGTTTAGTGGAGCCCAGTCGGGCGGAGCGAGGCAACGTGCGTTATGACCTGCATCAGGTACAAGGGCAACCCGATACATTGCTCTTCTTCGAGATTTGGCAATCCCAGCAGGCCTTGAATCAACACGAAGGTAGCCCCCATTTTGCTTCTTTCCTCGCGGCGATCGAGGGGAAATGCCTCAGCATAGAGGTCAAGGTGTTACAGCCTATCGCCTAAGTTAGCGCGCTTCATCCGGCAGTGTTGACGAGTGGGGCGGTGATGTCTCGGGGATGCGACGAAAAAGAGGCAAAGAAAAACCCGCCATCAGGCGGGTTTTTTTATGCTATCGAACGCGATGGCGTTTTATGGCATCTGCGGCTTCGTCGCTGGTGCGGTTGCCTGGTTGGTAGCGGCAGCACCACCGGCGGCACCACGACCCTGGAACGCATAGGTTGGGCGTACCCAGGTGCTAACGATGACGGCCGGAGCCTCATAGGCCGGGGCCGGGGCTTGGGTCATCGGTGCACTAGCATGACCATGTCCATGGACGACTACCGTGTCGTCTGGACGGCTTGCCATTTCCACCGGTTGGGCGTTTACACTGGCTTCGGCTTCGGCTTCGGCTTCGGCTTCGGCTTCGGCTTCGGCTTGCGCCAGCGGCAAAATCGTCTCGGTTAAGGTCGGTGCCGCGGCGTCGCAGGTAGCGTGCGTCGTGGCGGGCTCATTAGCCGGAACCGGCTCAGCCTCGACGTGCGCGACAGGACTCTCGACGACGCTCTCAGCGACGACGGGAGTCTCGACCGCGAGGGTCTCGACGGTGGCGTCGAGGGATACCGGTGCGGCGATATCAGCTGCTGCGTGGGTGGCCTCCTCTGGCGGCAAGGCCGGCTGAGGTGCGCTGTCGGCGGCGGCGATCGGGGCGATGATGTTCGTTGCCACGGCGTCGGCTGGCGCGGTGTGCTCCGCCTCATGGACGTTGCTGCTCACCGGGGTAATCGGGTAGCTGATCCACACCTTGCCGGAGGCCATCTCGGGTGAGTAGACCGCCAGCGTCAACGGCATCGGCGACTGCTGCGGATAGCGCTCGTCACGGTAACGACGGCGGCGCTGACCGCTGACGCGCAGGTGACGCGGAGAGCGACGAGAACGACGCGGCATACCATTCTCATGGCGGTTGCCGTTCTCCTCTTCGCTCACCGCTGTGGCGGTTTGCGGTACGCTTTCCGCTAACGGAGCGCTGACTAACGGCAGCGTTGCTTTACTCTCCTCGGCGGGAGCCTCGACGACGGCCTCGCTGGCGCTCGCGGCAACGGCGGCATTGTCGACGATACGCACCTTCTGACTCAGTTGGCGACGCTGACGACGCTGTGCCGGTGCGTTCTCCTCGACGATCTCCTCGTCGGGTTGCGCGGCGACATCCAGTGCCTTGACCTCTTGCTGAGCCTGGCGCTTCTCTTCCTGACGACGACGCTGACGCTCGTTACGCTGCTCGCGGCGTTGCTGCTGCTCTTCGCGCATCGGCGAGGCGTTCTCACTCCCTCCCTCGGCAGACTGAGCCGGTTGAGACTGACGGCGATTACGGCGCTGTTCGTCACGGGCCTCACGATTTTCGCGGTTGCCACGATCCTGACGCTCGCCGCGTTCACCGCGCTCCGCGCGTTCGCTACGATCACTGCCATTGCGCTCGCCACGTTCACCACGCTCACCACGTTCACGACGCGGATTCTGACGGCGGGCGCGACGCTCCTGTGGCGCGCGGTTTTCTTCACGCGGGCTCGATGTTTCTTGCTGCGGTGTGGCTTCCTGTTGCGGCGCATCGCCGGCGAAGAGGCCTTTCAGTGAAGCGACCAAGCGACCAAACAGGCCTGGGCGAGCGGCAGCGCTCGGTTGGGTACGTGTTTCGCTCGGTGCTACTGCGGCGGCGACGGGCTTGCTCTCACTCTCTTCCAACGGTGGTGCGCTGACATCCAGGGTAAAGGCTGCCAGGGCAGGCTGTTCTGGACGCTTCCGTTCGGCAGGAGCCTCTTCTTCGCCACAGGCTTCCGCTTCGTGCAGTTGCGGCAGCTTATAGCTCAGCGTATGCGTCTCTTCGCCTTTGCGTACGCGCATCACGGCGTAATGCGGCGTCTGCATCTGATCGTTAGGCACCACGATCACCCGAATATCTGGCTGACGTTTCTCGATGGCGCTCACGGCGTCACGTTTCTCGTTCAGCAGGTAGGAGGCGACCGGAACCGGTACGATGGCATGGACTTCGCGCGTATTCTCCTTCAGCGCCTCTTCTTCGATCAGACGCAGGATGGAGAGTGCCAACGATTCGTTGTCACGCACGGTACCGGTACCGTTACAGCGCGGGCAGACGTGATGACTGGACTCGCCCAATGACGGGCTGAGGCGTTGACGCGACATCTCCAGCAGACCAAAGCGCGAGATGCGACCGATCTGAATACGGGCGCGATCCTGACGCACCGCATCGCGCAGGCGGTTCTCCACCTCACGCTGGTGGCGTACCGGCGTCATATCGATGAAGTCGATGACGATCAGGCCGCCCAAGTCGCGCAGGCGCAACTGGCGCGCGATCTCATCGGCCGCCTCCAGGTTGGTGTTAAAGGCGGTCTCTTCGATATCGCCGCCGCGCGTGGCGCGCGCGGAGTTGATATCGATGGCGGTCAACGCTTCGGTGCTGTCGATAACGATCGAGCCGCCGGAGGGCAGACGCACCTCACGTTGGAAGGCGGATTCGATCTGCGACTCGATCTGATAGTGGCTGAACAGCGGGATTTCACCGGTGTACAGTTTGATCTTGCTGCTGAAGTCCGGGCGGCCCAAGGCGGCGATATGCTGCTTGGCCAGGTCGAGGATCTTCGGGTTGTCGATCAGGATCTCGCCGATGTCTGGGCGCAGGTAGTCGCGGAAGGCGCGGACGATGACGTTGCTTTCCTGGTGGATCAGGAACGGCGCCGGGCGACCCTCTGCGGCTTTCTTGATGGCGTCCCAATGTTTCAGGCGGAACGAGAGATCCCACTGCAACGCATCGGCAGACTTGCCGACGCCCGCGGTGCGGACGATGAGTCCCATTCCATCAGGGATTTGCAGCGATGAGAGCGCCTCTTTTAGCTCGGTGCGATCGTCACCCTCGATGCGACGTGAAATACCGCCGGCGCGAGGATTGTTCGGCATCAGCACCAGATAGCTACCCGCCAGACTAATAAAGGTGGTCAGCGCGGCGCCTTTGTTGCCACGCTCCTCTTTATCAACCTGGACGATGACTTCCTGCCCCTCACGCAGCACGTCTTTGATATTCGGACGGCCATGGGCGGAGTAATTGCTGGGGAAGTATTCGCGGGCGATCTCTTTTAAGGGTAGGAAACCGTGTCTTTCGGCACCGTAATCGACGAAGGCAGCTTCTAGACTGGGTTCAATACGGGTGATTTTACCTTTGTAAATGTTTGCTTTCTTCTGCTCGTGACCGGGGCTTTCGATATCCAGGTCATACAGTCGCTGGCCATCCACAAGGGCGACACGCAACTCCTCCTGCTGAGTTGCGTTGATTAACATTCTTTTCATCGTTAACGTACTCGTTTTTTTGCATTGGCTACTTAAGCTGCGGGCGAAAAGACCTATCTGACCGGGAGGAAGACCGATGACCCCGAGTCTTATCGCAAAGTCGTCAACCTCACGGTTGTCGCCTGCATAGGGGCGCAATATTCGGTAAGCCTGCATTTCTTTGTGAAAGGCAGCGCTGTTTATCAGGATGACGCCGCAGAAAAAGGATGCGGCAAACTGACTCCATGTTGTTGGTCAGACTGCGACCCGCAGCCCGCTAATTACTTGATTTCGCATTACGTCTTACGCCATTGCTGCATTTTTGCGCTATCAGGTAAACATCGTATCCCGCTTCTTTTTCCACATTGGCGGAAAAAAACGCGGAAAACGGCTCCATTATTCCACTGCAATGGCAAATATAGCAAGACGCCATTGCGCCTGGTGCGCAGAAAGTTGCTCAATAGCACAACGTCATGCTATTTGGCATATCTATGTATATACGCCGTCGAGGCGCTTGTCAGGGATATTGCCGAATTATTGTTCCCGTGTGTCAAAATAGCAGTGGCGTATAGGCCTGCCGCTCTTTAAAATCGCGCCCCATGAATACACAAAACACTTCCGTCAAGTTAGTCACGATCGCCGCCGACGAGGCGGGCCAGCGGATCGATAATTTTTTGCGCAACCAATTAAAGGGTGTGCCGAAGAGTATGATCTATCGCATCGTGCGCAAGGGTGAGGTGCGGGTCAATAAGAAACGCATCAAGCCGGAATATAAGCTAGAGGCCGGGGATGAGGTGCGTATCCCACCGGTTCGGGTCGCCGAGCGTGATGAGGCACCGGTTTCCGCACGACTGGATAAGGTGGCGGCACTCAACGATTGCGTCCTGTATGAGGACGACTACCTGATGGTGCTGAACAAGCCTTCCGGTACGGCGGTACATGGCGGCAGCGGGCTGAGTTTTGGCGTGATCGAAGGGCTGCGCGCCTTACGCCCCGAGGCTCGCTTCCTGGAGCTGGTACATCGGCTGGATCGTGAGACATCAGGGGTGCTGCTGGTCGCCAAGAAGCGCTCGGCGTTACGCTCGTTGCATGAGCAGCTGCGTGAGAAGGGGATGCAGAAGGATTACCTGGCCCTGGTGCGTGGCCACTGGCAGTCGCACTGCAAGGTGGTACAGGCCCCGTTGCTGAAGAACATCTTACAGAGCGGTGAGCGCATCGTGCGCGTTAACGCGGAAGGGAAGCCGTCGGAGACACGTTTTAAGGTGGAGGAGCGCTTCGCCAACGCGACCCTGGTGAAGGCCAGCCCCGTGACCGGGCGTACTCACCAGATCCGCGTGCATACCTTGCATGCCGGCCATCCGATCGCCTTCGATGACCGTTATGGCGACCGTGACTTCGATCGTGAGTTGGCGGAGACCGGCCTCAATCGTCTGTTTCTGCATGCGGCGGCCCTGCGTTTCGTCCATCCCCATAGCGGCGAGACGATGCGGGTCGAGGCGCCGTTAGACGCCGCGCTGCGCCGTTGCCTGGCCGTATTACGCGCCGCGAATACGCCGCGTTAACCTCGGCGCATCCTCCTCACCTCGGCAGGCCTCGGCGGCCTGTTGAGGCGCTCTTCTCTTGCTCGCCTCCGGTTCTACGCTATTCCGCTGCTCCGCTGTTGCGCGCTGGCTGACGTGCGGCACGCTAGGCGTCGACTGCATGGCGCGGCAGACTCACGGGGCGGCACCATGATACGCAGCACCGCCTTATCCCTCTATTATCCTGTATCCTGCCCTCACACCTTGCCCAGGCACCTGACTGTCGCGCGAGGGTGTGCCACGATGTGCCCGGTCTCGCGTCGGCACGCGCCTGTTGGCTTGCTGCCTGGCAGAAGATTAATCGCGGGGGACCAGTAGGGGGTTGACACCGTGACGGCGGAGCAGCGTGTTGAGGGCGATCAGCGGCAGCCCGATCAGGGCATTGGGATCGCGCCCCTCCAGACGTTCGAACAGTAGAATGCCGGCGCCCTCGCACATAAAGCTGCCGGCACACTGCAATGGCTGCTCCAGTGCGACATAGGCCGCGATCTCCGCCGTGCTCAGTTCACGAAAATGGACATGGAAGGGTTCGCACAGGGTATGGCACTCGCCGTTGCCGCTGTTGAGTACGCTCAAACCGCTATAGAAGGTGACGCGTTGTCCGCTGGCGGCGCGCAGTTGGGCACAGGCGCGCTCGACGCTGAGGGGCTTGCCGCTGATTTGTCCATTGAGCACACACACCTGATCACCGCCGATAATGAGATGGTCCGGGTAGGCATCGGCCAGGGCGCGCGCCTTAGCCTCGGCCAGACGGCAGACCAACGCCTGCGCCGTTTCACCGGGCAGCGGGGTTTCGTCGGTGTGCGGCGCGGCACAGCTGAAGGGAAGCGCCAGCTTCTCTAACAGGGCGCGGCGGTAGGGGGAGGTCGAGGCGAGCAGTAGGGGTAACATATTTTTTTCCGAAAGCATGGCGTTAATCATGTCATCATTTTAAACTGTCCGCCGCTCAGGAAGCGAATATTGGGGGAAAGGGGTGCGAGAGTGGCCTTTTCCTTTGACTCAATGGCTTTACAAAGTTAATATGCGCGCCCTATGCAAAAGGTAAAATTACCCTTGACCCTTGATCCGGTTCGCGCTGCGCAGAAGCGTTTAGACTATGTTGGTGTCTATGCTTCCGAGCAGGTTACGCGCTTAGCTGAATCTGTGGTCAGCGTGGACAGCGATGTCTGCGCTGAAATGTCCTTCTCGATCGACAATCAGCGCTTGGCTGTTATTCGCGGGCATGCCGACGTGACTGTAACGTTGCAATGCCAGCGTTGTAATCAGCCATTCCAGCATCACCTCCACGCAACGTATTGCTTCAGTCCGGTCGCCAATGACGAGCAGGCTGAGGCATTACCGGAAATTTACGAGCCGATCGACGTCAATGAATACGGCGAGGTCGATCTGCAGGCGATGGTCGAAGATGAACTCATCCTTGCCTTGCCGGTGGTTCCGGTGCATGAATCTGAACACTGTGAAGTGTCCGACGCGGACATGGTCTTCGGTAAGCTGCCTCCCGAGGCAGAAAAGCCGAACCCATTTGCCGCATTAGCCAGTTTAAAGCGAAAGTAATCAAGGAGTAAGGTCAATGGCCGTACAGCAGAACAAAAAAACCCGCTCTTGCCGTGGTATGCGTCGTTCCCACGATGCGCTGACCACTGCAACCGTCTCTGTTGACAAGGTTTCCGGTGAAACTCACCTGCGTCACCACGTCACTGCGGATGGTTTCTACCGCGGTCGCAAGGTTATCGCTAAGTAATACAGCTCTGTATTAACAAGGCGATACTTTGACTCGTCTAACCCTAGCGTTAGATGCGATGAGCGGGGACTTTGGTCCCTGCATCACAGTGCCTGCCGCGTTGCAGGCACTGGCTTCAACCTCGTCACTGTCCCTTTTGTTGGTCGGCCAGCCCGACGCCATCGCGCCTTATCTCTCCGCCGCGGACGCTACGCTGCTTTCCCGCTTGCGCGTGGTCGCCGCCGAAACCGTAATCCCCAACGATGCCAAGCCATCACACGCTATTCGTAATAGCCGTGGCAGCTCGATGCGCGTTGCGCTAGAGCTGGTGAAAAATGGCGAGGCGCAGGCGGTGGTTAGCGCGGGAAATACCGGTGCGTTAATGGGTCTGGCGACACTGTTACTCAAACCGCTGGAGGGTATCGAACGCCCGGCATTGGTGACAGTATTGCCGAATCAACGGCAGGGGAAGACCGTGGTGCTGGATCTGGGGGCTAACGTGGCCTGCAGTAGCACCATGCTGGTACAATTCGCCGTGATGGGCGCCGTACTGGCCGAAGAGATAGTTGGTATCCCGGCACCGCGTGTCGCGTTGCTGAATATTGGCGAGGAGGAGTGTAAGGGACTGGACAATATCCGCGAAGCCGCCGCTGTGCTGAAGACAACGCCGGCCATCGACTATATTGGTTATCTGGAAGGCAACGATCTGCTGAGCGGAAAAACCGACGTGTTGGTGTGTGACGGCTTCGTGGGTAATGTTACGCTGAAGACCATGGAGGGAGTGGTGCGCATGTTCCTCTCCCTGCTAAAACCGGCGGGCGATAAGCCGCGTAGCGCGTGGTGGCTACGCTGGTTAGGTCGTTGGATACAAAAAAGAGTGGCAAAGCGTTTCGGGCAGTTGAACCCCGACCAGTATAATGGCGCTTGTCTGTTAGGATTACGTGGCACCGTAATCAAGAGCCATGGGGCGGCAAACCAACGGGCATTCGCCGTCGCCATACAACAGGCTGTGCAGGCGGTGCAACGGCAGATCCCCGTGCGGATCGCGCTGCGCCTTAAGGCTGTATTACCCAAGAGTGACTAATCGTACATGCATACAAGAATTCTCGGTACGGGGAGCTACCTGCCCGTACAAGTACGCACCAATGCTGATTTAGAGAAGATGGTGGAGACCTCTGACGAGTGGATCGTCAGTCGTACCGGCATTCGCGAGCGTCGTATCGCCGCGCCGGACGAGTCTGTCGCCACCATGGCATTTGAGGCCGCCAAACACGCCCTTGAGATGGCTCAGGTCGATAAAGACGACATTGGCCTGATCATCGTGGCGACCACGTCGGCGAACCACGCCTTTCCGAGCGCCGCCTGTGAGGTGCAGAACCTGCTGGGGATGCGTAACGGCTGCCCGGCATTTGATGTCGCTGCCGCCTGTGCAGGTTTCACCTACGCCCTGAGTATCGCCGATCAATACATCAAAGGGGGCGCGATTCGCCATGCCCTGGTGATTGGCTCTGATGCGCTGGCGCGTACCGTCGATCCGCAAGATCGCGGCACGGTGATCCTGTTTGGTGACGGGGCGGGTGCCGTGGTTCTCGGCGCCGCCGAGCAGCCGGGGATCCTCTCGACGCACATTCATGCTGATGGCCGCTATGGCGAGCTGTTGACCTTGCCGAATCGCCCGCGTCATACCGAGGATCAGGCTTACCTGACCATGGCTGGCAACGAGGTCTTTAAGGTGGCGGTGACCGAGCTGGCTCACATCGTCGATGAAACCCTGCAGGCGAATCAATTGTCCCGCGAGGATCTCGACTGGCTGGTGCCGCATCAGGCTAACCTGCGCATCATCAGCGCCACCGCCAAGAAACTGGGGATGAGCCTGGAGAGCGTGGTGGTGACGCTGGATCGTCACGGCAACACCTCCGCCGCCTCGGTACCGGCGGCGTTGGACGAAGCGGTGCGCGATGGCCGTATCCAACGCGGTCAGTTGATTTTGCTGGAAGCCTTCGGTGGGGGATTCACCTGGGGTTCCGCCTTGGTTCGTTTTTGATTTTTTGTTCAGGAAAACACTCATGTCTACATTTGCAATGGTATTCCCGGGACAAGGCTCGCAGAGCGTCGGGATGCTGGCCGATCTGGCCGCACACTATCCGCTGGTCGAGCAGACCTTCGCCGAGGCCTCCGAGGCGCTGGGTTATGATCTGTGGAGCCTGGTGCAGCAGGGGCCAGCCGAAGCGCTGAACAAGACCTGGCAGACCCAACCGGCGCTGTTGACCGCCTCCGTGGCGATCTACCGTGTCTGGCAGCAGAACCATGGCAAGCAGCCGGCGATGATGGCCGGGCATAGCCTAGGGGAATACTCCGCGCTGGTGTGTGCCGGGGTGATCGACTTTAAACAGGCGGTACGCCTGGTCGAGTTGCGTGGCCAGCTGATGCAGCAGGCGGTACCGGAAGGCACCGGCGCCATGTATGCCATCATCGGGTTGGACAATGATGCC
This sequence comes from Edwardsiella tarda ATCC 15947 = NBRC 105688, assembly GCF_003113495.2. Lineage (NCBI taxonomy): Bacteria > Pseudomonadati > Pseudomonadota > Gammaproteobacteria > Enterobacterales > Hafniaceae > Edwardsiella > Edwardsiella tarda. Next base: position 1,390,002 of record NZ_CP084506.1, read on the forward strand.
ATCGCACAGGCCTGTGCCGATGCCGCTCAGGGTCAAGTGGTGGCGCCGGTTAACTTTAACTCACCGGGTCAGGTGGTGATCGCCGGTAATAAAGAAGCCGTCGAGCGTGCTGGTGCCGCCTGTAAAGCGGCTGGCGCCAAGCGTGCGCTGCCGCTGCCGGTCAGCGTGCCGTCCCACTGTGCGCTGATGAAGCCGGCGGCCGATCAGTTGGCTGAGGCGCTGCAGGCGATCCCGTTCAATGCCCCGCTCTGCCCGGTGATCAACAACGTCGATGTGCAAGCGGTCAGCGACGCCGACGCGATCCGTGATGCGCTGGTACGCCAGCTGTATAATCCGGTCCGTTGGACGGAGAGCGTGCAGCAGATGTCCGCCGAAGGGGTGACCCAGTTGCTGGAAATCGGCCCAGGCAAGGTGTTGACTGGCCTGACCAAGCGTATCGTGGACACCATGACGGCCGCCGCGGTGAATGATTGCGCGTCCCTGAGCGCCGCTCTCGAACAGTAAGACGAGGAAAACATGAGCTTAGAAGGTAAAATTGCACTGGTAACCGGTGCCAGCCGTGGCATCGGCCGCGCTATCGCCGAGACGTTGGTTGCGCGCGGCGCACGCGTCATCGGTACCGCGACCAGCGACAAGGGCGCGGAAGCGATCAGCGCCTATCTGGGCGATAACGGCAAGGGAATGGCGCTGAACGTGACCGATTCCGCCTCTATCGATAGCGTACTGGAGCGTGTACGCGCCGAGTTCGGCGAGATCGATATCCTGGTCAATAATGCCGGTATCACCCGCGACAATTTGCTGATGCGCATGAAGGATGACGAGTGGCAGGATATCCTGAACACCAACCTGACTTCCGTTTTCCGCCTGTCAAAAGCGGTAATGCGCGCTATGATGAAGAAGCGTTGCGGGCGTATCATCACCATCGGTTCGGTGGTGGGGACCATGGGGAACGCCGGGCAGGCTAACTATGCCGCTGCCAAGGCGGGCCTGATCGGGTTCAGCAAATCGCTGGCGCGCGAAGTCGCTTCACGCGGCATCACCGTCAACGTGGTCGCGCCGGGTTTCATTGAAACCGACATGACGCGCGCGCTCTCCGATGAGCAGCGCAGCGGCATTCTGGCCGAGGTTCCGGCCGGTCGTCTGGGCGATGCTAAAGAGATCGCTTACGCTGTCGCATTTTTGGCCTCTGATGAGGCGGCTTACATTACCGGTGAGACATTGCATGTCAATGGCGGCATGTACATGATCTAAAAATCACGAAAACTATTTGCCTTTCTTGCGCGAAACACCGCAAAATAGGGTAAAATCGTGGTTTGACCAGCCGGGATTTGGTTGCATCTTTTTCAACTTTCAATACACTACGAAAACCATCGCGCAAGCGAGTTTTGATAGGAAATTTAAGAGTATGAGCACTATCGAAGAACGCGTTAAGAAAATCATTGTTGAACAGCTGGGTGTTAAAGAAGACGAAGTTGTGAATTCAGCTTCTTTCGTTGACGATCTGGGTGCTGATTCTCTTGACACCGTTGAACTGGTTATGGCTCTGGAAGAAGAGTTTGATACTGAGATTCCGGACGAAGAAGCAGAGAAGATCACCACTGTTCAGGCCGCTATCGACTACATCGAAGCTGCAAACAAGTAAGTGAACTCATCTAGGCGGTCACTCGACCGCCTACGTTTTTCCTGCATTTAATCAGTATCATTTCCCTCCCTGGAGGACAAACGTGTCTAAGCGTCGAGTTGTTGTGACCGGACTGGGCATGTTGTCTCCTGTCGGCAATACCGTAGATTCCACATGGAATGCGCTCCTTGCCGGTCAGAGTGGCATCAGCCTGATCGACCATTTCGATACTAGCGCCTATGCAACGCGTTTTGCGGGCTTAGTAAAGGATTTTAATTGCGAAGAGCATATTTCGCGCAAAGATGCGCGGAAGATGGATCTCTTCATTCAGTACGGGATCATGGCCGGCATTCAGGCCTTCCAAGACTCCGGGCTGGAGATTACGGAAGAAAACGCCCCGCGTATTGGCGCCGCTATCGGCTCCGGGATCGGCGGCTTAGGATTAATCGAAGAGAACCATACGGCCTTGATGCACGGTGGTCCGCGTAAGATTAGCCCGTTCTTCGTCCCGTCGACCATCGTCAATATGGTGGCCGGGCATCTGACTATCATGCTGGGGTTACGTGGCCCGAGCATTTCTATTTCGACGGCTTGTACCTCTGGCGTACATAACATCGGCCATGCCGCGCGCATGATCGCCTATGGCGATGCCGATGCCATGTTGGCCGGTGGGACCGAGAAGGCCAGTACCCAACTGGGTGTTGGCGGGTTCGGTGCCGCGCGTGCGCTCTCGACGCGTAACGACAATCCGCAGGCGGCCAGCCGTCCGTGGGATAAAGATCGTGACGGTTTTGTGTTGGGTGATGGCGCCGGCATTCTAGTGCTGGAAGAGTACCAGCATGCCAAGGCTCGTGGTGCCAAGATCTATGCCGAGCTGGTTGGCTTTGGCATGAGCAGCGATGCCTATCACATGACGTCCCCACCGGCCGATGGCGCCGGTGCGGCGCAGGCGATGGAAAACGCCTTGCGTGACGCGGGTGTGACGCCGGCACAAGTCGGCTATATCAACGCCCACGGGACCTCGACGGCGGCGGGCGATAAGGCGGAAACCCAAGCGGTGAAGAGCGTCTATGGTGATGCCGCCGCGCGCGTGATGGTCAGCTCGACGAAGTCGATGACCGGTCACTTGCTGGGCGCCGCTGGCGCGGTCGAGTCCATCTTTACCATCCTGGCGCTGCGCGATCAGGTGGTGCCGCCGACCATCAACCTGGACAACCCCGACGAGGGCTGTGATCTGGACTTCGTACCGCACGAAGCCCGTCAGGTTAGTGGTCTGGAGTATGCCCTGTGTAACTCCTTCGGCTTCGGCGGAACCAACGGCTCGATCATCTTCCGTAAGATGTAAGCGGGTCACGCCGGCTAATGGCTCCTTCGGGAGCCATTTTTTTTGTCTCGCCAGGTAGAATAGGGCACTACGGCATAAGGAGGCGGCATGTACTGGATCGATGGCGAAGAGCAGCATCAGATTGCGTTGAGCGATCGCGGACTGAACTATGGCGACGGTTGCTTTACCACGGCACGCGTCTGCCAGGGGCGCGTCGATGGATTGCGTGCGCATCTGGCGCGCATGCGCCAGGCCTGTGATCGTCTACAGATCCAGGGCGTGGACTGGAGCCGTTGGCTGACGGAGGCCGAGCGCTATGCCGCGTTGCTGGGGGAGGGGGTGCTCAAGGGGATGATCACGCGGGGGAGCGGTGGACGTGGCTATGATCCGCATGGCGCCGATACGCCCCGTCGCATTTTCGTCACCGCCCCGGCGCCGACCCACTATATGGCGTTGCGTGAGCGAGGCATCACCTTGACCGTCAGCCCGATCCGCCTGGCGCGTCAGCCGCTGCTGGCCGGTATCAAACACTTGAACCGGCTGGAGCAGGTGTTGATCCGCGCCCATCTGGCGCAGACACAGGCGGATGAGGCGCTGGTGCTTGACACCCAGGATAGGCTGGTGGAATGCTGTGCGGCCAATCTGTTCTGGCGGTGTGGGCAACAGGTGTTCACGCCGCGCCTGACGCAGTGTGGGGTTGATGGCGTGATGCGCCAGCGTATCTGCCGCCTATTGGCGCAGAGTCCCTATCGCCTGCAGGAGGTGGAGAGCGGGTTGGCGGCCTTGCAGCAGGCCGATGAGGTGGTGGTGTGCAATGCGTTGATGCCGCTGTTACCGGTTAACCAGGCGTTGGGGCGCGCTTTCGCCGCACGCACATTGTATCAATTTTTATTGCCGCATTGCCTACAGGTTGAGGCATAGCGGCGCCATGGCGGTGGAATGAAGAAAAAACGGATAGCCTTGATTGCGGCGTTGGCGCTGCTGTTGCTGGTCGGTTTAGGCGTGGTGGGGTATCACCAGGTGGAGCGCTTCGCCCGCACCCCTTTGCCGCTGAGTCAGCCGACCCTGTTTAAGCTGCCGGCGGGGAGCGGACGGGAGATGCTACAGGCGTTGTTGGTGCGCGATCGTCTGATCCGATCTGGACGTTACCTTCCCTGGTTATTGCAGTTGGATCCGGCGTTGGCCAAGTTTAAGGCGGGGACCTACCGATTGACGCCCGGCATGACGGTACGAGACATGCTGGTGCTGTTCAGCAGCGGGCGTGAGGCGCAGTTTGATCTGCGTTTTATCGAGGGAACCCGTTTCAGCGACTGGCTGAAGGTGTTGGCCGAGGCGCCACAATTGAAGCATACCCTACAGCGAGAGAGTGAGGCGCAGATCGCCCAACGGCTGGGGATCAAGGCGGGGCAGTCGCTAGAGGGATGGCTCTATCCCGATACCTATCGTTATACTGCCGGTACCACGGATCTGATGCTGTTGAAGCGCGCCTACGCCCGCATGGAGAAGACCGTGGAGCAGCAGTGGGCGCAGCGTGATGTGGCCTTGCCCTACAAGACGCCGCAGCAGTTGGTCACCATGGCGTCGATCATCGAGAAAGAGACGGGACTGGGTGAGGAGCGTCCCAAGGTCGCCTCGGTATTCATCAACCGTCTGCGCATCGGGATGCGTCTGCAGACCGATCCGACGGTGATCTATGGCCTGGGAAATGCCTATAATGGCAACCTGACGCGGCGTGATCTTCAGCAGCCGACCCCCTATAACACCTATGTCATCGCCGGTCTGCCGCCGACGCCCATCGCCATGCCGAGCAAGGCCTCGCTGGTCGCCGCGGCGCACCCGGCCAAGACGCCCTATCTCTACTTCGTGGCGGATGGTAAGGGCGGGCATGTATTTAGCACTAACCTGCAAAGTCATAATCAGGCGGTGCGCGCCTATTTGCAGGCATTAAGGGATAAGAATGAAAAGTAAGTTCATCGTGATCGAGGGGCTAGAAGGCGCCGGCAAGACGACGGCACGCGACGTCGTGGTGGAGGAGTTGCGCCGACACGGCGTGCAAGAGGTTGTCTTTACCCGAGAGCCGGGCGGTACACCGCTGGCCGAACAGCTGCGCCAGTTGGTGAAAGAGGGCTGTGCGGGGGAGACCCTGACCGATCGCGCCGAGGTGCTGATGCTCTACGCCGCACGGGTTCAACTGGTAGAGAACGTGATCAAGCCCGCGCTGGCGCGTGGGGCTTGGGTGATCGGCGATCGTCACGATCTCTCCTCACAGGCCTATCAGGGGGGCGGACGTGGCATCGATCCTCAGCTGCTGCAAACCCTGCGTGATACGGTACTGGGATCGTTCAAGCCCGATCTCACCCTCTATCTGGACATCCCGCCCGAACAGGGGTTGGCGCGGGCGCGTAGCCGTGGTGAGTTGGATCGCATCGAGCGTGAGTCACTGGCGTTTTTTGAGCGGACTCGGGCGCGCTATCTGGCGTTGGCCAGCCAGGATGAGCGCATCGTCACCCTTGATGCCTCACAGCCGCTGGCACAGGTGAGTGACGCGATCCGCCAGGCGTTGCAAGCGTGGCTGGCGCGTCAGGAGGCGCAGGCGTGAATTGGTATCCCTGGCTCAACGCCCCCTATCGTCAATTACTGGCGCAGCATCAGAGTGGGCGAGGCCATCATGCGTTACTGCTGCATGCCATCGAAGGCATGGGGGAGGCATCGCTGGTCTATGCCTTGGCGCGTTGGTTGCTTTGTCAGCATCCCGAGGGGGAGCGGAGCTGTGGTCAGTGCCATGCCTGTCGCCTGATGATGGCAGGCACGCATCCCGACTGGCATTGTCTCCAGGCGGAGAAGGGGAAAAATACGCTGGGCGTCGAGCCGGTACGCCAGATCATCGAGCAGTTGCAGAGTCATGCTCAGCAGGGCGGGGCGAAGCTCGTCTGGATCGCGCGCTGTGAGCAGCTGAGTGAGGCGGCGGCCAATGCGCTGTTGAAGACGCTGGAGGAGCCGCCGGCTCAGACCTATTTTCTGCTGAGCACCCGCGAACCCGCGCAGTTGTTGCCTACCTTGCGCAGCCGCTGCTTCTATCTGCATCTGGCCGCGCCGGCGGAGAGCGTCAGCCTGCATTGGCTACAACAGCAACAGCCCGGGGATCCTCAGGCGATGAGCGCCGCCTTGCGTCTGTGCGGTGGGGCACCGGTCGCCGCCCTGGCGTTATTGCAACCGGCGCGCTGGGCCCAGCGCGAGGCGTTATGCCAGGCGCTGAGTCAGGCGCTGGCGAGCGATCAGTGGCTCGATCTGCTGCCGTCGTTGAACCAAGAGGATGTCAGCGAGCGGCTGGGATGGCTATGCGCGCTGCTGCTGGATGCACAGAAGCGTCAGCTCGGCGTGGCCGCGAGCATCGCCAATCGAGATCAGCTGGCGCTGGTGACCCTGCTGGCAAAGCGGCATGCGCCGGCCAAACTGCAACAGCTGCTGCACGCCTGGGTGGCGTGCCGCCATCAACTCCTGGCGACGCCAGGGATCAATCGTGAATTATTGCTTATGCGCCAGCTGTGCGCATGGAGCGACTCCTCGCCGGCCGGCTAATTGGCCCGGCATAGACAGAATAGGTTGGTTATGTATCTAGTCGATTCTCACTGCCATCTCGATGGCTTGGATTATGATGGACTGCACGATAGCGTCGATAGCGTGTTGGCCGAAGCGCACGCTCGTGGTGTCGGGTTTGTCCTGGCCGTCGCCACCACCCTGCCCGGTTACCGCGCGATGCGCGCCCGTATCGGCGATCGTCCCGATGTCGCCTTCTCGTGCGGCGTGCATCCGCTGAATCTGGACGAACCCTATACGCCGCAGGCGTTGCAGAGTCTGGCCGCCGAACCGGGGGTGATCGCGTTGGGCGAGACCGGGTTGGATTACTTCTATCAGCAGGACAATATCGCCGAACAGCAGGCGGCCTTCCGCCAGCATATTCGTATTGGCCGCGAGTTGGGCAAACCGGTGATCGTGCATACCCGTGAGGCACGCCAGGATACGCTCGCGATCCTGCGAGAGGAGGGGGCCGATCAGTGCGGTGGCGTGCTGCACTGTTTTACTGAGGATAAGGCGACGGCGGCGGCGTTACTGGATCTCGGTTTTTATATCTCTTTCTCGGGTATCGTCACCTTCCGTAATGCCGAGGCGTTGCGTGAAGTGGCGCGTTATGTGCCGCTCGATCGCCTGCTGGTGGAGACCGACTCGCCCTATCTGGCGCCGGTGCCACATCGCGGACGCGAGAATCAGCCGGCCTATGTGCGCGATGTCGCCGAGTATCTGGCGGTGTTGAAGGGGATTGACGCGCAGGCGTTGGCGCGCGCGACCAGTGCGAATTTTAGCCGCCTGTTCGCGGTGACGCTGCCGAACGCGGATTAATATATTTTACACTGCGTAAAAATGCCCATCGATGGGCATTTTTTGTGCGCAACAGTGATCGGCTAACTGGCTAATAATGCAACATACTCGCTAGGGTTGGTCGATTTTCTTGCGTAAATGTTAAATAGATCGCTGTAATGTGTGAAACGTGACAGCCATCAAACACCAAATGCTCTATTTATTTTACTCTGCGTAAAAAATAACAGGGTGCAAAGACACCCCTTGCCGGGGGCCCTCTTCCCTCTGGCACACGCCGCCCCTGGCGTGAATAAAAAGAGCATTTTTACTCAGGAGCACACTCAAACATGTTTAAAAACGCATTTGCTAACCTGCAAAAGGTAGGCAAGTCGCTGATGCTGCCAGTATCAGTCTTGCCCATCGCAGGTATTCTTCTCGGTGTCGGTTCGGCTAATTTCAGTTGGCTACCCGAGATTGTTTCCCATGTGATGGCCGAGGCGGGCGGGTCGGTATTTGCCAATATGCCGCTCATCTTCGCTATCGGCGTGGCATTAGGCTTCACCAACAATGACGGGGTTTCGGCGCTGGCCGCCGTGGTCGCCTATGGCATCATGGTGAAAACCATGGCGGTGGTCGCACCGTTAGTGCTGCATTTACCGGCCGAAGAGATCGCCTCGAAACATCTGGCGGACACCGGGGTGCTCGGCGGGATCATCGCCGGTTCCATCGCGGCCTATATGTTTAATCGCTTCTATCGTATCAAGTTGCCAGAGTACCTGGGCTTCTTTGCCGGTAAGCGCTTTGTGCCGATCATTTCTGGCCTGGCCGCCATCGCCCTTGGTGTGGCGCTCTCCTTTATTTGGCCGCCGATCGGATCCGCCATTCAGCACTTCTCTCAGTGGGCCGCTTACCAGAACCCGGTTGTGGCTTTCGGTATCTATGGTCTGGTAGAACGCGCGCTGGTGCCCTTTGGCTTGCACCATATCTGGAACGTCCCGTTCCAGATGCAGATCGGTGAGTACGTCAATGCGGCCGGTCAGGTGTTCCACGGCGACATCCCGCGTTATATGGCGGGGGACCCGACGGCGGGCAAACTCTCCGGTGGCTTCCTGTTCAAGATGTACGGCCTGCCGGCCGCCGCGATCGCCATCTGGCATTCGGCGAAACCGGAAAACCGCGCCAAGGTTGCCGGGATCATGATCTCGGCGGCGCTGACCTCATTCCTGACGGGGATCACCGAGCCTATCGAGTTCGCCTTTATGTTTGTGGCGCCGATCCTGTATGTGATCCATGCCATCCTGGCCGGTCTGGCCTTCCCGATCTGTATCCTGCTGGGGATGCGCGACGGTACCAGCTTCTCGCATGGTTTGATCGACTTTATCGTGTTGAGTGGTAACGGCAGCAAGCTGTGGCTATTCCCGATCGTCGGCCTGTGCTACGCCCTGCTGTATTACGTGATCTTCCGTGTGCTGATCGTCAAGCTGAACCTGAAGACGCCGGGGCGTGAAGATAGCGCGGCCGAACAGTCTGCCCAGGGGAGCAACGAGATGGCGGCCTCACTGGTACAAGCCTTCGGGGGCAAGGACAATATCACTAACCTGGATGCCTGTATTACGCGTCTGCGCGTTAGCGTCGCCGATGTCGCCAAGGTGGATCAGGCCGGCTTGAAGAAGCTGGGCGCCGCTGGCGTCGTGGTCGCGGGTTCCGGTGTTCAGGCCATTTTCGGCACGAAATCGGATAACCTGAAGACCGAGATGGATGATTATATTCGTAGCCATTGATGCAAGTACGTGATACGCCTGTGACAGGGCGATGACGTCGCTTAGCCCCCGTTTTGGGGGCTTTTTTTATGCTTCAGCGCGCCTGACCGGGGCACGCGGCTGAGCATAGGCATAGGCATAGCGTGGGGCGTGCGGGATGTGATAACGCGGAGGAGGGAGACACGAGAGGTGCGGGCGGCGTTATACCGCCCGTGAGTGGGCGGCTCAGCCGTTCAGCAGATGGCCCATCTTGGCGGCCTTGGTGGCCAGATAGCGTTCATTCTTCGGATTGCGCCCGACGATCAGCGGCACGCGTTCGACAATATTGATCCCCGCCTGGGTCAGGATATCGACCTTCTTCGGGTTATTGGTCAACAGACGTACCTGGCTCACGCCCAACAATTTAAACATGTCGGCGCACAGGGTAAAGTCGCGCTCATCGGCGGCGAAGCCCAACTGATGGTTGGCCTCGACGGTATCGGCGCCCTGATCCTGCAAGGCATAGGCACGGATCTTATTGAGCAGACCGATGTTACGCCCCTCCTGACGATGGTACAGCAGGATACCGCGCCCCTCTTCTGCAATGTGTTCCAGCGCGGCTTCCAGCTGGAAGCCGCAGTCGCAGCGCAGGCTGAACAGGGCATCGCCCGTCAGGCACTCGGAGTGAACACGCGCCAGTACCGGCGTCGTGCCGGAAATATCTCCATAAACCAGGGCCAGATGGTCATGACCTGTCGCAATCTCTTCAAAGCCGACCATTAAAAAGTCGCCCCATGGCGTCGGCAGTTTTGCCTCTGCCACCTGTTTAAGCTGCATGTTTGTCTCCACAACCACATCATTTTCCATCATGACGGCGTCACATCTACGGCACACTGCGGATGTAGATAGCACAGGGTACGCAAGAGGATGAGTGACGCTTCCTACTTCGGCTATAAAAGTCTGGCCTCATTTTGCCATAAAATGTGCGTAAAGCTCGGCCAAGAAAGCACATTTGTTGCAGCCGATGGCGCAAAAAAGGGAATAAAAATGCTGCATCAATAGTAAAACTATTATTTGATATGGTGATACCCATGGCGCGATTCAAGGGTGGCGGGCGCAGAGATTGTGGCGATGGTACAAAAATAGCGCAGCATTCAATAAACCCTTGCCTTTCTGCTAGGCGGGGTTTCCATGCCCCATGAGTAAATGTTAATTTAGACGCTGTCTCGATTTTCTAAGCATTATTCATTTGCTTAACCTGAACAACGGGAAGAAATGTGAAATATTTGCTGATTTTTCTGATCGTACTGGCCATCTTCGTACTGTCGGTTACCCTCGGCACGCAAAATGATCAGCTGGTTACCTTCAACTACTTGTTAGCGAAAGGGGAGTACCGCCTGTCGACGCTGCTGGCGACGCTGTTCGCCGCGGGCTTCGTCCTGGGCTGGTTGATCTGCGGGCTGTTTTATTTGCGCGTGCGGCTGGGGCTGGCTCGCGCTCAGCGCAAGATCCGTCGTCTGGAGCAGCAACTGGCGCCGGCTGATGTGCCGGTGGGTGCTAGCGCCGCGCCGACCCGCGCCGCCAAGGAATAACCGTCATGCTTGAGCTGCTGTTTCTGCTTCTCCCGGTAGCGGCTGCCTATGGCTGGTATATGGGGCGCAGGAGTGCACAGCAGGATAAACAGCAAGAGGCTAATCGCCTGTCGCGCGAATACGTGACCGGGGTGAACTTCTTATTGTCTAACCAGCAAGATCAGGCGGTCGAGCTGTTCCTCGATATGCTCAAGGAGGACAGTAACGCCGTCGAAGCCCATCTGACACTCGGCAACCTGTTTCGTTCTCGTGGCGAAGTCGATCGCGCCATCCGCATCCACCAGTCCTTAATGGAGAGTGCCTCGCTCTCCTTCGAACAGCGTCTGCTGGCGGTGCAACAGCTGGGGCGCGACTATATGGCGGCGGGCTTGTATGACCGCGCCGAGGAGATGTTTAGCCAACTGGTCGACGAGGCCGATTTTCGTCTGTCAGCACTGCAGCAGTTGCTGGTGATCCACCAGGCTACCAGCGAGTGGCACAAGGCCATTGAGGTGGCGGAGAAGCTCGTCCGGCTAGGAAAAGAGCAGCAGCGGGGCGAAATCGCCCACTTCTACTGTGAGCTGGCGTTGCAGGCCATGGGCAGCGACGATCTCGATAAGGCGCAGAGTCTATTGAAGAAGGCGGCGGCGGCAGATAAGGGCTGTGCCCGCGTCTCCATCATGCAGGGCCGAGTCTATCAGGCCTTGGGTGAGCCTGCCAAGGCCGTAACGGCCTTCGCCCAGGTTCTCGAACAGGACCGCGCCTTCGTCAGTGAGGTCTTGCCGTTGATGGAGGCATGCTACCAGACCCTGGGCCAAGCGGGGCCGTGGCATGACTTCCTACGCCGTTGCGTCGAGGAGGATGCAGGCGCCAGCGCCGAGTTGATGCTCGGCCAGGTGATCGAGGCGGAGGAGGGGCTGGAGGCGGCACAGATCTATGTGAGTCGCCAGTTACAGCGCCATCCGACCATGCGGGTGTTCCATCGCCTGATGGACTACCATCTGGCAGAGGCTGAGGATGGCCGGGCGCGTGAGAGTTTGCTGCTGTTACGTGACATGGTCGGCGAACAGATCCGCACCAAACCTCGTTATCGTTGCCTGAAGTGCGGCTTCACTGCTCACAGCCTGTACTGGCATTGCCCCTCTTGCCGAGCCTGGGCGACGGTCAAACCGATCCGTGGCTTGGACGGTCAGTAAGCATCGGGGGAGGATTTGCCCCGCGAATAGGGCGAGGCCCTAGGCAGAGCGGGGCACGCTGTGTACAATGCCCCCCCTGAAAAAGGTATTTCTCCGATAAACGCCAGATTCAGGAACCCACCATGTCAAAATCTATCCCGATGCGAGCTCCCAGCCACTCACCGATCATCGTCGCCCTCGACTATGCCGACCAGAACGCCGCGCTGGCGCTGGTGGACGCCCTCGATCCGCGTGACTGCCGTCTGAAGATCGGTAAAGAGATGTTTACCCTGTTCGGGCCGCAACTGGTGCGTACCCTGCAACAGCGTGGCTTCGATATCTTTCTGGATCTCAAGTTCCATGATATTCCCCATACCGTGGCGCGGGCCGTCGCGGCGGCGGCGGAACTGGGCGTCTGGATGGTTAACGTGCATGCCAGCGGCAGCGCTCGCATGATGACGGCCGCACGTGAGGCGCTGCTGCCTTATGGCGCCGAGGCCCCTTTGCTGATCGCGGTGACCGTGCTGACCAGTATGGAGCAGGCCGATCTGCAGGCCATCGGTATCGATATGGCGCCGGCCGACTATGCCGAGCGCCTGGCGCGTCTGAGTCAGGAGTGTGGTTTGGATGGGGTGGTGTGTTCGGCCCAGGAGGCGGTACGCCTCAAGGCCTGCTGTGGCCCGGCGTTTAATTTGGTCACCCCGGGTATCCGCCCGCAGGGGAGCGACGCCGGGGATCAGCGGCGCATCATGACGCCGCAACAGGCGCTTCAAGCCGGTGTCGATTACATGGTGATCGGTCGCCCGATCACCCAGGCGGCAAAGCCGGCCGAGGCATTGCACGCCATTCTGGCGAGCCTAGCATAACGAGAGATAGAGAACCGAGTCATGCAAGAGAGTAACAGTCGTTTGGTCTACTCCACCGCCAGCGGGCGTATCCAGCAGGAGGCGGCGCCGATCGCGCGCCCGAAAGGGGACGGCATCGTACGTATTCAGCGCCAAACCAGCGGGCGTAAGGGGAAAGGCGTCTGCGTGATCAGCGGGCTGGATCTGGATGATGGCGCGACGCAGGCGCTGGCGGCCGAGCTGAAGAAGCGCTGTGGCTGCGGCGGTAGCGTGCGTGACGGGATGATCGAGATCCAGGGCGATAAACGCGATTTACTGAAACAGCTGCTGGAGGCGAAAGGCCTGCGGGTGAAGTTGGCTGGCGGTTAAGGGCGGCGCTTCGCCGCCATCGCGTGTGAAGACAAGAAAGCCGGCATGCTTGCCGGCTTTTTCATGCCTACGACCGGGGTGAGCCGAGCGACATCACTTGCCGACCTGATGGCCGATCAGCCCGCCGATGGCGGCTCCGCCGACGGTACCCAGCGCGCTACCATCGGTCAGGATGGCGCCACCGATCGCACCGGCACCGGCGCCGATGGCGGTATTGCGATCGCGTTTAGACATGTTGGAACAGGCACTGAGGGAGGCGACCAGGGCAAGCGCTAAGGCGACGCTGGTGGCACGTTTCATGGTGAGGTTCATGTTGGGCTCCTTACTGCGTCCGACACGTTTTAAGTATAGTTGAGGCGTGGCGGAACCGGCTGATAATGAGAGCAGTATAGGTGCCGGAGAATTTATCGACAGGTAAATAGTCTGATTTCTGTCGCCCTCGGCGCAGGTGACGAGGGCGACAGCGTGTGGGGTTAGGCGTGCGGTTGCCGACGGCGGCGCAGGAGGAGTAACAGGGTGCCGATCAGGCCGCTGACCAGCAAGACCACCGGCAGGACGATGAGGATCGACATCACCTGATCCTGATGCTGTTTGACGAAGGGGATGTGGCTGATGGCCAGCCCTAACCCCAGCACCACGCCGACCCAGAGCAGGGCACTGATCCAGTTGAAGATCTGAAAGCGTGTGCTACGCAGTCCCGATAGCCCGGCGAGTACCGGCAGGATGGTGCGTACGAAGGCCAGGAAACGGCCGATGAGCAACGCCATCAAACCGTGGCGATGGAAAAGATTGTAAGCGCGTTGATGGTATTGTGGCGGCAGGCGTAACAGCCAGCCTTGTACCAAACGAGTATCGCCCAGCCAACGCCCCTGCAAGTAGCTGAGCCAGCACCCTAGGCTAGAGGCGATGACCAGCAGGCACAGGGTGGGGAAAAAGGGGAGTACCGAACGCGCGATGAGCGCACCGGATAGCAGCAACAGGCTGTCACCCGGTAGAAAGGCGGCGGGAAGCAAACCATTCTCTAAGACCAAAGTCGTAAATAGAATGGCGTAAATAATCCAGACTACGTGCGGATCGCTTAGCACGGCGAAATCTTGGGCCCACAGTGCATGCAGGATCTCTTTGATGACTTCCATTACCTTACCTTAATTAACCACGAACGGATGCCAGAGGGAAAAGGACGAGCGACTCGTTGCCATCCCGGTAACCAGACTGGTCGCCGATTCGGTGAGCCGTGATACCCCAAATATCAGACAAGTTCGCAGGATAGCGTGACGTGACGATGGTACCATAAATAAGATAATACAATTGTAAATCAGTCTGAAATAGCGTGCGGGAATGTGACCGCCTTGGAAATCTACGCGGCGCGCCGTTGAAAAAACGCGCATATATCGCGCATTGCGCAACGGGGGCGTGGGGAGAGCCTGTTAGGCTAGCTTAACCGAGGACACAGACTGATACAGAATGGGCTGTGGCACAACAGATTGCCCCTTTTCTTGTCCGTTTGACGCATTAGGATAGTAGCAAAACATTTCTAGAGGAAATGATGATGAATAAACCCTTTCTATGGCTCGGCGCCAGCTTGATGGCATGGTATGCCGCCAGTGCCTCGGCGGAGCCTAGCACCTCGGTGACGATCGCGACCCCGCATCCGGTCATCAGCGCGCCTTCGAGCGGCGTGGCCCCGACCAGTGCGGCCACGACGAACACGGCCGCGAGCGCGGCGCAAGCTCAGGTCAAGGTACCTGCCGCTAGCCTGCGTTATGAGCAGGCGTTGCAGTTGGCCTTTTATCATGAGGTCTATCGGCGTTGTAACCAGCAGAACAGCCTGTCGCCGTTGTATAACACCACGGTAGACGCGTTACGTACGGTCACCTCGTTGGGGGAGAAGAATCGCCTGACGGATCTGCTGTATAACGAGATGGCCGGTAACGCATTGGGGTTGGCGATGGCCAGCGACCCCGATCGCCAGCGTTGTATCGTGGCGGGTGACATCTATCAGCAATTGCTGAATAGCGATGCGCCTCATGCCCTGCAACAAGATTTCCGCCTGCAATTGCCGAGCAATGCGCTGCCGGCTGCCTGAGCGGCGCGACGCCGCCCCATGGCGTGCTCTTTAGACCAACGCCAACTCCTTGGCCGCCCGGGCGATGATTTCCAGCGCCCGGCGGATCTTCACCGCCGACAAGGCACTGAAGCCAAATAGCATCAACGGCGCGCCGTCGTGCTCCAGGTAGGCGCGCTCCGAGCCGTTACACATACTCTGTAGGGTATCGAAACGCACGCCGTCGCGTAGGCAGCGTTCGCGTAGGCGATTGACGCTCTGTGCGCTGAGATCGGTCTTGAGCGTCAGGTGGAGACCGGATGAGGTGCCTAACAGACGGGCGCGGGGGAACAGGGCGCACAATCCCTCACGCAGTAGCGCCTGGCGAGCGGCATACTCCAACTCCAGCTTACGCAGGTGACGGTGATAGCCTTGATCCGACATAAAATCGGCGAGGAACTGTTGGTAGAGCCAACTGGCGCCGTGATTCCATAACGCCTTTAGATTGAGGATGGGATCGACCAGTCGATCCGGGCAGACCATGAAACCGAGCCGCATCCCTGGACCGAGCGTCTTCGAAAAGCTACTCAGATAGATCACGTTGTTAGCGTCTTCCAGCGACTTGAGCGCGGGTAACGGCTGGGTGCCATACAGGAAGGTGGTATCGTAGTCGTCCTCGATCACATAGGCATTCGAGCGGCGCGACCAGTCGAGCAGGGCCAGGCGGCGCGTCAGCGGTAGGGTGCTGCCGACCGGGTATTGGTGCGAAGGGGTGACGTAGGCTAATGCACACTGCTGTTCGGGGAGTAGCTCTGTACGTAGCCCACACTCATCGACCGGGATGGCATGGATCTGCGGGGCGAAGCTAGTAAACAGATTCCAGGCTCCGGGGTAGCAGGGCGACTCGACGGCGATATGCTCCTGCGGCGTCAACAAGGTTCGCGCCAGTAAGGCCAACCCCTCCTGTACACCGTTGGTGATGATGATGTGCTGGGCATCGGTATGGATACCGCGCGCCGCCGCCAGGTATTTGACCAGCTCCTGGCGTAGCGAGAGCAGACCGGCCGGTGGATGGTAGCGGGTCATCAGCAGATGCTTGCTGCGCGAGGCTTTGTTGTTCCAGCTGCGCCAACGTTGCCAGGGAAAGGCCGACTCGTCCGGGTTGCCCAGGCTGAAGAACAGTGGGCTGTCGACGTCGACATAGGTTTCAGGCGCCTGGGTGCGCAGTACACTGGGGGGATGGTCCAGCTCATGGCGCGCCGTCGGCGTCTCCGGGAGATCGATGTGGCTGGCGTAGATCACGTCGTAGCCCACGCCGGGCCGGCTGGCGATAAACCCCTCTTGCAGTAGCTTTTCATACACGGCGGTGATGGTATTGCGCGATACGTGTAGCTTGCCGCCCAGTTCGCGGATCGAGGGCAGCCGCTCGCCATGGCGTAATGAGCCATCATGCAGCGCGGTGTGAAATTGCTGATAGAGTTGCGTTTGTAACGCCAGCGGGCTGTTGCGATCCAGAGTAAACGACAGCATAGCAGATACCAAAGAGGGTTAACGTACTGAAAGCACAGCTATCAGCATAGCGGATCGTACGGTGCACACGCAATGCGCCATGCGTCGTATGCTCAGCTTACCATGAAGTAGTAGAGGTCAAAGGCCAACAGTAACAGCGACACGACGAGGTAAAAAATCAGGTGATGGCGCACATTTTCGATTAGGCGTTGCAACAGACGGTCGAGCATGATGCCTCACGGCACAGAAAGCGGGATCCGAGTATAGGAAAAACCCGCCAGCCCCTCAAGCCTCGCCACGCAATCCTTAATAGAGATGACGCAGCAGATTATACAGATAACAGAGCTCGATGCGGTTTCTCACGCGCATTTTTTCGATGATGCGTCGCTTATGGGCGTAGATGGTGCGTGGACTCAGGCGTAGACGTTGGGCGATACGATGATTGGCGATCTGTTGCATCCAGTCGTGTAGTACGGTGATCTCGCGGGGGGTTAGCAACGGCCAGGCTCCGTAGATCTGCGCGATCTGGTCGCTGGGCGTTAGCGATGACTGGGGCGGCTGGCGACCGATCAGATGGAGCAACGTCAGCGTCATCTTTTTATTAATTAAATAAATACCATTTTGTAGATATAACGGTTGTTTAGTATAGGGGTAGTGCGCCTCGGTATAAATAAAGCTTATTGCGCGTCGAGGACGATGGAGAAAAGTCTGTAAGTCGCTACTTATCGCATGATGTTGGCAATAAAGGCTGAGATTGGCGAAAATAAAGTCTGTCTGTGCTGTTGCGTGGTCATCATTAATTTTGGTGATATCATCGACATAATTAATATTGATATTTTCCTCATCCTTAATAAATAAATCGATGCCCATTTGGGTATAGCGGCAGGGTTCAATAACCAATAACTCCATGACTCGTCCTTTAGCGATAGCAGCGACCACAACCACGTGCTGTGGTGCGGTGTCAGGCACCATACTTGGCGCACTCCCGTGACTAGGCAGGACACGGGTGATAGGGAATAGAGGATAACGGCCCAAGGCGTATTAAACCCACAAACTAATTTTTTTGTTGTAGCGTGTCAATGGAAAAGCCGAGCATCTGTCTGTGGTTGGGAATTATTTTTCTCGCGCCAGAAAATAGATAAATAATAAAAATATCTCGTTATATTAAAATAAATATTAGCGAGTGACATTGACGGTATGATGAGCGCAGGCGGTACGGTTAGGCTTCGTGTTCGCGTATGAGATGGATAAAGGGAATGATGACGAGGTGGCTCTCGTCCTCCACCTCTTGCACCATCATCGCATCAAGCTAACACGCCAGCACCGTGTCTCTGATCCCGTGGGGCCGGGAGGGAGACAAACGTAAGCCGCCCCCTCACCATGGTGTAGGGGGCGGGGCGTTTCCCGCCGCCGATTAGTGAGCGGGCGTTCCCCAACGGTCGAGACGAAACGGGCTCAGATCGAGCGCCGGCATTTCATCGTGTGCCAGGGCGAGCGCCAGTTCGGCCAACGCCGGCGCAAACTTAAACCCCTGACTACCGAGGCCGGCCACCACGATAATCGCCGAAGCCCCGGGCAGTCGGTCGAGAATGAGACGATCGTCGGGTGTTGAGGCGACGCTGGCGATCTCCCCGCGTAGGCAGGGACCGACTTGGGGGAGAAATTGTTGCAGGTAGTCGTGGATCGCCTCATCTTCTCGGGCGTCGCGGGCACTGGGACAATGTGCAGGTGGGACGATGGGGAGACCGCCATCGTAACGTCCCGCCTTGAGGGCACCATCCACGGCGGGAAAGCTATAGAAGTAGCGGCCCTGCGGCGTCAGGGTGTGCAACGCAGGGAAGTGACGAGCCTCGCTGAAACTCGCCCCCGCTTGATACCAGGCGAAGGGTTTACACCAGATACGCAGCGGTAGTGCGGGTAACAGGCTGTGGGTCCCGCTGCCGGCACAGACGATGACGCGCCGGGCATGCCAGTCGCCCTGCGGGGCGCATAGACGAACGCCATCCCCTTCGGCTTGTAAGGTATGTAATGGGCAGTCGAAGTGTAGTCGGGCCCCGAGATCGGCCGCCTTCTCGATCAGGGTAGCGATGGCCAGATGGCACTTGAGGTAGCCGGCATCCGGCTCCAGTAGGGCAGCGTAGGTCTCCGGGAGGCGGATGGTCGGCCAACGCTCAACGAGGGCCTCCCGGCTTAGGAGGTCGAGCGTCACGCCTTGCTGGTGCGCACTGGCCTGGATACCGCGCATGAAGGCGCTGTGTCGGGGGCCGAGGCTCAGCACGCCGCAACGATGAAACAGGGGGAGCGCGCTGATCTCCTCTAACGCCAGCCAGAGTCGCTGTGACCGCAGGGCCAAGGCGGCGTACTGTGGCGTGATGGCGTCGGTATGGCGCATTAGGCGGGTATCGCCATGATGGCTTCCCAGACGATGGGGGGGAGAATGGCGGTCGAACAGGGCGACATTGAGGCCGGCCAGGGCAGCATAGTAACCGGCGGCGGCGCCGACAGAGCCACTGCCAACGATTGCCAGATCATAGTCCATCTCCGCCTCCGTCACGCGGCTACGCGTTAGATTGGTGTGCAGGAGAGGCGCCTAGGCGGCCTCTCTGTTTAGTGTATACCGGGATGGTCTAGGGCGCCTGGGTGCCCAAAGAAAAACACCGCCTGGCGGCGGTGTAGGGGAAGGTTAATGCTTGATGTAATCAATCTGTTGGTAATCGCTGTCCTCGATCTTGGCGATACCGGCCTCGAGGATGGTGATGAGCTGCCGGGCCACATCGGTGGTCAACCATAATGTGCGGTCGACGCGGGCATCCTCCGGGGGTTGATCTTGCGATGAAAGGTAGTGAAGACGGATCATTAAGGCATCATAACTGTCGACGGTACTGATATCCCAACCGATAACCGGGTGCGTCTGGATCACTTCATCTTTGCCGTTCATAAGACCCCCTTAAGCGTAGTCACTGAAATACGTACTAACGAGGAGCAATAAGCTAGGATCAACAAACGCATGCCATGCGCCTTTTCAGTATATGCTTCCGCGTCGTGGGCGATAGTTTTTTTCTGCGTCCACCAGAAAAAACGTGACTTAGCAAGCTATTAGCGCCAGGGATCAGGCCGATAGCACCTTATTCCGGGTAATCGGGGTTGAACCAGTCGTCGGCGCTCTCCCAGGTCTCTTGCAGGATGGTCTCGATGATCTCCCGGTCGCTCTTGTTTCCCCCTAGGACACTCAGGTTGTTGGCGCCGGCCTGGCGTACCTGCACGATACAATCGGGGTAGTGTGGTTGAATACGGCGAGAAAACTCGTGCCGAAAGGCATCAAGCGCCCCGTCGGGTAGCGGGTTGCGCTTGTCCAGAGTCAGTTCAATGCGCATGGTTCACTCCTCATGAGTAATATTACTGTAAATATATACAGTAATGCAGACCCAGTGCAAGGGTGGACGCAGGATTTTTTTCTTTCTTCGCGCGCGCCTCAGCGAATGCCACTCTCGGAGACTTTATCGACGGCGATCCCCAACGCCTCCAGCTGTTCTCGCTGCGTATCGGCGAGGCGATAGTCGGTGATCACTCGACTGATGGCGGAGGCAGGCAGCACGGGGTTGGGATGGATCTGGCCGAACTTCGAGGCGTCGGTCAGGATGATATTCTGCGCCCCCTTGGCCAGCACCGTATTGACCACCTCGGCCCGCATCATGTCGCGCCCGGTAAAACCGGTATCGGGATGGAAACCGTCGATGCCGATAAAGGCCTTACTGAAATGGACCTGTTGGATACACTGACGTGTCAACGGGCCGACCACCGTCTCGCTACGCTTCTGGTACATCCCCCCCATCAGGATGACATCGCAGTCGGTCTCCTTGAGGAGGTGGGCGATATAGGTGCTGACGGTGACCAAGGTGATGTGCTTGCGCTCGGCCAGGTAGCGCGCCAACAGGGCATTAGTGCTGCCGCTTTCGATGAAAATGGTCTCCCCATCCTCAACCAGCGAGGCGGCATAGGCGGCCAGCTGTTGCTTCAGGGTGAAGTTAATCCTCATACGCGCATCGACCTCTTCGCTCTCTTCGCTTTCCAGGGCGGTGGCGAAACCGTGTACCCGCTTGAGGTAGTTGCGTTTCTCTAGCAGTGTCAGATCCTGGCGGATGGTGACCTCGGAAACCTGGCAGATCTGCGCCAGTTCGGCGACGCTGATGCGGCGTTTGTCGTTAACTAATTGCAGAATAAGCTGTTGTCTGGCGTTCATGGCGTCCTAATGCAGGCAGGCGGCGGATGGCGCCGGAGTGTGCGCCACGATGTGGCCATGATAGCACCGCATCCCGGCAGGATGAATATCTCAGGCGCGATGGCGCGCGGGGGCGTGCCGCTGGCGCTAGGTGGGGGCATTGTCATCGCTATGTTGCCAGTCTGGCTATTAAGTTTAAAAAATCGGCGCCAGCGCACAAAAAATAGCCAAACAATCACCACTTTATTTGATTTGAATCAATTTTGGTATGACCATATTACCCTTTGTGGTATTGTGCCCGCAGTGAATGAAATTAACCTTCGTCAGCCAAGCCGCCACTCTGGGTTATGCGGAAGTCATCTTCGGTTAACGAATGGTTTACATTTTTTACCAAGGGAGAGAGCTTTGAGCGCAGCAAAGAAGAAAATCGTGATTGTCGGTGGTGGTGCCGGCGGACTCGAACTGGCGACCAGCCTGGGTCATTCGCTGGGGCGGAAAGGAAAGGCGGAAGTGGTGCTGATCGATCGCAACCATAGCCACCTGTGGAAGCCGTTGTTGCACGAAGTGGCGACCGGTTCACTGGATGATGGGGTGGACGCCCTGAGCTACCTGGCCCATGCGCGCGCTCATCACTTCACCTTTCAGCTGGGTAGCATGACCGAACTCGATCGTCAGCAGCGCCGTGTCACCTTGGCGGCGATCCATGATGAGCAGGGCGCATTGCTGGTGGCCGAACGTCAGCTCGACTACGACATTCTGGTGATGGCGTTGGGCAGTACCTCGAACGACTTCGGGACGCCGGGCGTCAGCCAGAACTGCATCTTCCTGGACAGCCCGCAGCAGGCGCACCGTTTCCATAACGAGATGCTAAACCTCTTCCTGAAATACTCCGCGGCGGGCAAGCCGGAGGAGCAGGTTAATATCGCCATCGTCGGCGGGGGCGCGACCGGGGTAGAGTTGTCCGCCGAACTGCATAACGCGGTGCAGCAGTTGCAAAGCTACGGTTACGAGAACCTGAGCAGCGCGGCGCTGAATGTGACGCTGGTCGAGGCGGGGGAGCGAATCCTGCCGGCATTGCCGCCGCGCATCTCGGCCGCCGCCCATCAGGAGCTGAGTAAGCTCGGCGTGCGCGTCCTGACCCAGACCATGGTGACCTGCGCGGAGAGCAACGGCCTACAGACCAAAGGCGGCGAGTTTATCCCGGCCGATCTGATGGTATGGGCGGCGGGCATCAAAGCGGCGGATTTCCTGCGCGATATCGGCGGCCTGGAGAGCAACCGCATCAATCAGTTGGTGGTGGAGCCGACGCTGCAAACCACGCGCGATGCGCACATCTTCGCCATCGGCGATTGCGCCGCCTGTCCGCAGGCGAACGGTAGCACCGTGCCACCGCGTGGTCAGGCCGCACATCAGATGGCGAGTTTGTGTGCCGACAACATCCTGGCGTTATTGCAGGGCAAAGAGCTGAAACCATTCATCTATCGCGATCGCGGCTCGTTGGTCTCGCTCTCTGAGTTCAGCGCCGTCGGTAGCCTGATGGGCAACCTGACGCGGGGCTCAATGATGATCGAGGGGCGTATCGCGCGTCTGATGTACATCTCGCTCTACCGTATGCACCAGATCGCCCTGCATGGTTATCTGAAGACGGGTCTGCGCATGTTGGTCGATAGCATCAACCGGGTGATCCGCCCGCATCTCAAACTGCATTAATCCCGTCATAGGTGCCGCTGTGCGGCGCCTATGCCCTGCCTCTTGACCGCATCCGGCGCGGCGCGCACACTGAGCAGTCCGTTATCTGTGACTGGTTCCTGCCGATGTCATCCCATTCTGTTTTTCGTCCGATGCTCTCACGCCAAGAGTTGATCCTGATCTTCATCACCATGCTCTGGGGCGGTACCTTTCTGATCGTGCATCATGCCATGACGGTAAGCGGCCCCTTCTTCTTCGTCGGGTTACGCTTCGCCGCCGCCACGCTGATGCTGTTGTTGCTGAGCTGGCGCCATCTGCATGGCTTTACCCGGCGCGAATGGGCCTGGGGAATGAGCATCGGTGCGGCGATCGCCGCCGGCTACGGCCTCCAGACCTATGGCCTGCAAACCATCAGCAGCAGTAAGTCGGCCTTCATGACCGCGCTGTATGTGCCGTTGGTGCCGCTGTTGCAGTGGCTGTTTCTCGGACGCAGGCCGCGTCTGATGGCCTGGATCGGCATCGGCCTGGCGTTTATTGGCCTGTTGCTGTTGGCGGGCCCCCAGAATGGGGACGGGGCGTTCGGCGTCGGCGAGGTGATGACCCTGATCAGCACCCTGGCCATCGCGGCGGAAATCATCCTGATCAGCGGTTGCGCCGGGCGGGTCGATGTGCGCCGGGTGACCTTGATCCAGCTGGCCACGGCGTCGCTGCTCAGCTTCGTGCTGATGTGGCCGAATGGGGAGTCGCTGCCATCCTGCTCCAGCTATCTGCTGTTCAGCGCCTTGGGGCTGGGTGCCGCCAGTGGCATCATCCAGGTGACCATGAACTGGGCGCAACGCAGCGTGTCGCCAACCCGTGCCACGGTGATCTACGCCGGTGAACCGGTGTGGGCCGGGGTGGTGGGGCGTATCGCCGGCGAGCGTCTGCCGGGCGTGGCGTTGTTGGGGGCCGCGTTGATCGTCATCGGGGTGCTGGTCAGCGAGTTGAAGTTAACTTCCCGTCGGCGTCGCGCGCGTCCCTCAGAATTGTCTTGAATCCCGCCTTATAGCCCGCCTGGCGGGCATTTCTTCCGTTATTCCGATTGTTGATGTCCCGTCCCCTGCGCACACTGCCTGTCATCACTTGAGTCATGACTGGCCGTGCCGCGCCGCTTAGTGTGGGCGCCGGGCCAGACAACAGAAGGATCACGCAGATGAATAAGTCCATGTTGGCCGGTATCGGCATTGGGGTCGCGGCCGCGTTAAGCGTGGCGGCGGTCGCCGGATTGAAGGTTTTCGACGCGGCACCGCAGTATGCACGGGTGCTCTCGGTCCAGCCGATCCATGAGACGATCAAGACGCCGCGTAAGGTCTGCCGTGAGGTGACCGTGATGCGCCGTCGACCAGTGCAGGATGAGAATCGCCTGGCTGGGTCGTTGCTGGGGGCGGTAGCCGGTGGGGTGCTGGGCCATCAGGTCGGCAGCGGACGGGGACGCGATGTGGCGACGGTGCTGGGGGCGCTGGGCGGTGGCTATGCGGGGAATCAGATCCAGGACCGTATGCAGCAGAATGACACCTATGCCACGCGCGAGCAGCGTTGCAGCACCGAGTATGACAAGTCGCGGCGTCTACTTGGCTATGACGTCACCTACCTGATCGGCGAACAGCGAGGCCGGGTGCGCATGGATCGCGATCCAGGCTCGCAGATCCCGCTCGATAGCAAGGGACAGTTGGTCATCGACCAGAAGGCCTAACCCAGTAACGTCGAGCCATCGGCACGCCATGCCGATCGTCGACCCAGACGGCCCGACGGGGCCATCTGGATGACTGCCGCGATGCGGCGGAGAAGATTAGATGCGATGCTCGGCGAAAGCCGCCAGCAGTTGGCCGATGAACTCGAGTCGCGCCGGGCGCTCGGCGAGATCGCGAATAAACTTCAGCTTGCTGGGACCATCCAGACGGAAGACGCCCGGTTGCTGTTGCAGCAGCCCGATCAGATAGCCCGGATCGACGTGGTTGCTCTCGCTAAACTCGATAAAGCCCCCCTTATCATGCCCTTCGATACGTCGAATACCCAACGCTGCCGCCTGTTGACGCAGCGCGGCGCACTGTAGCAGGTTGCGCGCCGCCTCGGGCAGCGGGCCGAAGCGGTCGATCAGCTCGGCGCGTAGATCGGACAGCGTATCCGCGTCGCCGGCACTGGCGATGCGTTTGTAGAAGGAGAGGCGGGTGCCGACGTCGGGGATCATCTCTTCCGGCAACAGGGTTGGCATGCGCAGCTCCACGTCGGTCTGCTGGCTGGTCAGGTCCTCCAGCGAGGGTTCGCGCCCGGCCTTCAAGGCATCGACCGCGCTCTCCAGCAGCTCCATATACAGCGAGAAGCCGACGCTGGCCATCTGACCACTCTGATCGTCGCCCAATAGCTCACCGGCACCGCGGATCTCCAGATCGTGTGTCGCCAGGGCGAAACCGGCGCCCAGATCTTCCAGCGAGGCGATGGCCTCCAGGCGTTTCTGGGCGTCGACGGTCATCGCCTTCGGCGGCGGTGTCAGGAGGTAGGCGTAGGCCTGATGGTAGGAGCGTCCCACGCGTCCGCGCAACTGGTGCAGCTGTGCCAGACCGAAGTGGTCGGCGCGCTCGATGATGATGGTGTTGGCGCTGGGGATGTCGATGCCGGTCTCGATGATGGTGGTGCACACCAACACATTGAAGCGCTGATGGTGGAAGTCGTTCATCACCCGCTCCAGCTCACGCTCACGCATCTGGCCGTGGCCGATGGCGATGCGCGCCTCCGGTACCAGGGTCGCCAGTCGATCGGCGGCCTTCTGGATAGAGTCGACGTCGTTATACAGGTAGTATACCTGGCCGCCGCGCAGGGTTTCGCGCAGGATCGCCTCGCGCACCAGCAGGCTGTCGTATTCGCGCACGAAGGTCTTCACCGCCATGCGCCGCGCTGGAGGGGTGGCGATGATGGAGAGATCGCGCATGCCGCTCATCGCCATGTTCAGGGTGCGCGGGATCGGTGTCGCCGTCAGGGTCAGGATGTCGACATCGGCGCGCAACGCCTTGATGCGCTCCTTCTGACGTACGCCGAAGCGGTGCTCCTCGTCGACGATCAACAGCCCCAGATCCTTCCACAGCACATCGGTCTGTAGCAGCTTATGGGTACCGATCAGAATATCGACTTTGCCCTCGGCGGTGTCCGCCAGCACCTGCGCCTGCTCCTTGGCGCTGCGGAAGCGCGAGATTAACTCGATACGTACCGGCCAGTTGGCGAAGCGATCGCGGAAGTTATCGTAGTGCTGTTGCGCCAGCAGGGTGGTAGGCACCAGCACCGCCACCTGCTTGCTGTTATGGACCGCCAGGAAGGCGGCGCGCATCGCCACCTCGGTCTTGCCGAAGCCGACGTCGCCGCACACCAGGCGATCCATCGCCAGCGGCTGGCACATGTCGCCGAGCACCGCGTTGATCGCCATCTCCTGATCGGGGGTGGTTTCGAACGGGAAGCCCTGGCAGAACAGCTGATAGGCCTCACGGTCATGACGGAAGGCGAAGCCCGCCTTGGCGGCGCGCATGGCATAGATGTCCAACAGCTCGGCCGCCACGTCGCGTACCTTCTCCGCCGCCTTCTGGCGTGCGCGCGTCCAGGCGTCGCCCCCCAGGCGGTGCAGCGGGGCGCTCTCGTCGGCGCCGCCGGCGTAGCGGCTCAGCAGATGCAGCGAGGAGACCGGTACATAGAGCTTGGCGTCGCCGGCATAGCTGAGGATCAGGTACTCGCCCTTGATGCCGCCAGCCTCCAGGGTGGTCATGCCGCCGTAGCGCCCGACGCCGTGCTCCAGATGCACCACTGGCTGGCCGGGTGCCAATTCCGCCAGGTTGCGGATCAGGGTATCGGTATTGATGGTACGCCGATTGTCCTGGCGTCGCCGACTGACACGTTCGCCGAGTAGATCGCTTTCGCAGATCAGCGCCAGCGCCAGTTGGCTGTTAATGAAGCCATGCTCGCTGGCGCCGACCATGATGTAATGGCCGCCGGGCTCCGCCTCTTCGAGGCGTGCTATCAGCCGTGGCGCGATCTGAATGCGGGCCAGCAGCTCTAGCAAGGTTTCGCGCCGCCCCTCGCTCTCGGCGGAGAACACCACGCTGCCGTCGAACTGCGCCAGGAAGCGCTGCAGGTTGTCCAGCGGCTTCTTGCTCTGCGCCTCGACCGCCAGGGTCGGCAGGGGTTGGTAGTGCAGGTTACAATGCCCGGCGCGTTCGCTGAGGGTCTCGCGCGTCAGTTGGACGCGAGGCCACTGCTTCAGGGCGGTGAACAGCTCATCTACCCGCATCCATAGGCTTTCGGGCGGCAGCAGGGGGCGCATCGGATCGACGCCCCGGCTCTGGTGGCGCTGCGCGATGTCTTGCCAGAAGCGTTCGGCAGCCTGATGTAAGTCGCCCAGTCCCAACACCAGGGTGCCGCTGGGCAGGTAGCTGAACAGGGTCGGTAGCGGCTGGTCGAAGAATAACGGTTGCCAATACTCGATCCCTGCCGGCCAGACTCCCTTGCTGACCTGCTGATAGATGTGCTCGGCGTCGCGGCGCACCTCGAAATGCTCGCGCCATTGGCTGCGGAACAGCTCGATGGCGTTCTTGTCGGTGGGGAACTCGTGCGCCGGCAGCAGATCGATGCGTTCGACCTCGTTCAGGGTGCGTTGGCTGTCGACGTCGAACAGCCGTAGGCTATCGATCTCATCATCGAAGAAGTCGATGCGGTAAGGCTCGTCGCTGCCCATCGGGAACAGATCGAGCAGGGCGCCACGGGTGGCGAACTCGCCATGCTCCATCACCTGATCCACGCTGCGGTAGCCCGCCTGCTCTAATTGGGCGCGCAGGGTGTCGCGCGATAGCCGCTGCCCCTTCTGCATCACCAAGGCGTGGCCATGCAGGAAGCTGTGCGGGCAGACGCGTTGCATCAGGGTGTTGATCGGCAGGATGATGATACCGCGCTCCATCCCCGGCAGATGGTAGAGGCTGGAGAGGCGGGCGGAGATGATGTCCTGATGCGGCGAGAAGTTGTCGTAGGGCAGGGTCTCCCAGTCGGCCAGGGTGGTGACCCACTGACGGCTGAATTGGGGGATCTCGTCGCGCAGGCGGAGCGCGGTCTGCATGTCGGGCACCACCAGCATCACCGCGCCGGGATGGCGCGCGGCGATCTCGGCGCACTCCAGGGCGCAGGCCGAGCCACTGAGCTGGCCCAGTTGGCGAACATCGCCGGCACGGGCAGGCAATGGGTAGCGTTCTGGCAGGGTAAGTCGATATTGTTCAGACATAGGGCGTTAGCGGATCTCGTGTACGTCGTGTCCCGCGCAGGGGAGCGATACGGATGTCAGCGTAGATAATACCACTATATGCCAGCGGCGCGACACGCGCACGCCATGAGCGATGCCGCTGGCGGGCGTCGCGCTGCCCATTGTGGTAACCTGTTCACAGACATATACTTGCCAATCACTTTGCGCATTGCAAGAAAGAGAGCCATGCATCAACCTGTCGCCCTATTTATTGGCCTGCGTTACATGCGCGGGCGCGCTTCGGACCGCTTCGGTCGTTTTGTCTCTTGGTTATCCACCATCGGTATCACCCTGGGGGTGATGGCGCTGGTCACCGTGTTGTCGGTGATGAACGGTTTTGAGCGTGATCTGGAGCAGAGCATCCTTAGCCTGATGCCTCAGGCATTGGTCACTACGCCGCAAGGGGAGCTCGATCCCGCCCGCTATCCGGCGTCACTGCTGAAGGGGTTACCCGGCGTGACCCGCGTGGCGCCATTGACCAGCGGTGACGTGGTGCTACAAAGCCCACACAGTGTCGGCGTCGGGGTGATGATCGGCGTGAACCCACAGGAGGCCGATCCGCTGGATCGTTACCTGAGTGGTGTCAGTCAGCAACAGCTGCAGCCGGGCCAGTACCGTGCCATCCTCGGCAGCCAGTTAGCCGCCTCGCTCGGCGTCAAAGCGGGCGACCGGGTACGCCTGATGGTGCCGAGCGCCAGCCAGTTTACCCCGATGGGGCGCATTCCCAGCCAGCGTATCTTCACCGTGATCGGTACCTTTAACGCCGATAGCGAGGTGGATCAAACGCAGTTGCTGGTCAACCAGCAAGATGCCTCGCGCCTGATGCGCTACCCGTTGGGTCACATCAGCGGCTGGCGCCTGTTTATGCAACGCCCATTGGATATCGAGGCGCTGGTGGCCCATCCGCTGCCCGAGGGGTTGGTGTGGCAGGATTGGCGGGCCCGTAAGGGCGAGCTGTTCCAGGCGGTGAAGATGGAGAAAAACATGATGGGGCTGCTGTTGAGCCTGATCGTCGCCGTCGCCGCCTTTAACATCATCACGTCGTTGGGGCTGCTGGTGATGGAGAAGCAGGGCGAGGTGGCCATCCTGCAAACCCAGGGGCTGACCCGGCGCCAGATCATGAGTGTCTTCATGGTGCAGGGCGCCAGTGCCGGCATCATCGGCTCGTTGCTGGGCGCCCTGTTGGGGGCGCTGCTGGCTAGCCAACTGAATACCCTGTTGCCGTGGCTGGGTGATATGCTCGGCGGCGGCACGCTACCGGTAGACATCCATTCCGGTCAGGTGATCACCATCACCCTGGTCGCCATGCTGCTCTCTTTGCTGTCAACGCTTTATCCGTCCTGGCGCGCCGCCGCCGTTCATCCTGCCGAGGCATTACGTTATGAGTAACCCTTCATCCCAGACTCCCGTCCTGTTGCAGTGCAACGACCTGAGCAAGAGCTACCAGGAGGGCAAGCTGAGCACGGACGTGTTGCGTCACGTCTCGTTCGACATTCACCCGGGTGAGATGATGGCGATCGTCGGCAGCTCCGGCTCCGGTAAGAGCACCCTGTTGCACCTGTTGGGTGGGCTGGATAGCCCGACTTCCGGGGAGGTGATCTTCAAGGGGCAGTCGCTCAATCGCATGTCGCCGTCAGACAAGGCGGCGCTGCGTAACCGCGAGTTGGGCTTTATCTACCAGTTCCATCATCTGCTGCCCGATTTCAACGCGTTGGAGAACGTGATGATGCCGCTGTTGATCGGCGGCATGAAGCCGAAACAGGCTCAGCCGCAGGCGTTGGCGATGTTGAAGGCGGTGGGTCTGGCGCATCGCGCCCACCACCGCCCGTCGGAGCTGTCCGGCGGCGAACGGCAACGCGTCGCCATCGCGCGGGCGCTGGTGCATAACCCGTCGCTGGTCTTGGCCGATGAGCCGACGGGTAACCTGGACATGCGTACCGCCGATACCATCTTCGATCTGTTGGGCGAGCTGAATGTGCGTCAGGGCACCGCCTTCCTGGTGGTGACCCACGACCTGTCGCTGGCGCGCCGTCTGCGCCGCCAACTGGAGATGCGCGACGGCCAGCTGACCCAGGAGCTGACGCTGATGGAGGCGCAGTGATGGGAATGCCGTTGGCTTTACAGATCGCGCGGCGCTTTAGCCGAGGACGGCGCCGTGGCGGGATGGTTTCGCTGATCTCGGTGATCTCGACGGTCGGTATCGCGTTAGGGGTGGCGGTGTTGATCGTCGGCCTGAGCGCGATGAATGGCTTCGAGCGCGAGTTGGATCAGCGTATCTTATCGGTGGTGCCGCACGGGGAAATCTACCCGGTGGAGCAGCCCTTCCATGACTGGCCATCGGTCTTGACGCGCGTCGCGCAGGTCAAGGGGGTGGTGGGGGCGGCGCCCTATGTCACCTTCACCGGCCTGATGGAGCATGGCAGCCAGCTGCGTGCGGTGCAGGTGCGTGGTGTCGACCCCGCCCAAGAGCATCAAGTTAGTTCCCTGCCGCGCTATGTGTTGGATGATGCCTGGGCGGATTTCCACGCCGGGGCGCAACAGGTGGTACTGGGTAAGGGGGTCGCCGACGCCTTGGGCGTCCGGCGTGGCGACTGGGTGACGGTGATGGTGCCTAACAGCGATCCGCAAATGAAGCTGTTGCAGCCGAAACGCATTCGTCTCCAGGTGAGCGGTATCCTTCAGTTGAGCGGCATGCTGGATCACACCTTGGCGCTGGTGCCGCTGGCCGATGCCCAGCAGTATCAGGATCTGGGTGATAGCGTGACCGGGATCGCCATCAAGGTGGCCGATCCCTTCAGCGCGGATAAGGTGGTACGCGCCGCCGGTGAGGTGACCAACGACTATGTCTACATTCGGAGCTGGAAGGGCACCTACGGCTACATGTTCCGGGACATCCAGATGATCCGGGTGATCATGTATCTGGCGATGGTCCTGGTGATCGGGGTAGCCTGTTTTAATATCGTCTCCACCCTGGTGATGGCGGTGAAGGATAAGAGCGGCGATATCGCCGTGCTGCGTACCCTGGGGGCGAGGGATGGCCTGATCCGCGCCATCTTCATCTGGTACGGGCTGTTGGCGGGCTTGATGGGGAGTCTGTGTGGGGTGGTAATCGGGGTACTGGCCTCGTTGAAGCTGACCCTGATCGGGCGCTTCATCGAGCGCATGCTGGGCCATCGTCTACTCTCCGGGGACATTTATCCGATCGACTTCCTGCCCAGCCAGTTACAGTGGCTGGATGTCTTGGCGGTGTTACTGACCGCCATCATCCTCAGCCTGCTGGCGAGCTGGTATCCGGCGCGACGCGCCAGCCGCATCGATCCGGCGCGGGTATTAAGCGGCGGCCAGTGACGGAGGCGACGATGTACTACGGTTTCGATCTCGGCGGTAGCAAGCTGGCGCTGGGGGTCTACGACGCCGGCTTGAGGCAAGTCGGCTATTGGCGCGTGGCGACGCCGCGCGACGACTACCCGGCATTGCTGGCGGCGCTGACGTCGTTGACCGAGGAGGCCGATCGGCGCTATGGCGTCTCGGGTAGCGTCGGCATCGGTATCCCTGGCCTGCAACGCCCGGACGGCACGCTGTTCTGTGCCAACGTCCCGGCGGCGATGGGGCAGCCGTTGGCCACCGATCTGGCAGCCCGTCTCGGCCGCACGGTGCGCATCGAGAATGATGCCAACTGTTTCACCCTATCGGAAGCCTGGGATCCGGCGGCGCAGGCCTATGGCAGCGTGCTGGGACTCATCCTCGGCACCGGGGTCGGTGGTGGGCTGGCGATCGCGGGGCGCATCTATCGTGGCGCCAATGGCGTGGCCGGTGAGTTGGGCCATCTGCGCCTGCCGCTCGATGCGCTCGACTACTTGGGTGCCGATGCGCCACGTCTCCCCTGCGGCTGCGGTCAACGTGGCTGCCTGGAGAACTATATCTCGGGGCGCGGTTTCGCCTGGTTATATCAGTGGCGTCACGGCGAGGCGTTGAGTGCCCCGCAGATCGTGGCACGCTACCGCCAAGGCGACGCACGGGCGCGTCAACACGCCGCCGAGTTCGCCGATCTGCTGGCCATCTGCTTGGCCAATCTGTTTACCGTGCTCGATCCCGAACTGGTGGTGATCGGGGGCGGTCTGTCTAATTTTAGCGAGCTGTTTGCCTTGCTGGAGCCGCGTATCGCGCGCCACCTGCTACGCGTCGCCACGCCCCCCGTCATTGTGCCGGCGCGTTACGGCGACGATGGTGGGACACGCGGTGCGGCGTTCCTGCATCTGAGCGACGCCCGTTGCGCCGCCCGGGCGGCGGCGTGTGCGGATTAAGGAGTCATCATCATGAAAACGCGCCATCGTATCTGTCGCTTCAGAAAGAATAAACGGCTGCGCCATCAGCGCCTGCGCTCGCTGGTCTATTATGAGGATAGAGTATGGGGAGGGGGCATGGAGAAGAGTGAAACGATCAATCGGCCGCGCGTCGTCGTATTAACCGGCGCGGGTATCTCGGCGGAGTCGGGGATCCGCACCTTCCGGGCGGCGGATGGGCTGTGGGAAGAGCACCGGGTGGAGGATGTCGCCACGCCGGAGGGGTATCGGCGCGATCCCGAACTGGTGCAGGCGTTCTATAACGCCCGCCGTCGCCAGTTGCAAACGCCGGCGATCCAGCCGAATGCCGCCCACTTGGCGCTGGCGCGGCTGGAGCAAGAGCTGGGCGACCATTTCCTGCTGGTGACCCAGAACATCGATAATCTGCATGAGCGTGCCGGCAATCGACGTGTTATCCATATGCATGGTGAGTTGTTGAAGGCGCGCTGCACTCAGTCGGGGCAGGTGGTGAAGTGGTTGGGTGATCTGAGCGTGGACGATCGTTGCCACTGTTGTCAGATCCCGGCGCCGCTGCGTCCGCACGTGGTGTGGTTCGGCGAGATGCCGCTCGGCATGGATGAGATCTATCAGGCGTTGCAACAGGCGGATGAGTTTATCGCCATCGGCACCTCCGGCCACGTCTATCCCGCCGCCGGCTTCGTCCATGAGGCGCGACTGAGCGGCGCTCATACCGTGGAGCTGAACCTCGAGCCGAGTCAGGTCGAGAGCGAGTTTGCCGAGAAGCATTACGGCCCCGCCAGTCAGGTGGTGCCGCATTATCTTCAGCAGTTGTTGATCCGCTGCGGGCTGCCCTCTAGCGCGTGGTAACGCGTAGCGGCCACGGCATCGGCGCCCGTCAGACGGGCGCCGACGTCGGGATTAGTCCTGGAAGAACCAGTAGCCGCTATTGATCAATCCCGTCAAGATGATGAGAAACGCCGGATCATCCAGCGCCTCGCCCAGACTGGCCGCGTTCAGGCAGGCATGACGCGCCAGGGTATCGAGCGCCGCCGTATTCGAGCACTCGAGCCGCTCCCCGTTGACGTAGCACGCCTCGGCCAGGCGTAGCACCCGGATCCCGCCTAAGCGCTCCAACACCTCGCCGGCCTGTAACAGTTCATAGATCTCGCCAGCCTGGTAGGGCGGCTCCGGCGGCGCGATGTCCAACTCGTGGCGTGACTGACTGATGAACTCACCGAACCACTGGCGGAAGTGTTCGCCGTCGCTCAGTTGGGCGATCATCATGGCGCGCAGCGTGTCCAGCTCCTGCGGCAGGATCTCGGCCGGATTATCGCGTGCCGCGAGCTGCGGATCGGCATAGTGATTACCGCCAAGGTCGTGCGCCAGCATATGGTCGGCGAAACCGCTGATCAGCTCGCGGGCGTTGGGGGCACGGAAACCGACGGAGTAGTTGAGCGCATTCTCCAGGGCGTAGCCCTCGTGAGGGAAGTGGGGCGGAATATAGAGAATATCGCCGGCGCTCAGCTCCACATCGATAATGGCCTCGAAGGGATCGACCTGGAGCAGATCCGGATGCGGGCAGTGCTGACGGCGTTGCCCCTTCTCCCCGACACGCCAGCGTCGGCGGCCGCTACCTTGGATGATGAAGACATCATACTGGTCGATGTGTGGGCCGACGCCACCGCCGGGAACCGAGAAGGAGATCATCAGATCGTCCACCCGCCAGTCCGGCAAGTGGCGGAACGGCCGCATCAGCGCCGCCGCCGGGGAGTGCCAGTGATCGACCGCCTGTACCAGCAGTGACCAGTTGGTCTCGCCCAGGTGGTCATAGCTGGTAAACGGACCATGGCTCACCTGCCACGCCCCCTCCTCGTGACAGACCAGGCGGCTGTCCACCTCTTGCTCCATCGCCAGCCCGGCCAGTTCGTCCGGTGAGAGCGGATCGATAAAATTCTTGAAACCGTGCCGGATAACCAACGGGCGCTTTTGCCAATACGTTTGCAGGAATTCCTGCCAGTCGAGATCGAGCTGATAGTCCATGATTGCAATCCTGTGATGGTTGGTGGCACAGCGGGAAGTATAACGGATGGCGCGCCGTCAGCCGCCAGAGGCGAGGGCATTTTGTGCCCTCGTCGACGGAATTAATCGTTTTCTAACCGCTGTTGGCCGAAGCGCACGTGCATACGTGCCCCGCCCAACGGGCTATCGTCGATGGTGACGCTCCCCTCGTACTGCGCGACCAGCTCGTCCACTAACGCCAGCCCCAGCCCCTGACCCGGGCGCAGGGTATCGGCGCGTTGGCCGCGAGCAAACACCAGTTCGCGTTTATCGTCGGGGATACCTGGACCGTCATCATCCACCCATAGCAGCAGGGTATCGCCCTGCAGACAGGCGCTGACCTCGACGAACTCCAGGCAGTATTTGCAGGCGTTGTCCAGTAGGTTACCCATCACCTCCATCAGATCGTTTTTCTCGCCGATAAAGGTCAACTCCGGCGGGATATCCAGCGAGATATCGACCCCCTTACGTTGGTAAACCTTGTTCAGTGCCGAAGCCAGGGCGTCGAGGATCGCCGGTACCGAATGGACTTCACGATTGAGCACGCTATGCTCCGACTGGGCGCTGGCGCGGTGCAGGTAGTAGCCGATCTGCTGGGAGATGCGACTGATCTGCTCCAGCATGATCGGCTCGGCCTGCTCGATGCTCAGGCTTTTACCGTTGCGCAGGGAGCGCAGGGTACTCTGTAGCACCGCCAGCGGGGTCTTCAGGCTATGAGTCAGGTCGGAGAGGGTGGTGCGATAACGGGTGTAGCGCTGTCGTTCGTTGCTTAACAAGATGTTGAGGTTACGCACCAGCCCACGCAGCTCGAGGGGGGGATTCTCGCTCAGGCTATCCCGCTGCCCCTTCTCCAGCTCACGCACCTGACTGGCGACCTCCTTGATCGGTTGCAGGCTCCAGTAGGCGGCCAGCCACAGCAGCGGCACCACTAATAGCACGTTGGCGATCAGCACATAGCTAAACCAGCCCCAGACCATATCCGAATTCTGTAGCTCCTGTGGGATGGTGTCGACCACTACGATGGTCAGCGCCGGGAGATGGTCGGTCGCGCTATACTGGCTGACGGCGACCGAGTGGGTCATGGCATCGGCGCTGTCGTCGTCGTAGTCCTTGAGTTGATCCTGCATCTGCGGGTTATCGCCCAGGACCGTGCTACTGAAGTGTTTGTTGCTGTCAATCTCATAGAAGCCGGGTTTCTCCAGCCAGGCGCGCTCGATGCGTTTCTCCAGCGCCGGTACGCGGCGCTGACTCCAAAGCAGGTGTCCCTCGCGATCGTAGATCATCACCAGGGTTGGGGTATTGAGCGCCATGTTGGGCGGTGGGGTGATGGTGAGTCGCCCATCCTGCCAGTGAGCCAGGCTAAAGAACAGATTGCTCTCGCCACGCAGCAGGCGGTAGGTCGTCTTATCGAAGCTGACGGCGTAGCCGACCACGGCCACCAGGCCATAAGCCAGCGACAAGAGGAACACCATGGCGGCGGTGGCCAGCATGAAACGGGTGCGTAGCGAGAAGGGGCGAGCCTTCCAGACCTGCCAGCGTTGGCACATCATGCCGGGACGTCGAAGCGGTAACCCTGACCACGCACGGTAGTGATCACCTCCGCCGGAAACGCCTGCTGTAGCTTCTTGCGCAGGCGGCCCATCAGCACGTCGATAGTATGGCTTTCGCGCAGTTCGGCATCGGGATAGAGTTGCAGCATCAGCGCATCCTTACTCACCACCTTGCCGTTGTTGCGGATCAACGTCTCCATAATGGTGTACTCGAAAGCGGTGAGCTTGATCAGCGTGTCGTCCACCCGCAATTCGCGGCGCGACAGATCGACCTGGAAGGGCGGCAGGCTGATGATCTGCGAGGCCAGGCCGCTATTCCGGCGCATCAGCGCCTGCATGCGCGCCAGCACCTCCTCCAGATGGAACGGCTTGGTGACGTAGTCGTCGGCGCCGGCTTCGAGCACCGTGACCTTCTCCTGCCAACTTTCGCGCGCGGTGAGCACCAGGATCGGCAGCGTGACCTGCTCGCTCCGCCAGCGGCGGATCAGACTCAGGCCATCTTCGCCCGGTAGGCCGAGGTCGACGATCGCGATGTCTGGCGTTTGCTCACGGACGAAAAAATCGGCCTCTTTGGCATTTTCCGCCGCGTCGACCTGGTGGCCGAGTTCGCGCATTTGTACCGCCAAATGGTGGCGTAGCAGGTTGTTGTCTTCGACGACTAAGATACGCATATTCAAATCCTTCCACTATCGTGCCGGGGTTACGATTGCCCCCTGAAATGCCTGGTTTCACCCTAGCGGAAAGTGGCTAGAGCGTCCATGGGATCTTGTTGACGTTGCCCGCTTTCCTTCAGCCTGTACGCCTCGCGGCATCGCCGACGACGTTAGATCGGCTAACCATAAACACCCTAACCTCAACGGCAGATAAACTAGGCGCTTGCCATAGAGGCGAGACGCGCCGACAGGGTGTGAGCGAGAGCGCGCCGTGAGGCGGCGGTGATTGCTGTTTTTGGTATTATTAAGGTACTATTAACGCCTAATCAGCGAACAGAATGAGAGAGCGAGTATGACAGAGTTGGCGGCGCAGGCCTGCGTCCAACGCGATAACCAAGCGGAGACGGCGCAGCATATCCTGGGGGCGTTGTACGG
This sequence comes from Edwardsiella tarda ATCC 15947 = NBRC 105688, assembly GCF_003113495.2. Classification (NCBI taxonomy): domain Bacteria; kingdom Pseudomonadati; phylum Pseudomonadota; class Gammaproteobacteria; order Enterobacterales; family Hafniaceae; genus Edwardsiella; species Edwardsiella tarda. Next base: position 1,426,771 of record NZ_CP084506.1, read on the forward strand.
TCAGATGTTGGGTGATGCCTTAGCCATGCCGTCGGAGTTGTGGCCGCGCGAGCGGGTTCGTCGCCACTTCGGTTGGATCGATCGTTTCCTCGATGGACCGGCGGAGAATAGCGCCGCCTGCTATTTCCTGGCCGGGCAGTATACCGATGACACCTCGATGGCGCTGGCGTTGGCCGATGCGTTGATCGAGGCCGAGGGGGAGGTGGTGCCCGAGTTGATCGCGCGTAACATCATGCGCTGGGCCGAAGGGTTTAACGCCTTCGAGCGCAATATCCTTGGCCCCAGCTCGCGCCAGGCGCTGACGGAGCAACAGGCGGGGATGGCGATCGCCGCGCAGGAGAATAACGGGGTGACGAATGGCGCCGCGATGCGCGTCTCGCCCTTAGGCTGCCTATTGCCATCGGCGCCGTTACCGGACTTCGTCGAGCAGGTGTGGCAGGCCTCCAGCCCGACCCATAAGTCAGACATCGCGGTGGCCGGGGCGGTGGTGATCGCCTGGGCGGTCTCGCGGGCGATCGAAGGGGCGAGTTGGGCGACGATCCGCCTGGCGTTGCCGGGGGTGGCGGCCTATGCCCAACAGTATCGGCCTTCGACCTTTAGCCCATCCCTGGCGGCTCGGCTTGAACTGGCGTTAACGGTGAGTGAGACGGCATCGGGGTATGAGCAGGGCAGCGAACGGATCTATCAGTTGATCGGCGCCGGCGTCTCGACCATCGAGTCGGTACCAGCGGCCATCGCCATGGTCGATCTGGCCCAAGGCTGCCCGAACCGTTGCGCCGAGTTGTGCGCCAACTTGGGCGGCGACACCGACACCATCGGGGCGATGGCAACGGCGATTTGCGGCGCGCTTGGCGGGATTCAGGCGATCCGTCCCGATTGGTTGGCGACCCTGCAACGGGTCAACCCACAGGATATGCAGCATTACGCCACGGCGTTGCAGCGCCTACGCCATCAGCGCACGCAGCGCTGAGTGTGTGCCGGGCAGGCGCTTGAGCGCCGGCCCGCGCCACTTACTCCTCCGCCGTATATTCGTACATGTCACCCCGGCAGTAGTTGATGCTGTACTCCAATGGCCGCTGGGCCTGATCGCACAACAGCTGGCGGATTACCAGCATGGCGGTCGGCGCCGGGATAGCCAGTTTCTGCTGTAGCGAGGGATCGGCCAGACAGGCGCTGAGTTGGCTGGTGAGCCGACCGAACTGGATCTGACGGGCGCGCAGGTAGGCATAGAGCGAGTCGCCGATCTCGTTACAATTACCGATGGCTTCGCGCACCACATAGGAGATGGCCAGCGAGAGATTCTCGCCATCCACGCTGCGGATACGCTCCAGGCGATAGACCGGCGTGTCGATAGGCAGCGCCAGTTTTTCGGCGATGGTGGCGGAGGCGGGCACCAGCTCGCGCGTCAACCAACGGGTTCCGGGCGTATGACCCAGCATGGCGACCTCATCGGAGAAGCCCTTGATATTCGCGAGTGAGTAGGCCAGCGACGACATCGGCACCTGTTTGATCTGGGTACCAAAGCCGCGTCCGCGACCAATGATGTCATCTTGCTCCAGGCAGGCCAACGCCTTGCGTACCGTGATACGTGAGATCTTCAGTGCCTCGGTGAAGGCGCGCTCGCTGGGCAGGAAGTCGCCCGGTTGCAACATCCCCTGAGCGATGGCTTGGCGGATGGACTCGTTGAAGCGGAGATAGATGGGCATGGATCCAGGTTGAGCGAGGTCATCACGGAGCTTTTGTAGCAGTGGAGTTGGGTCGGCACTCATAGTGTTCGGCATTAATCATAAGCTGTATTGGATGGTTCCAGTGTAATCGCTGGCAGGGCGTGGCAGAAGTAAAAAGTCGGTATGCTGTGACGGAAGGCGCGTCGCGAAGGGAGAGGAGCACCCTCCGCCCGCCGCGGAAGGTGCAAAAGTGAACAATGGGCGGATCGATTACTTCAACTTATCGACCAGCTGGACGGCGGCACCGATGTAACTGGCCGGTGTCAACGCTTTCAGACGCTGCTTCTCCGCCTCCGGCAAGGCCAGGCCGTCGATGAAGCGCTGCATCCCGGCAGCATCGACGCGTTTGCCGCGGGTCAGCTCTTTCAGCTTCTCGTAGGGCTTCTCGATGCCATAGCGGCGCATCACCGTTTGCACCGGCTCGGCCAGCAGCTCCCAGTTATGATCCAACTCCTCCAGCAGATGGTCGTGATTGACCTCCAGCTTGCTCAAGCCCTTCATGGTCGCCGCATAGGCGATCAAGGCATAACCCAGGCCGACGCCCAGGTTGCGCAGCACGGTGGAGTCGGTCAGATCGCGCTGCCAGCGGGAGACGGGCAGCTTGGCGGCCAAGTGACCGAGCAGGGCGTTGGACAAGCCGAGGTTGCCTTCGGAGTTCTCGAAGTCGATCGGGTTGACCTTGTGCGGCATGGTCGATGAGCCAATCTCGCCGGCGATGGTCTTCTGCTTGAAGTGGTTCAGCGCGATATAGCCCCACACGTCGCGATCGAAGTCGATCAGAATAGTGTTGAAGCGGGCGACGCAGTCAAAGAGCTCGGCGATGTAGTCGTGCGGCTCGATCTGGGTAGTGTAGGGGTTCCACTGGATCCCCAGCGAGCTGACGAAGCTTGCGCTGAAGGCGTGCCAGTCGATGTCTGGGTAGGCCGCCAGATGGGCGTTGTAGTTACCGACGGCGCCGTTAATCTTACCCATGATCTCGATCTGAGTGAGTTGGCGGAACTGGCGCTCCAGACGGTAGGCGACGTTGGCGAACTCTTTACCGACGGTGGTCGGCGTCGCCGGCTGGCCGTGGGTACGCGCCATCAGCGGGACGTCGCGGTAGGTGTGCGCCAGCCCCTGAAGGGTTTCGATCAGCTGGCGCCAGCTCGGCTTCAATACCTCTTCACGCGCGCTGTGCAACATCAGGGCATGAGAGAGGTTGTTGATATCTTCGGAGGTGCAGGCGAAGTGAATGAATTCGGAAACGGCGTGCAGCGCCGGTTGGGTAGCGACTTTCTCTTTCAGGAAGTACTCGACCGCCTTCACGTCGTGATTCGTGGTGCGTTCGATGCTCTTGATACGGCGGGCATCCTCTTCGTTGAACTCGCTGACGATACGATCGAGGAAAGCGTTTGCTTGGTCATCAAAAGGCGGAACTTCGCCGATCTCCTCGCAAGCAGCCAGTTTTTGCAGCCAACGTACTTCTACCTGGACACGAAACTTCAACAGACCAAACTCACTAAAGATCGGCCGCAGGGCGGTGACTTTGTCGCCATAACGGCCGTCGATCGGTGATACGGCGGTCAGAGAGGATAATTCCATCGGTAGCAACTCCTGGGGTTGGGAAAGGTTAACTATGAGTCAATAAATTCTGCGCCATCTGGAACAGGCGGTTACGCGAGAACATCAGTTGGAGGCGGCTGCCGCCGACCTGTTGCCACAGGATCCCTGCCCGGATACCCGCCAGCAAGGCGGCGCGGACTCGGGCCTGCACCAACGCGTTTTGCAAGATGCTGGGTGAGCCGGTGACCTGGATGCGCGGCCCCAACGGGCTGATGACATCGACATAGATGGCGGCTAAGGCACTGATGATGGTGTCGGATTCCAGATCGAAGTGCGCCAGTTGACGATCGAGCTCGCCGATGCGTTCGGAGAGGGTCGCCAGCGCCTGCCGGTTACCGTATAGCTTACGCTCCAGTAACATCAGGCTCAGGCAGTAGCGGGTTAACTCGGCACCCGGCCCCTGACGGTTAGCATTCAACACGTTGAGCAGTGTCTCCAGCCCCGGTTTAAGCACGCGTTCATGGTCGCCGAAGACCGCGAGGGTATTGGGCGGATCGGTTTGAAGAATACTGTGCAGCGAGGTGCGTAGCGCACTGTTGTCGCATTGCCCTTCATGGGCTAACTGCTGAACCAGACGCGCTGACTGACAGATACCGGCTAATGCCAGGGTGATGTCATAGTAATTCTTCGCCACGTTGACTCCTGTTTGCGGGCCGCGAGACACCGACGATGAGGCGCCGGTGCGGGATTCTGACGCCCGATCATGCCATAAACCCGGCGCTAAACCTAGCGGCATGGGCGATCGGAACCGACAACTGGCGCACATCTGCGCAAACGATGACGTCGTCAGCGGCGGATCAGGTGACGATGATGCGGTTTTTCCCTTGGCGCTTGGCGCGATACAGCGCCTCGTCGGCCTGGGCGATGGCGTGTTCGAGATCGGAGTAGCCGTCGAAACGCGTCAGGCCGAAGGAGGCGGTGACCCAGGCGCGTTGACCGTGACCGAGATAAAGCGGGGCATGGCTGATCAGCCGGCGCAGATGTTCGCAGCGTGCGTTGGCTTGACTGAGTTCTAACTCGGCGAACAGGATGATGAACTCTTCACCGCCGAAGCGGGCGATATAGTCTTGCGGCGAGAGGGTCTGGTTGGCCATCTTCGCCAGCGTGATCAAGACCTGGTCGCCACAGAGGTGGCCGTAATGATCGTTGATCTGCTTGAAATTATCGATGTCGATCATCGCGATACAGCAGGGGCGCTGCTCACGCTCCAGCGTCAGGATCTGTTGCTGCAGCCCCTGGCGATTGTAGGTTTGGGTCAATTGATCGCGCAGCGCGGATTCACGCAGGGTGAAGTAGGCGTTGATGCTGCGCTGTTTGAGGGTCAGCGTCTGGTAACAGACCAGCAGGCAACAGTAGGCGATGACCTGGTGCAACAACGCATCCAGCAGTTCGATGCGCTGGGTCAGTTCCGGGACGATGATCAGCAGGTGGAACAGTGCGACCAGCGAGATACACAGGATAAACATGCGCAGGGTGTTGCGTTGCCAGATCCGGCTCAGCAGCAGCGGCGCCAGCATCAGGCCGATAAACAGATTATCGAGCACGAATCCACCGGTGGTGATGAAGTTTAGCAGCCAGGCCGTCAGCCCGGCACACCAGCCGCCGAAGAAGGTGACCAAGATCATCGGGACGATCTCGAACGAGTAGTGGATATGCGCGCTCACGGGCATTTTGCTGCCGCTGAGATACCAGGAGAGCAGGCCGGCGATTAATCCCCACAGGATACGGCCCGGCAGCGGCGAATAGGGGCCGAGCGCCCGCTGCTTACTCAACGCGAAGTAACTGACGGAGAGCGTCGCGTAGGTGACGCAGGCGTTGATATACAGGAGATCGAGGGATTGCAGCGGACTCATGACTCACTATCGATCGGGTTCAGACTATTCTGAGTGTAACATAATCGGGACAATGAGCCGCTAGCCGCGGATAGCGTGTGTGGTGCGAAAAGCGTAAAGCCAGCCAGACAGTGGTGTATCGCGTGTCCGGCTGGCAGAGGGAGGCGTCGAGGGAATTAATCGACCAGGCGTGCCTCGATGATGCCGCCGCCCAGGCAGACTTCATCTTGGTAGAAGACAGCGGATTGCCCCGGTGTGACGGCGGCGACCGGCTGATCGAAACGTACCTCAATGCGCGTTTCGTCGATCGGTATCACCCGGCAGGGGATGTCGGCTTGGCGGTAACGCGTCTTCACCGTACAACGTAGCTCCGCCGTCAGCGGGCGGCGGTCGACCCAATGCAGCTGCTGAGCGATCAAGCCATTGGAGAACAGGCGCGGATGGTCATGCCCCTGGGCGACCAGCAACACGTTATTGGCCACGTCTTTATCCACCACGTACCACGGCTCTTCATTCCCCTCCTTGGTGCCGCCGATACCCAGCCCCTTGCGCTGCCCCAGGGTGTGATACATCAGCCCCTGGTGTTCGCCGATCTCCTGGCCATCGACGGTGATGATCTTACCCGGTTGCGCCGGTAGATAGCGGCCGAGGAAGTCGCGGAACTTGCGCTCGCCGATGAAGCAGATGCCGGTGGAGTCTTTCTTCTTGGCGGTAGCCAGATCCAGCTGAGTGGCGATGCGCCGCACCTCCGGTTTCTCCAGCTCTCCGACCGGGAACAGGCTCTGCGCCACTTGCTGGTGGCTAAGGGTGTAGAGGAAATAGCTCTGATCTTTATTGGCATCCACGCCACGCAGCAGCTGGGTGGTGCCGTCGATGTCGCGACGGCGCACGTAGTGGCCGGTGGCGATGTAGTCGGCCCCCAGATCTTCCGCGGCGAACTCCAAGAAGGCCTTAAACTTGATCTCCTTGTTGCACAGGATATCCGGGTTAGGCGTGCGGCCGGCCCGGTACTCCTGCAAGAACAACTCGAAGACATTGTCCCAGTACTCGGCGGCGAAGTTGACGGTGTGCAGCTCGATGCCGAGCTTGTCGCAGACCGCCTGGGCATCGGCCAGATCGGCGGCCGCGGAACAATACTCGTCGTTATCGTCCTCTTCCCAGTTCTTCATGAACAGGCCAGCAACCTGATACCCCTGTTGTTGTAATAAATAGGCGGATACGGAGGAATCGACACCGCCGGACATCCCGACGATCACTTTTTTCTGGCTGTTATCTGACATGAGACTCTCGCAGTCTGAGTGGAACATAAACGAGCGTCTAGTTTACCACGTTGCCACTGGACACGCACCGCCTGTGCGGTGCGCTGACGTCAGCGTGCGGGTGGGTAGGCGCACAGGAGGGCGAGGGGATAACGCTCTCCTCGCTGGTAGCAGCGCAGACTCTCCGCCACCAGCGGCGAACGTAGCTGCGACGAGGCGAGGATCTGCTCGGCGGGGAGCCACAGGCAGCGGTCGATGTCACTATCGTGTGGTTTGGTCGCCTGGCAGTGGGCGAGGTCGATGGCAAAGGTGAAGCGCAGAAACGGGGTGGCGTCCGGTGCCACCCACTGAAAGATTTGCAGCAGAGACTGCGGTTCGGCGCGTAGGCCGCTCTCCTCCCACAACTCGCGCGCCGCCGCCTGCAATAGGGTCTCGCCCGGCTCCAGATGGCCGGCGGGTTGGTTCCAACGCACCTGGCCGTCGATGGTCTCCTCGACGATCAAAAAACGCCCTTCGGCCTGCACGACACTGGCGACGGTAACATGCGGTTTCAACATAGCGGCTCCTCACTGGCCGCCTGGGTGCGGCTCCTCACTGGCCGCCTGGGTGCGGCGCCTCAGGACCAGTCGATCTCACGCCAGCAGCCCGACGCCAGATCCTCTAGGGTAATGGAGCCCATACTATAACGGATCAGCCGTAGGGTGGGGTAACCGATATGCGCCGTCATGCGTCGGACCTGACGGTTGCGTCCCTCATAGAGGGTGATCTTGAGCCAGCTGGTGGGGATGCTCTTGCGCTCGCGAATGGGCGGGTTGCGCGGCCAGAGCCACTCTGGCTCGGCTACTCGTTCCGCCTGGGCGGGCAGCGTTGGGCCATCTTTCAGTGTCAATCCTTGACGAAAGCGGGCCAGATCGTGTTCCGTCGGCTCGCCCTCTACCTGTACATAGTACACCTTGCCGGTACGCTTGCCCGGTTGGGTCAGCTGCGCCTGGAGTTGTCCGTCGTTGGTCAACACCAGCAAGCCCTCGCTGTCGCGATCTAAGCGTCCGGCGGCGTAGATACCCGTGAGCGGAATGTACTGCTTCAGGGTGGTGCGCCCCTGCTCATCGGTGAATTGGGGCAGCACGTCGAATGGCTTATTGAAGATCACCACGCGGCGCGGGGCTGGCGGGCGTTTATCTATACTGGGACGACGGATCGGGCGTTGCGGACGGCGAACGCGGGATTTTGGGTCTGATTTTGACATTTTTCTGGCCATATAGGATGTTAGCAAGGCGCATGGGCAAAACTGTGCGTCATGACACACGGATTATACCTAAAAATGTATTCCGATTGGCGTTGGCTGTTAATTTAAGTACTATTGACATTGGTTTTACAGTAAGTTAACAAAGTCATTGAGCGTATGCTGTATAATATATATTAAATCAATCGGTTATCGTCAGCCTACGGCAGGCGAGACCTAGGCAAGTTACGCGGAGGGAGAGGTTAATGGAAAGTAAAGTCGTGGTGCCGGCTGAAGGGCAGAAGATTAGTGTCGACGCGCAGGGCAAACTGAGCGTCCCGGCACAGCCCATTATTCCGTTTATCGAAGGGGATGGTATCGGGGTCGATGTGACGCCGGCGATGATCAAGGTGGTCGATGCCGCCGTCGCCAAGGCGTATCACGGTGAGCGCAAGATCGCCTGGATGGAGATCTACACCGGTGAGAAAGCGACCCAGGTCTACGGCCTGGATGTGTGGCTGCCCGATGAGACGCTGGCGCTGATCCGTGATTACCGCGTCGCCATCAAGGGCCCCTTGACGACACCGGTTGGCGGCGGCATCCGTTCACTTAACGTCGCCCTGCGTCAGCAGTTAGACCTGTACATCTGTCTGCGTCCGGTACGCTACTACCAAGGGACGCCGAGCCCGGTGAAACAACCGGAGCTGACCGATATGGTGATCTTCCGCGAGAACGCCGAAGACATCTACGCCGGTATCGAATGGAAGGCCGACAGCCCCGAAGCGAAGAAGGTGATTAACTTCCTGCGCGAGGAGATGGGGGTTAACAAGATCCGCTTCACCGATCACTGCGGCATCGGGGTGAAACCGTGCTCCGAGCAGGGGACGAAGCGCCTGGTGCGCGCCGCGATCGAGTATGCCATCGCCAACGATCGTGAGTCGGTGACCCTGGTGCATAAGGGCAATATCATGAAGTTCACCGAGGGCGCCTTCAAGGATTGGGGCTACCAACTGGCGCGTGACGAGTTCGGCGGCGAGCCCATCGATGGCGGCCCGTGGGTCGCGGTGAAGAACCCGCGTAACGGTAAAACCATCGTGATCAAAGATGTGATCGCCGATGCCTTCCTGCAGCAGATCTTGCTGCGCCCGGCGGAGTACGACGTCATCGCCTGTATGAACCTCAACGGCGACTACATCTCCGACGCCCTGGCCGCGCAGGTCGGCGGTATCGGTATCGCGCCGGGAGCCAACATCGGCGATGCGTGCGCGCTGTTTGAGGCGACCCACGGCACCGCGCCGAAATATGCCGGTCAGGATAAGGTGAACCCCGGCTCGATCATCCTCTCCGCCGAGATGATGCTGCGTCACATGGGCTGGACGGAAGCGGCGGACCTGATCATTAACGGCATGGAAGGGGCGATCGCCAACAAGACCGTGACCTATGACTTCGAGCGTCTGATGGAGGGCGCCACGCTGCTGAAATGCTCAGAGTTTGCCGACGCGATCATCGACAACATGTGATGCATATAAGTCAGTGAAAACGTTTAACGGGGGCGTGATCGTCCCCGTTTTTATTGGCGGCCCAGCCATGCCAACGCCACGCTGCGAGATACCTTCGGCGACGCCCCTGGGCATCGGCGGCAGCATATCCGCGATGCGCTGCTGCGGTAAAGCTAGCGCTGCCACAGGAGAATCAATACCCCGGCGGCAAGGGCCCAGCAGAGGACCGCGCCTAACAGCGCCACGGGGAGCGGCAGATGCCCCGCCAACAGATAGAGGGAGAGGAGGTAGATCAGATAGGGGATAATGGCCCACAGGCCAAACAGGATGGTGTGGCGCAACGCGTCGAGGGAGCGTTCGCGGCCAACGAGGTAATGCGCGATCAGGGCGAAGGTGGGAAACATCGGCACCAGCCCAGCCAGATAGTAATTTTTACTGCGGGCGCAGAGGGCGATCAACAAAACCGCCAAGGCTCCGATTAGCGCTTTGAGCGCGAGTCCCATCGCTGGATCCTGATGCTGGCCGAGTGCCCGACCCTCCCCGGGGAAGGCGTTATTTGCTTAAAACGCCCTGGTTCGCCGGGGAAAAGCCGCCGTCGGCGCGTCAGTCGCTGACTTACTGACGATAGACGTGTTTAATTTGCGCCATGGTCTTTTTGAAGGCTTCAGATTGCTCCTGATCTTCTAACCGGCCCGCATATTTTTCCATATTGATGATCACTTTACCGGCGTCGGCCTGCCCCATGGCCTTGAGCATTTCGGTCAGGGTGGCTTTCAGACAGGTGACCTCGTGCGTCAAAGCTTCGATGGTCGCTTCGGTAGAAAAATCAGCGTTGCTCATAAGTTACCTTTTGTTGATCTGGCGCACCCGTTACCGGGTACGCGGTTGTTCGTTTGACGATCCGTGGCCGGTGCGTTGACGCGCGGCATAATCGGCGGCGAAGTATATCACAATATATCGAATATTGTGCTGTAACATTGTTAGTATTGATTTTATAGCCATGAGGGCTATTTTTCTTATTTTTGCGTAATCCTTGGTTGGCGTTGTCGCCATTCTTGCGCTTGCTGAGGTAATTGGGGTGGCATTAACTCGAATCTATTGCTACGGCTATTTTTGCAGAATGACGAGTATATTCTCGGCCGCTCTTTTCGGCCTCGCCACGAGCGTGTATCGAGACGAGGCGAGTGAGGCGTAGAAAAAGTACCTATTTAACTCGTTGAGTTTTATGATGCTCTTGTAAAAGCAGAAAAAATGTACATGGCAAAGCCACGCTTTTTTTAGCGAATTTTCTGCATTAAGTAACATTTAATCTATTCATTCTTTCGCTAAAAAACAGTAGACTGGGAAAGTTTGTTATAAAGTATGTTGTTGTTTCCATAGCTGGGAGATTTATCTTTGATTAGCGTTCTTCTTGTTGATGACCACGAACTGGTGCGCGCAGGGATACGACGCATTCTTGAAGATATCAAAGGGATTAAAGTGGTGGGCGAGGCGCAGTGTGGCGAAGACGCGGTGAAATGGTGCCGTAGCAACTGTGCCGACATTGTGTTGATGGATATGAACATGCCGGGGATCGGCGGCCTGGAAGCGACCCGGAAGATCTTACGGGTGAAGCCCGAGGTGAAAGTCATCATGTTGACCATCCATACGGAAAACCCGCTACCGGCTAAGGTCATGCAGGCTGGCGCCTTCGGCTATCTCAGCAAGGGCGCGGCGCCACAGGAGATGATCAGTGCGATCCGTGCGGTCTACTCCGGTCAGCGTTACATCGCCTCCGATATCGCCCAGCAGATGGCGTTGAGCCAATTGGCCCCCCAGAGCGAGTCGCCGTTCGGCTGCCTATCCGAACGTGAACTACAGATCATGCTGATGATCACCAACGGCAGTAAGGTGACGGAGATTTCCGAACAGCTGAATCTGAGCCCCAAAACCGTCAACAGTTACCGTTACCGCATGTTTAGCAAGCTGAACATTAGTGGGGATGTCGAATTGACCCATCTGGCGATCCGGCACGGGCTGTGTAATGCAGAGAAAATTCTAAGCGGTGAGTGAATGCTTTGATGCGGTCGCCTTCCTCAAGACGGTGACCAGCCAACCGGGGGTATACCGGATGTACGAGGCCGGCGGCGAGGTCATTTACGTCGGCAAGGCTAAAGATCTCAAGAAACGTCTCTCCAGCTATTTTCGCCGTCAGCTCGCCAGCCGCAAGACCGAGGCCTTGGTCCGCCAGATTGCCCACATCGATGTCACCGTGACCCACACGGAGACCGAGGCGCTGCTGCTGGAGCACAATTACATCAAGCGTTACCAGCCGCGCTATAACGTCTTGTTACGCGATGATAAGTCTTACCCCCTGATCTACCTCAGCGCCGAGCGTCATCCACGCCTGACGGTGCATCGGGGCGCCAAGCGCGCCCGCGGTGACTATTTCGGCCCATTCCCCAACGCCAGCGCGGTACGCGAGACCTTGGCCCTGCTGCAAAAGCTGTTTCCCATTCGCCAGTGTGAGGATAGCGTCTACCGCAATCGCTCGCGTCCCTGCCTGCAATACCAGATCCAGCGTTGCCTGGGCCCCTGTGTCGCCGGTCTGGTGAGCGACGCGGAGTACGCGCGCCAGGTCGACTACGTACGCCTATTCCTGTCGGGCAAAGACAGCCAGGTGGTGGATGCGTTGGTCGCCCGCATGGAGGAGGCCAGCCGCGCACTGCGTTTCGAAGAGGCTGCGCGCTTGCGCGACCAGATCCAGGCGGTGCGTCGCGTGACCGAGCGCCAGTTCATCTCCGGCGATCACGATGATATCGATGTGGTGGGGGTAGCCTTCGAGGCCGGGATGGCCTGCGTCCATGTGCTGTTTATCCGCCAGGGGCAGGTGCTGGGCAGTCGCAGTTACTTTCCGCGCGTCCCCGCCGGGACGGAGCTCGCCGAGGTGGTGCAGACCTTTATCGGCCAGTTTTATTTGCAGGGCAGCCAGACGCGTACCCTGCCGGGGGAGATCCTGATCGACTTCGCGCTGCCGGAGCGGCAACTGTTGGCGGAGTCGATCAGCGAACTGGCCGGGCGCCGCATCCACATTCAGTCGCAGCCGCGTGGCGATCGGGCGCGTTACCTGAAGCTGGCGCGCACCAACGCCGCCACGGCGCTGAGCAGCAAGCTCTCTCAACAGTCGACTATCCTGCAACGCCTGGTTCAGTTGGAGCAGGTACTCCAGCGTGCCGACATTCAACGCATGGAGTGTTTCGACATCAGCCACACCTTGGGCGAGGAGACGGTGGCCTCCTGCGTGGTCTTCGATCGCAACGGGCCGCTGCGTAGCGAATATCGGCGCTATAATATTAGCGGCATTACGCCTGGGGATGACTACGCCGCCATGCGCCAGGTGCTACGCCGTCGCTATGGCAAGGCGCTGAACGATGAGAAGATCCCCGACGTCATTTTTATTGACGGCGGCAAGGGGCAGCTGGCGCAAGCGAAAGAGGTCTTCGCCGAGCTGGATGTCCCCTGGGATAAGACGCGCCCGCTATTGCTGGGCATCGCCAAGGGAAGCGATCGTAAGGCGGGGCTGGAGACACTGTTCTTCGTCCCCCATGGCGAGGGCTTCTCCCTGGCGCCCGACTCGCCGGCGCTGCACCTGATCCAGCACATTCGCGACGAGTCGCACAACCACGCCATCAGCGGCCACCGTAAGAAGCGTGCCAAGGTGCGAAACACCAGCGCGTTGGAGTCCATCGAGGGCATCGGCCCGAAACGGCGCCAACAATTGCTCAAGTATATGGGGGGAATGCAATCGCTGCGCGACGCCAGTGTCGATGAGATCGCAAAAGTGCCCGGTATTTCAGCCGCATTAGCGGAAAAGATCCACTATGCGTTGAAACAATAAGGGCGTTGTAGCAACATAAACGCAATATCCACGAAAGGAAGATAGTCACCGTACTATGCGATTAAATATCCCTACGCTATTGACGCTGTTTCGCGTCATCCTGATCCCGTTTTTTGTCCTGGCCTTCTATCTTCCGTTCACCTGGGCCCCCTTCGCCTGTGCGCTGATTTTCGTGGTGGCGGCGGTGACCGACTGGTTCGATGGCTTCCTCGCTCGGCGCTGGAAGCAGACCACGCGCTTCGGCGCCTTTCTCGACCCGGTGGCCGACAAGGTGATGGTGGCGACGGCGCTGGTGCTGGTGACCGAGTATTATCACGTCTGGTGGGTGACGCTACCGGCGGCCACCATGATCGCCCGCGAGATCATCATCTCCGCACTGCGTGAGTGGATGGCGGAGATCGGCAAACGCAGCAGTGTGGCCGTCTCCTGGATCGGTAAGGTGAAGACGACGGCTCAGATGCTGGCACTGGTCGGGCTATTATGGCGCCCGGACATCTCTATTATTATCGCCGGGATTGTGGCGCTGTATATCGCCGCGGTATTGACCTTCTGGTCGATGTTCCAATACCTGAGCGCTGCACGCGGCGATCTGTTGGATTCTTGAGGCCGCTGCGTTAAAAAGCGGCAAACGCACGTCCGATGCGAAAAAGAGAGTTGACGTCGTCAGTCAGATAAGTAGAATGCATCGCATCGGACGGCAATAATGAAAAGCCAGAAGATACAACTAAATAAGTTGATTATGCGGGAATAGCTCAGTTGGTAGAGCACAACCTTGCCAAGGTTGGGGTCGCGAGTTCGAGTCTCGTTTCCCGCTCCAAATTTTATGGCTGTGCCGATAGGGCAGGGTCATCCGGTTTGGCGCGTTAACAAAGCGGTTATGTAGCGGATTGCAAATCCGTCTAGTCCGGTTCGACTCCGGAACGCGCCTCCATTTTATTTGTCGCCGCCCGGATGGTGGAATCGGTAGACACAAGGGATTTAAAATCCCTCGGCGTTCGCGCTGTGCGGGTTCAAGTCCCGCTCCGGGTACCATGACAAATAATATAAAAATCAATGCGTAAGCATTGCATCTAAACCACCGCAAGGTGGTTTTTTTGTGCCTATAGATCACCTTTCATAATATTTTTACTATAGCTTTATTTGCCTATCGTAGTTTGGTTAAGCTGTCTATCCGACTTAGTTGGATATGTGAAGCTTTATTATGCCTTTCGCTGTAATCACCGAAAACGATGTTTCAAAATGGAGTGATAAAACTGGCTCCGTATACCATTTCCCTAAACGGTACCAGGTACTACTTTTGCCTGGAACGCAAGTTGTCTATTACAAAGGTAGGATAAAGGACAAATCCTATCAGTCACAAAGGCTATCAGATTTGCCTCACTACTTTGGTACTGCGCAAATCGGTAAAGTGTTTTCGGACAAAGATAGCCAAAAAGGTGATCTTTTTGCTTTGATTGAGGGGTTTAAACCCTTTTCGCAGGCAGTGCTCGCAAAGTTGGGTCATCAAGGTTACTACGAAACGATACCAACCTCTCGATCTGGGAATTACTGGCGAGATGGTGTCAGGGGTATCAGTCAAAATGACTATAACAGTATTGTAGCATCAGCGATTTATTCTTTAGAGGGTGATATAGAGCCATCTATTGAGCTAGAGCTTGGGGAGTACGAGTCTCTGTCTGAAGGGAAAAAAGACATGCGTTATGTTACTACGTATGAGCGGAAGTCTAAGCTACGGCAGCAAGCGATAGCCATTCATGGTACAACATGCTTTGGATGCAGTTTTAACTTCGGTCAATACTATGGTGCTGAGGCTGAAGGTTTCATCCACATTCACCATATTCACCCTTTGAGTGAGGGGGATGGTGAACAATTGATTGATCCGGCCTTAGATTTGATACCCTTATGCCCGAATTGTCACGCGATGATTCATATGAACAAAAAAAAGACACTCTCATTGGCTGAATTGAGAGCGTTGATTATGACTGCTGAGGCTCGTGAGTAGTATGTATTAGCGGATTAGTCACTGCCCATCTACCGTCGGAACGATCGGGATTTTTCGGTTATAACGAGCGGTTTGCTCTACGTTCTTATGACTAGAAATGGCCTGCTTCTCGTCGATGTTCCCTTTCAGGTCAGCGATCCCCTTAGCGTTCAGATCGTGAAAGGTGAAGTTAACGTCCAACTCGGGGTATCGCTCTTTGGCTGTTTTCTTTGCTTGGCGCCAACGACGGTTGAACCCGTCCCGCGTGTACTTATGACCAGAAGGCTGATGGATGACATATAGCGTGCTTTTAGCTGAGCTTAAGGGATGGGGACAAGAACCAGACCATTCACGCATCAAAATAATTCTGGACTGATAGCCGATCCGCGGTCGCTGACTCCGTGAATAAAGCCCCCGGAAAGGGGGCGGGGTTTAGTAATAATAGAAATACGGCTTGGTGCTATGAGGGAAGAGGATCCCGTCGGGATCGCTTCCTTTCATTATCCGTTTGATAGCGAGGAACTCTTGTGCCCGGCGTGGTCGGGTCATAAACAGACGTGTCCAGTCGGACGGGCAATGACAGGTGTTCCAGGCCGGCCAGAGTCCAGAGAGGCGATCGCGATAGTGCATCATCTTGCCGTCGAATCCAGGATAACCAACGTGGTAATGTGGTTTCGGTCGACCGTTCCGGTCACGATCTCTGCGTGTGTTAAAAACAGACATGGTAGGCTCCTATTTATAGATAGTTACCTCATAGGCCCTCCTTAGGTATTTTTTGCGCGTGCGCGGCGCTCCTGCATGCCTGGTCCATACCAGTAACGTTGGTGTCCACACATCCAGCAGGAACAGCGACACGGGGTTTTATAATGACGCCCCAGATGTTTTGGACAACCGTCGCCAACCGTATTGTCGTGTCGTCGTCTTTGTTTCATTCGACGCATATGGTGGCGTCTTTCTGCGCGAGTTCGAGCCATGGTGTTTCCTCATATTGAGCGCGGTCATTAACCGCGCGGCTATGAGGATTGCAGTTTTGTTGTTCAAGCTTCGTTCCCGTAGATGTTCAGTTTTTAGCGTTAAGTCGATCACCGCTAATCTTATCCGTATAGCGGAACGGGGGAAGGCACCTCAGAGACCCCGTTTCGCTCGCCGTGAGCAAGAAAATCCTGAATCGTTGCTTCAATTAGCGTCTGACTTAAAAGATCGGCCTCAACGATCACCCCCAAGCCAATTCCGAAAGTAAAACCCGGTAATATGCAGTAGCCACAGTAAACTGCTGGAGGCGTATCCCGAGCAATCTCCTGCGCTCGTTTCGCGATAAAATCATTGAAGGTTAATCCGTTAAATATCGAATAGGTTTGCTCTGCGCGAGGCGTCAATATATGGCCGATGGTTGTTCTGTGGCTGTAATCAAAAGGTTCGACTCTCTGCTCGCCAGCGGCCTCTAGCCGCAGCATGGCTTCATTGAATGCCGTTTCTTCTACGGCATCGCTAAAAGCGAAATTAGTGGTGATGATCTCTGCATTCCAGAAGACCGCCGGGTCATGACCGAGAAAAACAATATCACTCCAGAGCCAGTCCCCGCTGGCAACAGCTATTGCCCGATCGCATTCATCATAGAAGAGACCGCCCCAGCTTTCCCGCTCACGGTTGATAAGGGTTTTGACTTGGAGCGTTTTAGCACGACGCTTACGACGAGAGAGGAATGTGAATGGCGTATATTGGCGCTTCATGGTTATCTCTGCGAACTTCTCGCTGGGAGAAGTCCAGCCGGATAGGCTACGTGAAATCGCACCATAATAGAAGAGATTATTGCATCACCCGATGAGAGAGGCTGTAATCCGCCCGTAGTATTAGCTCCTCCTTAGCGAGTAATATCAGCTTAGTTACCATTAGTTTTTCTATTTACGGTGGTTGAAGCCATTACGGATATATCGGTGGCAGCAGGGCTAATATGCAGGGGAAATACCGCTTCCCTTCCGCTAGTCGGAGGCGGGTATCGGCTCGCGCGGGCGCGCCGTCACCGATCGCCCTAGATCTTTTGCCCGCCTCTCCAGCCGGATGACATTTCATCCGGCCGGATCTGATGTTTGTGCAGGGGGGATATTCCCTAAAGCGCGCACAGCGTGATGACAGCCGTATCTTGGATGTCCTGAACGGCGGATTGCATCAGGCGATCCCTCGCGTGCGCCGTCTTAAAGACTCAGGCTGCCAAAGGCATTCTCCCAGTCCTGTTCAAACTTCTCTGTCGCCGCGACTACCGCCGGAGTATCGAGCATTTGTTGCGCGACATCTAAAGGTAAGGTGATCGCTTGGCATCCGGCGAGTAAGCAATCGAGCGCTTGGCGTGGGGTCTTAAAACTGGCCGCGAGCACCTTGCAGGTTGGCGCGTGCTGCTCCAGTAAGCGTTGTAACTCTTGCACAGTACGAATACCGTCACCGCCTTGCGCGTCGATGCGGTTCACATAGGGCGCGACATATTTCGCCCCAGCCAGCGCCGCGAGCAGTCCCTGCGAGGCACTGTACACCGCAGTCCCCAGTGTGGTGATCCCCTCTTTTTTTAGCAGTTTGATTGCCGCTAAGCCCGCCGAGGTCACGGGGATCTTGACCACGATCCCCGGCATGACGTTGTGCAGCCGCTTGGCTTCTTCCACCATCCCCGCGCTATCGCGGCTCATGGTTTGGGCGAACAGCGTCCCCTCATCACCGATGGCTTGTTGTAACCTTGGCAATACCTCCCAGATGGACACCTTGCCGGCGGCTATGATGCTTGGATTTGTGGTGACGCCCGTAATCGGGAAGATACGTGATAGACGTTCGACCTCCGCCACGTTGGCGGTATCCAGATACAGTTCCATACTCTTTCCTTTATAGTTCCAGTTCATGTTGCAGCAGCGTGGCGATGGCGTCGGCGGAGGCGGCGTTAACCAGGGCGCTGCGGAATTCTTGGTGCATAATGCGGCGGGCGAGACGCGAGAAAATACGCATGTGTTGGTCGCCTGCGGCGTGTTTGTTGAGCGTTAACATGATGATGAACTGCGCCTCGTCCTCCCCCCAGCGTACCGGTGCCGCTAGGCGCGCCACACTGATGGTCGATTGTTCAATATGTTCGGATTTACTGTGTGGGATCGCGAAGCCGAAGCCTAGCCCGGTGGAGAAGACGGCTTCGCGCGCCCACAGGTCGGCCTCTAGCTTGCGCGGATAGCGGCAGCGGTTGGCCAGTAGGAGATTGTCCGTCATCCCTTTTATCACCTCCTCTTTGCTGCGCCAGTCGCTATCCAGCGTGATGCATTGGGCGGTGACCAGCGGCGCGTCCTGCTGGGCCATGCGGAACTGAGCCAAGAGATGCTCGACCTCGAGTGCGGTACGGCAGGCCATCGCCTGATCCAGCAGGTGACGGCAGGCGCGGCTATCGAGTCGCGCCATCCGTGCTTTAGCGCTGGGGATTGAGGGGGCGCTCATGCTGATCTCGTCCAGCCCCAGTCCGAGCAGTAACGGCAGGACCGACCCTTTTGCGCCGAGCTCGCCGCATAGGCCGATCCACTTACCCTGGCGATGCACCGCCTGCACGGCGAAATCCAGCGCGCGCAGGAAAGCCGGATTCAGACTGTTATAGTGCCGGGTGACCTTGGCGTTGTCGCGATCGACCGCCAGCAGATACTGCGTCAGATCATTACTGCCGATACTAAAGAAATCAATTTCTTCGCAGCATTGATCGATGATGAACATCACCGAGGGAACCTCCAGCATGATGCCGAGCGGGATCCGTTCATCAAACGGAACATGTTCATGCCGTAGCTGCTGTTTAGCCTCTGCCAGCCGCTCTTTCACCCACAAAATTTCCTCCATAGAGGAGATCATCGGGATCATGATCTTCAGGCTACCATGGGCAGAGGCGCGGAGGATGGCGCGCAACTGCGTGGTGAATAACGCGGCGTACTCCTCATAGATACGCACAGCACGGTAGCCGAGAAATGGGTTCGCTTCGGCAGGAATGTTCAGGTAATCAACGGGTTTATCGCCCCCAATATCCATGGTGCGAATAATGATGCTGCGCCCCTGCGCGGACGCCAATGCCTGACAAAAGAGGTGGTACAACTCGCTCTCATCGGGGGCGCAGGCGCGGTCCATATAGAGCATTTCTGTGCGAAACAGACCCACGGCCTCGGCACCGTTAGCAAACGCCGCCGCTGCCTCTACGGGGTGGGCAATATTGGCGGCAATCTCCAGGCGAATACCGTCAGCCGAGCGAGCCTCCCGCGTCAACCAGATGCGTTGCTGTTCGCGCAGCGCAGCGTGGAGTCGAGCCTCCTGCTGATAGTAGCGGCTGACCGATTCATCGGGCGCGACGATAATCGCGCCCGCGTTGCCGTCGAGGTAAACCGTCTGATGCAGCCACGCCGCTAACTGTTCCGTCTCCACTCCAACCAGCGTCGGAATATTGAAGGAGCGGGCAAGAATGACCGTGTGTGAAGTGGTGCCGCCGCTTTTTAACAACAGGCCCTTGAGGAGGGTTTTGTCGAGCTCAAGGAACTGGCTGGGCGTGAGCTCATCCGCCATACAGATCGCGGGTTGCGTGAGTTGACCCGGTGCCGGGAAACGCTGTGCGCCATAAATTTGCTGTAGGAGCTGGCAAGCGATATCACGGACATCCAGCGCGCGCTCCTGTAGATACTGGCTAGGGGAGCGGGCGAATGTGTCGCCGAAGTGGCGGGCGCTTTCGACGATCGCCTGGGCGCAGCTTAACCCGCGTGAAACGCCGGCCATCAAGTGCTGACGGAGGGAGGTGTCTCCCACCAGCGAACGATGAGCCTCCAGAATGGTACGGGCGGAGCCGTCGCTGTCGAGTAAACGGAATTCGATATTCTTCATTAACAGCGTTAAGCCGTTATCCAGTGCGGACTGTTCGCTGTCGACATCCTTGGCCGTCGGGAGGGGACCCAGCGCGTTGAGATCCAGCGCGGCGAGCCGTGTCAGAACACCACTCGCGCTACCCGAACAGACGCTACACGCGCGAAAAAATTGTGGGTTGAGATTCGTCAATGAGACAGGAAGCGGCGCCAGTTCGCTATTTTTGACTTCAGCCAGTGGGGCATCACAACGCGGAAACTCATCGCGTAGCCACTGACTAAGGCGCTGGTGGGCCGCCTGTTCGTCGGCGCCAGAGATGGATAACCGGCAGCTATCGCCGCGCAGGGTGTCGGTGCCAATGAGGGCGAGTGCGCTTTTAGCGTTCCCTTTACGATCGGTACGCAGGTTATGCCACTCCATGTGCGAGTGGAAGGTATTACACAGTGTCTCAACCAAGCTTGCTGGCCGCGCATGTACCCCATTGGGTAGCTCACAAGTAAATTCCACAATTAAAGCCATCGCCTCTCTCCCATAACGGTTCTCTCGTTACAGAATAAAAGGGGATGGCTGGGGCATGCCATGTGACAAATCTGCCAAACACTGGACAAATGTAATATAACCATCAAAGTGAGATACCCCTCACAAGTTAATCTGCAGCCATTAATTTCCGATAATTGCTAAGTTATGAGACGGGTCTCATTTTCTTATTGATATTACAAAAATCCAGTAAATGGCCTTTTTGTCCACTGTCTGCGTCGTGGTGGATTGCCTATTATTTGCCGCAACCCCCCATCATTGATGTTGGCTTTAACCAGCCCAGGAGCGACTTATGAAAGAGTTGATGCAGATCCTGAGAAACACCCGTCAGCACCTGATGACCGGTGTTTCGCATATGATCCCCTTCGTGGTGGCTGGCGGAATTTTGCTGGCGATCTCCGTGATGCTGTATGGCAAGGGCGCGGTACCCGATGCGGCAACGGATCCTAATCTCAAGAGGCTTTTTGATATCGGTGTCGCGGGACTGACGTTGATGGTTCCTTTTCTCGCGGCCTATATCGGTTACTCCATTGCCGAGCGATCTGCGCTGGCGCCGTGTGCGATCGGCGCATGGGTCGGCAACAGCTTTGGCGCCGGATTCTTTGGCGCGCTGATCGCCGGGATGATCGGTGGCATTGTGGTGTACTATCTGAAGAAGATCCCGGTGCATAAGGTGTTGCGCTCGGTGATGCCTATCTTCGTCATTCCTATCGTGGGAACATTTATTACCGCCGGCATCATGATGTGGGGGCTGGGTGAACCCGTGGGCGCGTTGACCACCAGCCTAACCGCCTGGCTGCAGGGGATGCAGCAGGGCAGCATTGTGGTACTGGCCATCATTTTAGGACTGATGCTGGCCTTCGATATGGGGGGGCCGGTTAATAAGGTCGCTTATGCCTTCATGCTGATTTGTGTGTCGCAAGGCATTTATACCGTCGTGGCCATTGCCGCCGTGGGCATCTGTGTTCCGCCACTGGGATTAGGGCTAGCGACGCTGATTGGCCGTAAGAACTTTTCCTCAGAGGAGCGTGAGGCCGGTAAAGCCGCGCTGGTGATGGGGTGTGTGGGCGTCACCGAGGGTGCGATCCCGTTTGCCGCCGCCGATCCGTTGCGGGTGATCCCTTCCATCATGCTCGGTTCTGCCTGCGGTGCGGTAACGGCCGCCCTGGTGGGGGCGCAGTGTTATGCCGGTTGGGGGGGCTTAATCGTGCTCCCGGTAGTGGAAGGCAAGCTGGGGTATGTCGCGGCGGTCGCCATTGGCGCGGTGGTGACGGCGCTCTGTGTTAACGTGCTGAAAAGTCTGGCGCGTAAAAAAGAGCCTCAGATTAATGAGAAAGAAGATGATCTGGATTTAGATTTTGAAATTAATTAAATGAGGAATGAGCCATGACTAAGATTATTGCAGTGACCGCATGTCCTTCGGGGGTGGCGCACACCTATATGGCGGCCGAGGCGTTGGAAAGCGCGGCCAAAGCCAAAGGCTGGGAGGTTAAAGTGGAGACGCAGGGCTCGATTGGCCTGGAAAACGAACTGACCGCGCGCGATGTGGCGGAGGCTGATATAGTGATTTTAACTAAGGATATCGGCATCAAATTTGAGGAGCGTTTTACCGGTAAAACGGTCGTTCGCGTCAATATCAGCGATGCGGTCAAACGTGCCGACGCGATTATGAACAAGATCGGCGCGCATCTGTCGCAAACGGCTTAACGTTAACATATTCGATGGCGTCAGCTTAGCGAGTCTATGAGGCGAAAGCGTGTAGGCTCGATAAGACATTCATGGCGCCATCCGGCAATCAGTCGGCCCACCAGGGATTCCTCATGAGTAATCGCATCCAACGTTTAAAAAATGCGCTATTTCAAAACCCGCGTGAAATCTCACTTGAGCGCGCGTGCTTGTATACCGCGAGCCATCGGCAGACAGAGGGCGAGCCCGCCATTTTGCGTCGGGCGAAAGCGACCGCCTATATCCTCGATCAGGTTGAGATTTCGATTCGCGATGATGAGCTGATCGCCGGCAATCGCACCGTTAAGCCACGGGCGGGCATTATGTCGCCGGAGATGGATCCCTACTGGCTGCTGAACGAGTTGGATCAGTTCCCGACGCGTCCGCAGGATCGTTTTGCCATCAGTGACGCCGATAAGCGCCTCTATCGCGAGGTGTTGTTCCCGTACTGGGAAAAGCGCTCGATGAAGGACTTCATCAACGGGCAGATGACCGATGAGGTGAAGGCCGCGATCAGCACCCAGATTTTTAGTATTAACCAGACAGATAAAGGGCAGGGGCATATCATCATTGATTATCCCCGCCTCGTGGATCAGGGGCTGGGGGCGCTGGTAGCGCAGATGCGGCAATACTGCCAGCAGCAGCCGGATAACCCCTTTTATCAGGCCGCGCTGTTGCTGCTTGAGGCCTCACAGCGTCACATTCTGCGTTACGCCGTGCTCGCCGAGGCGATGGCGGAAAACTGCACGGATGCCTCGCGTCGTCAGGAGTTGCTCGCCATCGCCGCCAACTCCCGCCACACGATGCAGCACAAGCCACAGACCTTTTGGCAGGCCTGCCAGTTATTCTGGTACATGAACATCATTTTGCAGTATGAATCGAACGCCAGCTCGCTCTCGCTGGGGCGTTTCGATCAGTATATGTTGCCGTTCTACCAGGCCTCACTGACTCAGGGGGAGCCCCCGGCATTCTTACAAGAGATCCTGGAATCGCTGTGGGTGAAATGCAATGACATCGTTCTATTGCGCTCCACCAGTAGCGCGCGTTATTTCGCGGGTTTCCCAACAGGATATACCGCACTGTTGGGTGGGTTGACAGCGAACGGGCGTAGCGCGGTCAATGCGCTTTCGTTCCTCTGCCTTGACGCGTATCAGCACGTACAACTGCCGCAGCCGAATCTGGGTGTGCGTATCAACACGCTGATTGATACTCCTTTCTTGATGAAAACGGCGGAGACCATTCGCCTCGGTACGGGTATTCCACAAATCTTTAATGATGAGGTCGTGGTGCCCGCCTTTCTGAACCGCGGCGTGTCGCTGGAGGATGCGCGGGATTACGCCGTGGTCGGTTGCGTGGAGTTGTCGATTCCGGGTCGAACGTATGGTTTGCACGATATCGCCATGTTCAACTTGCTAAAAGTGATGGAAATTAGCCTGTATGAGAACGAAGGCAATCATGCATTGACCTACGCGGGCCTGCTGGCACATATTCGCGCCAAAATTAGCCATTTCATCAGGCTGATGGTGGAGGGCAGCAATATCTGCGATATCGGCCATCGCGACTGGGCCCCGGTACCGCTACTCTCTTCGTTTATCAGCGATTGCTTGGATAAAGGTCGTGACATTACCGACGGCGGGGCACGCTATAACTTCTCCGGTGTACAGGGGATTGGCATCGCTAACTTGTGCGACTCCCTGCACGCCTTAAACGGGATGGTCTTTGAACAACAGCGCCTAAGTTTTGACGAACTGTTGTCGGTATTAAAGGGTAACTTTGCCACGCCGGAAGGGCAAAAGGTGCGCGCCAGGTTGATCAATCGTTTCGAAAAGTATGGCAACGATATTGATAGCGTGGATAACATCAGCGCTGAACTGCTGCGCCATTACTGTAAAGAGGTGGAGAAATACCAGAATCCGCGTGGTGGGTCATTCACCCCAGGTTCATACACCGTGTCCGCACACGTGCCGCTGGGATCCGTGGTAGGGGCCACACCGGATGGTCGTTTGGCCGGCGAGCAGCTGGCGGACGGCGGTCTGTCGCCGATGCTCGGTCAGGATAGAGAGGGGCCAACGGCGGTGCTGAAATCGGTAAGCAAGCTGGACAACACACTCCTGTCAAACGGCACCTTGCTAAACGTGAAGTTTACCCCGGCGACGCTCGAAGGGGAGGGGGGATTGCGCAAGCTGGCGGACTTCCTGCGCGCCTTTACTCAACTTAAGCTACAGCACATCCAGTTTAATGTGGTGAATGCCGAGACATTGCGCGAGGCGCAGCGGCGTCCACACGATTTCGCCGGACTGGTGGTGCGCGTGGCGGGGTACAGCGCCTTCTTTGTCGAGCTGTCGAAGGAGATTCAGGATGACATCATTCGTCGCACCGCGCATCAGCTGTGAGGTTAGCGCGCCGTGTAGCGATGAGGTCGCGCGCATCTTCAACATTCAGCGTTACTCGCTGAATGATGGGCAAGGTATCCGTACGGTCGTCTTTTTTAAGGGCTGCCCGCACACGTGCCCGTGGTGCGCGAATCCTGAGTCGCTCTCTCCGCGTCGTGAGACGGTGCGGCGGGAGAGTCAATGCCTGCACTGTACGCCGTGCCTGCGTGATGTCGATGCGTGCCCCTCCGGGGCGTTTACGCAGATCGGACGTGATATCACGCTGGATGAGCTGGAACGCGAGGTGCTGAAAGATGATATCTTCTTTCGTGCCTCCGGCGGCGGTGTCACCCTCTCCGGTGGCGAGGTGTTGATGCAGGCCGCGTTCGCCGGCCAGTTTTTACGGCGCTTGCAGCGACTCGGCATCCATTGCGCCGTCGAAACCGCCGGAGACGCCCCGATCAGCCGCCTGTTACCGCTGGCACAAGCGTGCGATGAGGTGTTGTTTGATCTCAAAATAATGAATGCGTCTCAGGCGCGCGAGGTGGTGAATATGAACCAGCCGCGGGTGCTGGAAAATTTGCGCGTGCTAGTCCGGGAAGGCATCAACGTCATCCCACGTTTGCCGTTAATTCCGGGCTATACGCTCACGACAGAGAACATGAGACAAGCGTTGACGCTGCTGACATCACTCGGCATCCAACAGGTACATCTATTACCGTTTCATCGGTATGGCGAAGCAAAATATCGCTTGCTGGGGCGGGAGTGGGCGATGGCGGCGGTCCCTGAGCCATCGGCCTCAGTGCTGGCGCAGGCGCGTGAAATGGCGGAGCGCGCGGGTTTTCAGGTAACCCTAGGAGGTTAACATGGCGATCGCACCGGTACGACATCTGGTGGCGGTGACCGCTTGCGTGAGTGGCGTCGCACATACTTATATGGCCGCGGAGCGGTTGGAGAAGCTGTGTCAGCAGGAGAAGTGGAGCGTTAAGATTGAGACTCAGGGCGCACTCGGCATCGAGAATCCGTTAACACCAGAGGAGATCAGCCGCGCAGATGGGGTGATACTACTCACCGATATTGAGCTGGTGGGGGCGGATCGTTTCACCCACTGCGGCTATGTCCGATCAGGTATCAGCGCTTTTCTGCGGGAACCTCAGCGGGTGATGGGCGCCGTGCGTAAACTCCTTGCGGCGCCGCACCAGACCCACCTTATTCTGGAGTGACCGCTTTTTCTGTCAGTTGGCTGTGATACTGGCGACGGTACTCTGACGGTGACCGCTCGGTATTTTTGCGAAACAGGCGGCAGAAGTAGTTGCTGTCAACAAAGCCGCAGGTGTGCGCGACCTCCTTCACCTTCAGGTCATATCCCTTCAGCAGCGCCTTGGCATGCTCTAGGCGCGTGGCGTTCAGGTATTCGTTGAAGCCGATGGATCCTACTTTCTGAAACAAGTGAGATAGATAGTTAGGTGAAACATAAAATACCTGTGCGACCGACTCTCGGGTGAGCGGCAAGGGGTAATTTTCGTCGATATAGTCGCGAATAGCCTCAAATAGCGCCTGACTACGCGATGCCGTCTGGATCTGGCTGCCTAGCAGATCACGGCAATGGCTCAACAGGCTGGCGACAATGAGCCTGGCGGTTTGTTGCTCCTGAGGCTGCATCTGCATCTCATTAAGCGTATGTAGCAGGAACGAACCGATGCGCGGCCCACGTCGGGCGACATGCTGTTTCGTCATATTTTGATGCCGATGGCCATCCCAGTGCACAACGCTGAAACCGAGCTGCTGCTTGCCGAATAAGATACTGAGCGTCGTGACTGGCGTTTGCCATTGCGGGAAGTTCCAATTCCCCGAGGGAATATACAGGACATCGCCCGCGGCCAGCGGCGCGTCAGCCTCGACGAGGCTGCGATCAAAAAATTCGCCCTCCAACACGATCTCCAACCGTGGGAAATTGACCCGGTAAGCCAACTCCGGCGTCGCTCCGTTGGTGTTGGCAAAATAGATCTGGTGCAGTGGCGTGGGGCCGTGAATAAGGCGGGAGAGCAGATGGCTGATGTCGTGATACATGTTAATCCTTTACTTCGCGCAGACAGGGAAACAGTAACGTTGGTTATCGGAAAAGGCCACCTTAAAAGAGTCGTTTATGCTGTATTTATAGATAGCTGAGGGTGGGTTTCATTTTAACTTATTGATTTGTTTTTAATTTAATATAAACAATCTGGTCGTGGTGTCGTGGTGTCGTGGTGTCGTGGTGTCGTGGTGTCGTGGTGTCGTGGTGTCGTGCGGATCGGCGCAGGGAAAGACGCCAGGGCGGGTACGGTTGTCCACACCCTCAGGGCGGCCTCTCTCCCTCGCGTCAACGAGGCGGGAGAGAAACTCTTATCCCTCAAATCAATACGACTTGGCGCAAGCTTGATACAACCGGCTCGCCTCCGGTAACGCCAGGCGAGGATTAACCTTATCGATGACAAAAGGGACCATCCATAAACGTAAAGGCTGTTTACCTGGCGTAGGGAACGCAAAGTGCTGCGCGATCGGGGCAAAATTGGCATGTGCCGGGTACACCAGGAACATCTCCCGCACAGTAATCTGCTGATCAAAATAATGATGACCATAGGCAAACATCTGATAGAAATCGCTCTGTTGTAGCGCATATTGATCAGAGCCATTGGCCAAGATGGGGTCAAGCAGTTTCCACTTGGTATCCAGGACGGCGATCACCGGCTGCGGCGATGGCGGACTGGACCGTGCCCGCGCGGGGTGGGCGCCTAGGCAAAAGTGTGCCGGCTGCCTGGACACGGGGCGGGGAGGTCGGGCAGGCCTATGGGCGCGTCGACGCGCGCCCGGTTTGGTTTTAGTTGATCCTCTCCACGATCAGGGCGATCCCTTGGCCGCCGCCGATGCACAGCGTCGCCAGCCCCAGGGTTTTATCCCGGGCGGAGAGCGCGTGCAGCAGGGTGACCAGGATCCGGGCGCCGCTGGCGCCGATGGGGTGACCCAGCGCGATGGCGCCGCCGTTGACGTTCACCCTCTCGGCATCCAGCCCCAGCGTCTTGCCGACGGCCAGGAACTGCGCGGCAAAGGCTTCGTTGGCCTCAATCAGATCGATGTCGGCCATCTGCAGCCCACACTGGCGCAATGCCTTCTGGGTGGCGGGGACCGGTCCCATCCCCATCAGCGCCGGTGCGACGCCCGCGCTGGCATAGCCCTTAATCCGCGCCAGCGGCGTCAGTCCCGCCGTCCGGGCGGCGCTTTCCTCCATCACCACCAGCGCCGCCGCGCCGTCGTTGATCCCCGAAGCGTTGCCGGCGGTGACGCTGCCAGCCTTATCGAACGCCGGGCGCAGGGTGGAAAGCCCTTCTGCCGTGGAGTCGGTTTTGGGGAATTCGTCGCGCTCAAAGAGGGTGGTTTTTTTACGCGATGTCACGCTGACCGGGACGATCTCGGCCTGAAACGCGCCGCGTTGGAGGGCGCTGGCCGCCTTTTGTTGGGAGTGCAGGGCCAGCGCGTCCTGCATCTCACGGCTGATGCCGTATTCGCGGGCGATGTTTTCGGCGGTGATCCCCATCGGGTAGCCGTGGGTGGCGCACAGCAGACCATCCTGCAGGATGACGTCGGTCAGCGTGCCGTCGCCGAGGCGGTAGCCCCAGCGCGCCTTTGCACTCAGCAGGTACGGCGCCTGACTCATGTTTTCCATGCCGCCGGCGACCAGCGCCTGCGCCTGGCCCGCCTGAATGGCCTGGGCGGCCAGCGCCACGCTTTTAAGCCCCGATCCGCAGACTTTGTTGACGGTAAAACCGCAGACCGCCTCGCTGAGGCCAGCCCGTAGCAGCGCCTGACGCGCCGGGTTTTGCCCCAGACCGGCCTGTAGCACGTTGCCCATGATCACCTCATCCACCCGCTGCGGGTCGAGGCGGGCACGTTCCAGGGCGGCCCTGATGACCGTGGCGCCCAGATCGACGGCGCCCATGGCTGACAAGGCACCGTTGAAGCTGCCAATGGCGGTACGTACCGCGCTGACGATGACACAATTTTTCATCTTCTTTTCCTTCAAAAAGGGGAGAGGGCGCGGTCAGAACAGGGTCAGACCGATGACAAAAATGATCCCGGAGAACAGCAGGGCGGTGATGCAGTAGCCCATGATGTCGCGGACCCCGAGCCCGGCGATGGCCAGGGCGGGGAGCGCCCAGAAGGGCTGCGCCATGTTCATCCACTGCTCACCGTAGGCGATGGCCATCACCGATTTACCGAGATCGGCCCCCAGGGTTTGCGCGGCGGGTAGGACGAACGGCCCCTGAATGACCCAGTGGCCGCCGCCGGACGGTACGGCAAAGTTGATCAGCGCAGAGCTGAAGAAGGTCATCAGCGGGAAGGTGTCCTTATTGGCCACGTTGATGAAGAACTCGGTGATCAGGCCACCGAGGCCGGAGTGCTCCATCATCAGCTGGATCCCGGCATAGAACGGGAACTGAGTCAGAATGCCGGCGGTGCTACGCGCGGCGGCGCTGATGGCGCGCATATAGGCCATCGGCGTTTTGTGCAGCAGCAGACCGGCGATCATAAACATCATGTTGACGGTGTTGATGGTGATGTTGAAGCCCTTTTCGACGAAGTAGATCCCCAGATAGGCGATGCCCAGCGCGCCGATGATCAGTGCCAGCGTCCGGCTCTCTTCCAGCTTCTCCGACGGGGGAGCATCGGCCGGTAATCTTTTTTGGAAATCGGCCTCCTCCTGCAGCAGGGCCGGATCGATGCTGACGACCTCCGACGGCCTGGGGGTCATCAGGCGGGTAATAAAGGGCATCACCACGATCAGGGCGAGGGTGATAAATAGGTTAAAGCCGGTGAAGAGGGTATCGCTGACCGGGATTAACCCGGCGATATGCTCCACCGGGTTACCCGGCGTGGCCGCCAGCAGGGGCATTGAGCCGGAAAACCCGCCGCCCCAGGTCAGGAAGCCGATGTAGGCGCAGGCGATCAGCAGTGGGTAGTCGGAACCCGGCACGCGCCGGGCGACCTCGCGGGCAAACATCGCTCCCACCACCAGCCCAAATCCCCAGTTGATGACGCAGGCGACGGAGCCAAAAAAGGTCACCAGCATCACGCCCTGGGCGGGAGTCTTGGCGGCCGACGCGGCGGTGCGCAGCAGGCTTTTCACCGGGGCGGAGCTCGCCAGCGCATGGCCCGTCACGATGATCAGCGCCATCTGCATGCCGAACGCCAGCAGGTTCCAGAAGCCGTCACCCCAGAAGCGCACCATGGTCAGCGGCGTTTGCGGCGTCAGCCACAGTGCGACGCCGAAAGTCAGCAGGGTTAGCAGCATGGCGAAAATCAGCGGATCGGGCAGCCAGCGGCTGACGAAGCGGGCCATAAAGCGTGAGATGCGGCCAATCATGCGTCACCTCGCATGATCAGCAGATCGGCAGCGACGTCAAAATGGGCCTCGGTCTTCGCGCGCAGGGTGGTCAGATCGCACCCTGCGGCGAGTTCGGTCAGCCACATTTTGCCGTCCGTAAAGCGGAATACCGCCAGTTCGGTAACCAGCACATGCACTGCATGGCGGGCGGTGAGGGGCATGGTGCAGCGGCGGAGAATTTTGGCCGATCCATCCTTGGCGCAGTGTTCCATCGCGATGATCACTCTGCGTGCCCCGGTGACCAGATCCATCGCTCCCCCCATGCCCGGCACCATTTTGCCGGGAACTACCCAGTTGGCGAGGTTGGCCTGTTCATCGACCTGCAGTCCGCCCAGTACGCAGGCGTCCACGTGGCCGCCGCGGATCAGGGCGAACGATAGCGCGCTGTCGAACATGGCTGCGCCCGGCAGGATCCCACAGGGCTGTCCCCCGGCGTTCACCAGGTCGGGGTGGGTAGTGGTGATCGGCCCCAGTCCCAGGAATCCGTTTTCCGATTGCAGGGTGATGTGGATGCCCTGCGGCAGATGGTTGGCGACCATTGTCGGCAGGCCAATGCCCAGATTGACGATGTCGCCATCGTGCAGCTCTCGCGCCACGCGGCGCGCAATACGCTGTTTCGCATCCATTATTTATTCTCCTGAGGTAGGATGATATGGTCGATGACCGCGCCGGGCGTAACGATGTGGTCGGGCAGCAGCGCGCCGGTCTCCACCAGTTCGTCCGGCTCAGCCAGGGTGATGTCGGCGGCGAGAGCAATCAGCGGGTTAAAGTTGCGGGCGCTGAGCTGATAGGTCAGGTTACCCAGGGGGTCGGCATGATGGGCGCGGATCAGCGCCAGATCGGCGCGCAACGGGCGCTCCAGCAGCCAGGTTTTTCCGTCGAGCTCTAGGGTTTGTTTGCCCTCGGCGACGACGGTGCCGACGCCGGTGGGGGTCAGGAAACCGCCGAGTCCGGCGCCGCCGCAGCGGATCTGTTCAATCAGGGTGCCCTGTGGAACCAGCTGAACCGCCATCTCCCCGGCAATCATGCGCCGCCCGGTTTCCGGGTTGGTGCCGATGTGGGAGGCGATGACACGGCTGACCCGCCCGTTGACGATCAGTGGGCCGATGCCCGTATCGACAAAGGCGGTATCGTTGGCGATCAGGGTCAGGTCCCTGACGCCGGACTCCAGCAGGGCCGAAATCAGGCGGGGTGGACTGCCTACGCCCATAAAACCGCCCACCATAATGGTCATGCCGTCGCGAAACAGTGTGGCGGCACTCTGTAAGGTAATTAGTTTGGTTTTCATTATTGTTCCCTGTTGCTTACACGAATGTGAGTACGAACAGGGAATAGCAAGCCGAATGCCAGAGTGGCCGGAGGAGAGAATTATTGAATATCTTATTGAATAATATGAATTATGTTTGATGCCGCCGCGCGGCGGTGAGCAGGCGTACTGTGCAGCGCTTTGCGCACTGTGCAAAATTCTGCATAGCAGATTCTGGTCGTGCTCGGTGCGCCGTCGCTATGGGCGGCGCCTAGGGCGAGTTCCGTAACGGGTCGTGAGCGTCGACGCCGCGCACGGTTACGGGTCACGTCCTAGCTCCCGGCCGGATCGATGCCGTACTCCTGCAGTTTGTACATCAGGGCGCGGCGGCTGATGCCTAGCATGAGGGCGGTGCGGGTGCGGTTTCCCTCCTGCTGCTCGAGCACTTCGCTGATGATGCGCCGCTCCTCGCGCTTGATCTCCTCTTTCAGATTGCGCTCGCCGGGCGGGGGAGTGTTGGTACTGCCGCCGCTGACGGGTCGCTGCAGCGGGGTCGGCAGATCGTCGGCAAAAATGACTGCGCCGGTGCTCATCACCACCGCGCGCTCAATGACGTTGGAGAGCTCGCGGATATTGCCCGGCCAGGGCCAGGCGTTGAGCAGCGACATGGCGGCAGGATCGATCTCAATCATATCGCGCTGATTCTCTGCGCTGAATTTTTGTAAGAAATGGTTGGCGAGCAGGGCGATATCCTGTCGCCGTTCGCGCAGTGGTGGCAACTGTAGATGAATGACGTTCAGGCGATAAAAGAGATCGTTACGGAAGCTTCCCTCGCGCACCATTGCCTGCAAATCTCGGTTGGTGGCGGCCACGATGCGGATATCTACCCGAATGGTTTGGTGTCCCCCGACGCGCTCGAACTCCCTTTCCTGCAGGATCCGCAGCAGCTTGGCCTGCAACAGCGGCGGCATTTCGCCGATTTCATCCAGCAGTAGGGTTCCCCGGTGGGCGCGCTCAAACAGGCCCTGGCGCAGGGCCTGTGCGCCGGTGAATGCGCCCTTCTCATGGCCGAACAGCTCGCTTTCCAGCAGCGACTCCGGCAGGGCGGCGCAGTTGATCTTGATAAACGGGCCGTTTGCCCGGCGCGAGCCGTAGTGAATGGCGCGGGCAATCAGCTCTTTGCCGGTTCCACTCTCTCCGCTGATCAGTACGTTGGCTTGCGAAAGGGCAATTTTCGCGGTGTCTTTGCAAATCTCCATCATGTGCGGGCTGTTGGTCAGGATATGCCCCCACTGCCAGCTGGTGCTCAGGGCCTGATGCAGGCTGCGGATCTCCTGCTTCATCGCTTGCAGCTGCAGCGCGCGTTGGATCAATAAGTTCAGTTCATCCAGATCGAAGGGTTTGATCACATAATCGAATGCGCCGCTGCGCAGCGCCTCGATGGCGGTCTCTACCTCGGCGTAGGCGGTCATCAGAATGACGGGGGTGCGTGGACGCCGGGTGCGCATGATTTTCAGGGCATCGATCCCGTTCATGGTCGGCATGCGGATATCCATCAGCACCACGTCCGGCGGTGTGTCAGTAAAGCGTTGCAGCGCTTCGGCACCGTGGCTGGCGGTGAGTGTTTCATGTCCCTGGAGCGTCAACGCGGTGGTGAGCATGCGACGCACGTTATCTTCGTCATCCACGATGAGAATACGGTAGCGGGCTTTCATTCTGCTGGGCTCTCCGGTGGATTGAGCGGTAATGTGAGGGTAAAGGTCGAACCGCCTCCTGGCGTGCTGACCACGTCAATATCCCCCGAGTGGGCGTTGATGATGCGCTGGCTCAGCGCCAGCCCCAGGCCGGTCCCCGAGGCCTTGGTGGTGAAGAAGGGATCGAAGATTTTTTTCTGTAGCGCGATATCGATACCGCAGCCGCTGTCTTCTATCGTCACCGTCTGCTGTGTGGGAGTGCGTTGTTGGGTACGTATGCGAATCTCGCCACGCGCGCTGATGGCCTGCACGGCATTGATTAAGATGTTCAGTAGCACCTGCTTGATCAGCTCGCGATCGGCCACGATCGCCGGCAGTGTCCTATCTAGCTCACAGTGGAAGGTGATCCGCGCCTGAACCCCGGAGGTTTGCACCAGGATCAGCGCCTCTTCGATCAGCGCATTGAGCGACACCCGCTGCCACTGGCTTTGCCGCGGCCGGGAAAAGTCGAGCAGCTGCTGAATAACTTTATTAATAGAGTCAATCTCTTTTAGTACCACGGACAGGTACTCTTGATGTGCAGGCAAGGTAGTCTGTTGGCGGATGATCTGCACGTAGCCGCGGATGGCAGTCAGCGGATTGCGCACCTCATGGGCGACGCCGGCCATCAACTCGCCCAGCGTGGCAAGCCTTTCGGTTTGTGCCAGGCGGCGCTGGGCCTCTTTGCGAGCGGTCAGGTCGGAAAAAATCACCAGTGCTCCCATTAGTTCGCCATGGGGATTGTGGATGCGGCTGGTGGTGACGCTGAGCTCAATGGTTCGATGACGCGCCGGGAAGCTGACCTCTTGCGCCAGGTGTGCGGTACCGTGCGCCAGGGTATCCAGCACCGGACTGGCGAAATGAGAATCGGAGAACAGGGCGGCGTAGGGCTGCCCGACCAGCTCATCCAGCGTATAGCCGGTAATGGCCTCTGCCGCGGGATTGATGGTGGTGACCGCGCCCAGCCTGTCGATGGCGATTACTCCGTCGGCGGCGTTTTCAATAATCAGATCGTTAAGGGTCTTGGTCTCACGCAGCGTTTGCGCCAGCGCGTTGACACTGCGGCTGATTTGCCCCAGTTCGCCGGGCAGCTCGGGGAGCGGCGCCGACGTTTTATGCGTCAGCGTCGAGAGCCCCTCGGTGATGATGTCGATATTGGCGCTGAAACGCCGTGAAAAGAGGACGATCAGCAGCAGGCTACACAGCAGGCCCGCCGCCAGCACCGCCATGATGCGCAGATCCATTTGCCTGGCTTGGCGGTGAATATCCTGCGTCAACTCATTGGCCCAGATATAGCCCGTCACTTCACCGCCTCGCCGAATGGGGCGCATTGAGTTGAGAATATCGCCGCGCACCTGGCGGCCGGAAAAGACGAGCGGCGTATCACTGCGCATCACTTCGCGTCCAGGGTGGTCGGCGGCAATGGTCACGCCGACGTTGCTTTGATACAGCGCGAAAGGAGCATAGGTAATAATCGCATCCAGCGTTTTGCTGTAGTAGCCCGCGCCGATGCCGGGAAACGCCTGGGTGATGCGCTCGGTGATGGGGCTGAGCTCGGCATTCAGCGCCCGGATACGTTCAGCGCGCGGCAGCGCCGCGAAATGGTCTAGGCGTTCGCCCAGCGCCTGGTCGAGCAGTTGGACGATGGCGGCCAGCTTTTTCTCTTTTTCGGCCAGCACCGCGGAGCGCCCCTCGATCTCGACGATATAGCCAATCGACAACGTCGGCACGATGACCATCAGGATCGCCATGAGTATCATTTGATTACGTAATCGTCGTGGGTATAACCCTCTTAGAAAGCGCATGCAGGTATCCCGGTGGTTCGGCGCAGATAACCCTGATTATCGGCGTTTGCGCCGGCGGTTTCTCAGCGGCGCATCATGTTCCGGCAAGGGCGGCGTCTCATTGTGAAGGGTCGCGTGACGGTAGGCAGAGAAGGGGCGCCCGCCGGCCTCTAGGGATTGCTGGGCGCCGAATCAAGTCTCTGTGTGATGGCTATCAGATGCTTAGGGTGGGGCCATTACACTAGAGCGTGTGCCGTAACGGGTCGTGAGCGTTGACGCCGCGCACAGTTACGGGAAATGCCTTAGGTGGCAATCGTTAGATCGCGTCCCGGCGTTACCCCTCATTGATAAGCTCATCCATGGTGTCGATGACATGTCGCAGCGCCGTTGCCGCGGGGGGCGCCTCGTCGGTGGAGGCGTAGAGCACGCAGAGGTCGGCGGGAATGGCTTGTTGGAGGCGGATAAAACGCACATGGGGCCACTTCTGGCGGCTGTAGCTGGCCGGTACCAGCGCCACCTGCTGACTGGTGGCTACCACCGCCATCAGTGTGTTGGGTTCGACCACCTCCTGATTGAGCCGGGGGTAGAAGCCCTCCATCAGGCAAGAGTTGATGATGAGGTTGGTCGAGGCGGAGTTGGTGCGACTCATCAATACGAAGGCTTCCCCCGCGAGCTCGGTCAAGGAGACGCGCTTGCGATCGCGTAGGGGATGTTCGTCCGATACTACTACTATCATCGACTCGCGATAGAGGCTCTCGGCCAATAGTGGGTGAATATTGATGGTGTCGGCGAAGCGGGCCAGGCCGAGATCGATCTCCCTGCTGAGCAGCGCCTGCTTTTGCCGTTCTGGAGAGAGCTCGGTAAAGCTGATCTGCAACTCGGGGTAGCGTTGATGGCACTGACGGATCACCTCACCAAAGCCGGCCCAGAAAACGGTGCTGATCAGCCCGATGCGGATCTGGTTGCGCTCTCTGCGCCCCGCCTGTACCACCCGGTTGAGGCTACTCTCCAGCATGTCGAACAACAGGGTGCATTCGGTCAGCAGCAGATGGCCGGTCGGGGTGAGGCTTACTTGGCGGGTATGGCGATCGAACAGCGCTACGCCCAGCAGGGATTCGAGCTCCCGGATCTGGGCGCTAAGCGGCGACTTGGAGACATTGAGCCGCTCGGCGGCTCGGCTGAAGTGGCCGTGGCTGGCCACCGCGTGAAAGTAGCGTAACATCTTGAGGGAGACGCGATCGCGCCAGTGGTTGTCGAGGGACAATGGACGGATCTCCTGCTCTCGTGGATGGGAGACGCCGGTGCGATCCCGGTCAAAGATCACAGCGCCGAGGGCGCCGGTTTGCGGATCGGTGCGCGGGCGATTCCCGCGCTGCCTCACACCGTTGCCTGCATTTTTTACTTAAGTTTTTCTGCAATCTGGGGATAAATGGCCGCCAAACGGCACCCATCAACCTGACCTTAGCGTGTCAATCCCATTTTCGGCCGCTCTCCGTGGCTTTATTGTGCCGAAAATCGGGATAGTTAGACCGATTTTAGCGATTTTTATCTGCCAGTACCTCTCCTAGAGTGAGCTCAACGTCTCATTTACACCCTCAAGAGGTATAGCGTATGCCACACGATCCGGTTCTCAACGCCGTCGCCACCATTCTCGCACACAAACCCGGCTTTGCCCCCCGCGCGGCCATGATCCTCGGCTCCGGCCTCGGCGTGTTAGCCGATGCGCTAGAGGAGAAGGTCGTCATCCCCTACGAGGCGTTGGATGGCTTCCCGGTCAGTACCGTCGTTGGACATAGCGGCGAACTGGCCCTAGGTAAGCTGCACGGGGTGGAGGTGATCTGCATGAAGGGGCGCGGCCATTACTACGAACACGAAACCATGAAGGTGATGACCACCCCGGTGCGCACCTTTAAACGCCTCGGCTGCGAGTTACTGCTAGTGACCAATGCCGCCGGCTCTTTGCGGCCGGAGCGTATCGGCGTCGGTTCGCTGGTCATTTTTAATGATCATATCAATACCATGCCGGGCACTCCGATGACTGGCGCTAACGACGAGGCCTACGGTCCGCGCTTTTTCAGCCTGGCTAACGCCTATGATAAGACCTTACGCGACGAGGCCTTGGCCCTGGCCGAACGAGAGGGGATTGCCGTCAACCAGGGCGTGTTCGTCTCCTACAGTGGCCCCTGCTTCGAGACCGCCGCCGAGATCCGCATGATGCAGCGCATGGGCGGTGACGTGGTCGGCATGTCGGTGGTGCCCGAGGTGGTGAGCGCTGCCCATTGCGGTTTAGCGGTATTGGCCATCTGCGCCATCACCAACATGGCGGAGGGGCTCGGCGACGTGCAGCTTTCCCATGAGCAGACCCTCAGGTGCGCCAAACTGGCGGAAACGGATTTTATTCGCCTCATCGATGCGTTTATCCGCCACCACTTCCAGTAGGTAGAGCAAGACAAGGAGGCCAGTTATGTTTGCAGCAGGATTTCTCGGTATTGCGGCGTTAATCCTCATCGCCGTGCTCGCATCGACCAACCGCCGGGCCATTCGCTTGCGTACGGTGGGACTGGCCCTGCTCTTGCAGGTCGCCATCGGTGCCCTAGTGCTGTACGTGCCGTTGGGGCGGCGGGCGCTGGAGGGGATGGCGCATGGCGTCGAGGTGGTGTTATCAAGCGGCAAGTCGGGTATTCACTTCCTGTTTGGCAACCTGGTCAACTTCTCGGTAGAGGGCATCGGCTTTGTCTTTGCCCTGAATGTGTTGCCGCTGGTGGTCTTCTTCTCGGCACTGATTGCCGTGCTCTACTACCTGGGCGTCATGCAAATGGTGATCCGTTTCATCGGCGGTGCCATGGCTCGCCTGCTCGGCACCTCCCAGACCGAATCCATGTCGGCGGTGGCCAATGTCTTCGTCGGTCAGAGCGAGGCGCCGTTGGTGGTAAAGCCCTATATGCCCAAAATGAGCGACTCTGAGTTTTTCGCGGTGATGTGTGGCGGCATGGCCTCGGTCTCGGGTACCGTGCTGGCGGGTTACGCCATGATGGGCGTGAACATGCAATATCTGCTGGCCGCTTCCTTTATGGCGGCGCCGGGCGGGCTGCTGTTTGCCAAGCTGATCGTTCCCGAGACCACGCAGCCGAACTATGTCTTCGACAACAGCATTCAGTTTGATGGACATAAGCCTGAGAACCTGCTGGCAGCGGCGGGCGAGGGGGCCAGTAGCGGCCTCAAGCTGGCGGCCGCTATCGGCGCCATGCTGATCGCGATGATCGGCTTGGTGACGCTGGTCAACACGCTGCTGGCGGGGGCGGGAGAGATGATGGGTATGCCGCTCTCGCTTGAGCTGATCCTCGGCTGGATCTTCTCGCCGCTCGCGTTCCTGCTCGGCGTACCCTTGGCGGACATCGGTATCGCCGGGGCCATGATCGGCAAGAAGCTGGTGGTGAACGAGTTTGTGGCCTACAGCGATTTCGCCCCCTATCTTAAGGAGAGCAGTGTGGTGAGCGCGGCCGGCCTGCAGGTGCTGGAGGAGAAATCCAAGGTGATCATCAGTTTTGCCCTATGCGGCTTTGCCAACCTGGCCTCCATGGGGATCCTGATCGGCGGCCTCGGCACGCTTTGCCCCTCCCGCTCCGCCTTTATCGCCCGTTACGGTCTACGAACCGTGCTGGCCGCCACCTGCTCCAACTTGATGAGTGCCGTCATCGCCGGCATCTTCTTCTCCTTAAGCTAGGCGCGCCATCCTGGACTTTGGGGCGCCTCGTCGCCCCTGTTTATCCACCAGCGGCGGCGGTGGCCAGGGCCGCGGTAGCATGGAGCGCCGCGCCCCTGCATGGGGTCGAGGTCAGCCTTGTTGAACATCCAGCTAGAAGGTGACGGAGCTACAATTGACGAGGATTTTGTTGTCAGTGCGCCAGTTGGGGATTCTGAATTTATGCTTGGTTACGGGACGACCCGTATTATCAAATGTGACGATGTATCGTCCCACAGTGGCACAAGATGTAGGGGCGACTATTCCATTAAAAAAGCTGGTATGACGAAGTGGTGAGTAAACAATTGACTCAACTTTTTTGATTATCCCATGGTGCGAGAAGGACAGACCGCTCCCCGCATCGTTGGTGCGAGGTCACTCCAAGGTTAGTTTTTTCCATATGCTTCACTTAATGCGGCGGCAATCCGCTTAAATTGCTCAAAGCGTTTTCTTAGCATCGTATGTCTGGCTGAGTTTGGCTCCAGGCGGACAATGGGAGGCTGGCAGTGCTTCATCGCAGTCTGGAAATTCTCATATTCTCCGGCACCCACCGCCGCGCAAATTGCGGCGGCGCGACAGCCGGATTGTTTCACGTTCACTATCTCCAGCGGAAGATTACTGGCGTCGCAGAACATCTGCATCCAGATATTCGAATGAGTCGGACCACCGGTAAAGCGAATGACTTCGCTGCTTGGGGTTAGTGCTTGTATACGGTCCTGATGCAGTAAATGCGAAAAAACGATACCCTGATAAATCGCATAAACCATATCTTTCCGGCTGTGGTGACCACTTAAGCCGAGGAAGCCGCCGTGCAGGCTGTCGTGGAAGTTGGAACCGTACAGCCACGGATAAAATTGAATGTCGATATCTTTCTCGTAGCCGTCCTGCGCCCATTGATTGAGCTGCTGATAACTGTCCGGCAGATCCGGGAAGAATTGCTGTACAAACCATGCGAGATTGCTGGCAGAGGTCGGACTGCCTTCATGAACGAAGAAGGTGCCGGGAATGCAGTATTTTCCCCAGACATAGGGATAAGCAGAGGTCTCAATATGATCAAACACGCGGGTGGCAATACTCCAGGTGCCTGCGACAGCACTTAGACAGTGGCTGTCGTGGGTGCCCGAAGTCAGTGCCGCGCCGACCACATCAAACAGCCCACCGAATACCGGTGTCCCTGCTGTTAAACCGCACAACGCAGCGGCCTGTGGCGTCACGTATCCGGCACGCTCGGCGGAGCCAATGACCGGCGGAGCCTTATCCACCATCTCTTCAATGCCAAAGAGAGTAAACACGGTGCGATCAAACTCCCCTGTCTGCTGGTTGAACAGATTACTACCGGAGATGTTGGTCTCTTCGCAGGCAAATTCACCGGTCAGACAGGCGCGGATATAGTCGTGAACCATCAAGATGTAGCCTGAGCGCTGATAGCTATCTGGCTCGTACTCTTTCAGCCAGCCTAGCAGCGCCGCAGGGTGGGATGGCCACAGCTGTTGCAGACTGTAGCTGTAAGCCTCTCTGTCACGCCCCTCCATTTTCCAGCGCCTCACCAGCGACTGTGCCCGCGAGTCAGAAGATACAATACCATGACGTATTGGCTGGCCTTGTTTATCAACCAGGTAAAGCCCTTTGCCGTGGGCAGAAAAACTCACGCCGTGAATCGCCTCTGCTGCAATACCGCTTTTTGTCAGCACCTGGCGGATAACCTGACAGGTGGCCGACCATAGTTCAGTCATATCCCGTTCGCAGAATCCCAACTGAGCACTAAGCAGCGGCACGGCCAGCTCAATAACGTTAACTTCTTGACCGTCCGCGGTATAAATTCCTGCTTTGGTTACCGTACCGCCTAAATCAATACCCATATAGTAGTGACTCATATGGCCTCCGGATTGTGCTGCGTAGCGTGTGCTCCCCAGCCTGCAAGTTGCATTTTCTCTTCAATCCACTGACGGGCGCGGATGATTTCCAGTAGGGGGTCATCCGCATTCTCCGTCCACATTTCAATCAGGAATGTGCCACGATAGTTCAGGCGGCGTAGGGTCTTAAAACACTGCACGAAGTCAACACAGCCTGCGCCGAACGGTACATCACGAAACTGTCCCGGAGAGTCCGGAGTTACCGGCAGGGTATCTTTCAGGTGGATGGCTGCAATACGATCGATTCCTGTGGCCAGTTCGCGCTCAACCTCATTGCCCCAGGCTGTCAGGTTGCCGAGGTCGGGATAGACGGTGAACCAGGGTGAACGAATTTTTTCGTTCAGCGCTTGCCATTTACTGATCGAGTTCATAAACGGCGTATCCATGATTTCTACCGCGCACATTACCTGTGCTCCGGCGGCTAGCTCAACAGCCCTGGCGATGGCGTCTTCAAAACGGGCGATGGTTCCGTCGTCCTGTGATTCGTAATAAACATCGTAACCGGCCAGTTGAATGGTGCGGATACCCAGATCCTGCGCCAGCTGTACTGCTTTGGTCATAATGGTATATGCCTGCTGACGGATCTGCGCATCGTGGCTGCCGAAGGGGAAACGGCGGTGAGCCGACAGGCACAGGGTGGGAATACGCACACCGGTCTGCTGTATGGCCTGGAGTATCGCCATGCGTTGCACCGGCGTCCAGTCCAGACGAGCCAGCCGCTCATCGCTTTCATCAACCGACATTTCGACGAAATCAAAACCGCAGGATTTTGCGACGGCCAGCTTCTCCAGCCAACTGCTCCCTTTTGGCAGCGCTTTTTCATAAATTCCTAATGGATGTTTACGCATTGTCTCTCCCACGAGTTGTCTGCAGCTGCTGGTACTTTTTGCGGTTAAGCTTCATTGCTCGCTGAGCCTGCCATTGGTTTTTACAGAATTTGAACGCCAGGGCAAAAATCAGCGTGATGCCCCATACCGCTAGATTGAAGTGCAGGCTGACCCCAGCCAGGCTCAGTCCGGTGGCGATCACCTGCAACACCAGTAGCGCGCAGAACACATGAATAACTTTGCCAGTGCCGCCAAATGGGTCTGTTCCACCCAGCACAATAGCCAGCACGGTCAGTAGCAGGTAAGAGTCGCCGTAGCCCATGCGTGCCGAGTTGAAACGTGCCATCATGATCAGTCCCGCCAGCACGCACAGCAGGCTGGAGATGGCATAAATCGCCATCATGATGCGATCGGTACGAATCCCGCTGAACCAGGTGGCATTGATGTTGCTGCCGCACATATAGATGTTTTTACCCAGCCGAGTTCTGCCCAGCAGCAGTGCTAAAAACGCGCTGGCGACGATAAAAATAATCAGCGGTACCGGGATCCCAAAAATTACCTCCGATCCCATGCTGCGTACCACCGGTGGCATGCCGCTC
Organism: Edwardsiella tarda ATCC 15947 = NBRC 105688; assembly: GCF_003113495.2. Classification (NCBI taxonomy): domain Bacteria; kingdom Pseudomonadati; phylum Pseudomonadota; class Gammaproteobacteria; order Enterobacterales; family Hafniaceae; genus Edwardsiella; species Edwardsiella tarda. The sequence continues at coordinate 1,468,515 of NZ_CP084506.1, forward strand.
AGTGCCGCGCCTTTGGTCAGATACACGCCGATACCGCTGATAATGGTCATGCTACCGAGTGTCACTAGAATCGGGTGCGCGCCGATGCGGGAGATCATCAGCCCGGTCAGGATGCCGATGATTACTGCAATCACCGCCGCACCCAGCAGCGCCAGCATCAGCCACATCAGTTGTACGCCAACGTGAGCATCAACTGGAACATAGTGGATCAGCAGCCAGGCCATAAACAGGCTGGTAAGATTAGCTGTACCGATAATTGACAGATTCAGGCCGCCGCTCAACATTGGTACAAACATCGCAAAAGTCAGTAGACCCAGTTCCGGCAGCTGAAACGCAATGCTCAGAAAGGTATTTTCGGTAAGGAATCGGCCCGGCATGGCTAGCGAAAAGGCAATAGTTGCCAGCAGACAGATGCAAAGCAACCCCGTACTGGTGCCGTCCAGAGGGAAAAACGTTTTATTTTTCATTGAAAAGTCTCCATCAGACGAAGCCGACATCGGTTTCTTTGCGCTTTTTATAGTGGGTGACGCAGATAGCCGCGATGATAACGACGCCAATCACGATGTTGACGAAATAGCTGGAAACGCCTATCAGGTTCAGACCATTCTTCAGAATGCCGATCAGGAATACGCCCATCAGCGTGCCAGTCACCGAGCCTCTGCCGCCGGAGAGGCTGGCGCCGCCCAGTACCGCGGCGGCCAGCACATCCAGTTCGCCACCGACCAGGGCGTTGGGTACGACTTCGCTCATGCGGTACGCCTGTAACATGCCGCCAATCGCAGCCGCCGCGCCTAAGTAGCCATAGGCGAACAGATAGATCACCGAGACGCGAATACCGATACGACGTGCGGATTCGTTGCTGCCGCCGACGGCATACAACTGTCGCCCAATATGGGTTTTGTTCAGCAGCAACCAGGTCAGCAACGCCATGCCCAGCATTACTATCACTGGCAGACCAACCTGATAACTCTCACCGCCATATTCGAAGGGGAGGATAGTACGCTGGCTGACCCACCAGTCTGGCAGGTCGTAGATACTGTGGCCGTTGGTGGTCCACATCAGCATGCCGAACAGTAGCGACTGCATGCTGATGGTGATAATGATAGAGACGATATTGAGGTAATAGATCAGTACGGCGTTAAGCAACCCGAAAACTACACCGCAGACAATCGCCAGCACGATACACAGCAGCGGGCTGGTAATTACGTCGTTCAGCAGCAGCGAGGCAATGAAATACTGAGCCACGGACGCCACGGCAGCGAAGGAAATATCGATGCCGCCGGTGACCAGTACAACAAATAAACCCAGCGCGAAAACTCCGGTGACGGCGTAGCTTTCTGTTAAATCCAAAAGGTTCTGAATCGATAAAAACTCACTGCTTAAGATCGAAAACAGCGCCAGCATTAACACGATAACCAGGCCCAACCAGCCTTCAACTGAGCGGGGAACTTTGAAAATGTTAGCCATTGATAGCCTCCGCGAGTTGATGTTCGCTCAGCATTGAAGGAATTAACTCATTAACGATCCTGCCTTGCTTCATATGTAGTACGCGATCACAGTTGTAATAGGCTTCCGAGGCTTCATCGGTGATCAGTAGTACTGAAATACCGACGCCGGAAAGGCGGTGAATAAGTTTGTAAATACTGTCTTTTGCGCCGATATCAACGCCAACGGTTGGCGCATCGAGAATTAAAACTTTTGGTCGGGTGAGGATCCATTTCGCCAGCACGACTTTCTGCTGATTACCACCTGAAAGGGTCGAAAGGGGGTTATCCAGGTTGCTGACTTTAATATCCAGATCGTTAATCCACGCCTGCACCAGTGTGTTTTTACGCTGCTCATCGAGCAGATGCCACGGTGTTTTAATCTCATCAAGAATGGCGATAACCATATTGTCGGCGACTGACTGTGGCAGGATCGCGCCCAGTGTCAGGCGATCTTCCGATACATAGGCTATGCCCATCTCTCGTGCCTGGGTGTTGTCTTTGATCCGAATTTTTTTACCGTCCAGCAGGATATCACCGCTGTCGGGATGGGTGATGCCAAACAGACTCAGCGCTAGCTCGGTGCGGCCAGAACCCAACAGCCCGCACAGACCCAGCACTTCTCCACGGTGCAGTTGCAACGAGATATCGGCAAACTGGCCTTTTCGGCTCAGCTTGTTCAGCGCCAGTACCACCTTGCTCGTTTCGGCGTTAGGCAGTTTCTGCTGGTGCTCAATGATTAATCCCGTCATTAATTCAGTAATTTTGCTGGTTGAGAGCGAGGAGGCATCCCAGGTGCCGATTTTTTCACCATCGCGAATCACAGTGATGCGGTCGGAAATCTCTTTTACTTCATCGAGACGATGGCTGACGAAGACCACGGTGATATTTTTATCCCGCAGGTAATTCACTGTACGCAGCAACTGGTTCACTTCCGTGCGTGTTAGCGAGGCGGTGGGCTCATCCATAATCACCAGTCGGGCATCGGCCACCAGTGCGCGACAAATAGCGATCTGCTGGCGCTGGGCGATTGGCAGATGCTGAACCAGTGCATCAGGGTCGATATTGAACGACAACTCGTCTAGGGTCTGCTGTGCTTTTTCTTTCAGTTTTTTGTGCTTAAACCAGCCGAAGTAACTCTTCAGATTATATTCGAAGGCAATATTTTCAGCGACGGTAAGATTGGGAAACAGCGACAGATCCTGATAGATAACCTGAATGCCCAAATCTCGGGCACGACCTGGTGTGAGGCGTGAGTGCGCTTTGTCATCAATAATGATTTCACTGCCAATATCGGGGGCATAAACGCCGCTGATCGTTTTAATCAGAGTGCTTTTACCACAGCCGTTTGCCCCAGCCAGACAGTGGACCTCGCCTTTATTCAGTGTCAGCGTAATATTTTTTAATGCCTGATGACCACCAAAGCTCTTTGACAGCGCATTCAACGTAATTAGCGCGGAGGCATTGTTATTTAGCATGATTCTTTCCCTGGTATCAGAGTTGAATATTGCCGGAGCAGTAGGGCTCCGGCAATATGGCTCATGGTCAGAGGCCCAGTTTTACCAGACGTTTAGTGTTTTCCAGATCCAGTTTTTCTGGGTTATCGCTGAGGATAGTATTTCCCTTGATTTTGATGACGCCCATGTTGCCCAGTTTGACGCCATCTTTGATTGGCTCGCCGTTCATCATGGCGGTAGCCACCTGGACAAACACTTTACCGGCGATCATCGGGTTAGATATATAGCCGCCGTCGATGGCACCTTTCTCCAGCAGTTTGATACCCTGGCCCGGCGTGAAAGTGCCGAAAACGCAGATCGCATCGTTTTTCTTACGCTTATCAATGGCACGACCCGCACCGATTGGTCCCTGAGAACCGAAGGACATAATGCCTTTCAGATCTTTGTGTCTTGACATCAGGTCGTTGGCTGTACGCATGGAGTCATCGACCGATTCGGCGACGCCAAAACGGTCTTCAACCAGCTGCATTTTCGGATAATGTTCTTTCTGATAGGCGATGGCGGCGTTGGCCCAGTCATTAACCAGTGGAACGGTCAGGCTGCCGACGAACATGGCATATTTACCCTCCTCACCCATGCATTTGGCCATGTCTTTCATATGGTTAGCACCCATCGTCTGAGTATCAAGCAGTTCGAAGTCCCAGTCGGCATTGGCCTGTGCCGGTGATTCATGAGTAATAACCTTAATGCCCGCTTCCTGAGCGCGTTTCAGCACCGGCTCTAGTACCTTGGCATCATTTGGCACCACACCAATCACGTCAACTTTCTTGGCGATTAAATCTTCAATGGCACGCACCTGCTCGGCCGGGTCGGCAGTAGTCGGCCCTACCTGCCAAGCATTGACACCCAAGGTGTTACCTTCTTCTTTAATTCCCTGTTCCATCACGTTAAACCAGGGAATTCCCCCAACTTTCACCACCACGCCCATAGTAAAAGGCTTGTTAGCTTTTTGCGGGACCGCAGCGTCATCAGCCCAGGTGGAAAAAGAAGTGAGCAGTGAGGCAATTACGTAGGGTATGATTAATTTTTTCATTATCAGGTCCTCAACGGGGATATTTAACTTATAATCGGCTTTGGCTAGTGCCTTGTTACATCATTGATGCAAACAACAATAGACAACATGATTTAACATGTTGATTCTTATTAAAATAAAAAAGATAGCATGTAATTCTTTATAATATGATATTGTAACTTCCACTGGTGTTGGTCGTAATAAAATATCCGTAGATAAAATTTCTTGTAAGGAAGAAATTTCATTTAAGCGCCGCTTATCATTTATCAACCTCAATCACGTTAAATTTCTGGCTAGTTCCCCAGTTTCTTTCTTCGGTCACTTTATCCGTGATTAAAATATCAATATCGTCAAACATACAGATCTTGCAAAATGCGAACTGATCAAACTTGCTGGAGTCGGCCAGCAGAATTTTCTTGCCGGAAACCTGCAACATTACCTGTTTTAAGCGGGCATTGATTTCACTACCATCACGGATGCCATTTTCTAAATTCAGCCCCTGGCAGGAGAAAAAGAAAGTATTAATCTGAAAGTTACGAATAGCACTTTCGGCTACCGGCCCATGGAAATCATCGTGGCGCTCCGAGTATTCACCGCCACAGCCGATGATCCGAACCTTATCGCGGCAGGCAAGCGCCTGAATAATTGTGAGCGAGTTGGTGACCACGGTGATATCAATATCCGGAATTTGTCGTGCCAGAAACCAGCAGGTACTGCTGTTATCTAGCAGGATGCAGTCACCTGGATGAATGAATTGAAGAGCAGCTTTGGCCAGTTTCATTTTTATGTCGGGATGCTCTTCAGCTCTTTTACGTAAAGACTCAGCCCGATCAATGGTGTGAGAATTATAGAAAGCCTCCTGCACCGGGAGGCTCCGTTCATCGTAATCATTCAGCGAGACGGCACCGCCAAAGCTGCGGATCAGCTTTTTATTTCGCTCCAGCAAATTTAAATCACGACGGATAGTCTCCTGTGAGACTTTACACATGGCTGACAGCTCAGCAACCAGTGCAGAACCATGCAGTTGCACATAGCTACAAATCATTTTGTAACGTTCAGCTTGTAACATAGCGCCTCACACGCGTTGCATTATGATATGGGATAAATACTCTTACTTTATGTTTTTTTTTAAAGTGATTGATTTCAAGAAAACTGTCTATTAATTATCTATCGTGTTTTATCGTGATATTAATCACGAAATATTATTGCAATTTCATTTTGTTCTGCGAATTTCTCTAATTCTTATCACGTAAAATCAGACATTATCGCAGTTAAAATGACATTAACATCTTCAAATACACATAATCGGACATTGACTCAATGTCCGTATATGCCCGAATATGACCGTTTGCTTTTGTTTTAAACTGCTCGCCGCTTTTCGGTGCTTTCCGCTACACAGCATTAGGCGTAACGTAATAACCCTCAGTCACTTACTTTCATAATTGGCAGCGTCTCAATGACTGTCTGTAAATAGGTTATTTATTATGTGAGGTATACAATGCTGCAAAAACTAAAACAGCAGGTGTTTGAGGCTAATCTATTATTACCCGTTCATCACCTGGTCACCTTTACATGGGGAAATGTCAGTGGTATCGATCGCGAGCGAGGTCTAGTGGTAATTAAACCTTCTGGCGTAAATTATAAAGATATGAAGCCGGAGGATATGGTGGTGATTGACCTACAGACTGGAAAAGTTGTGGAGGGTAAAAAAAAACCATCTTCCGATACCGCAACGCATCTGGTGCTTTATCGTGCCTTTGAATATATCGGGGGTATTGTTCATACCCATTCGCGACATGCCACAATCTGGGCCCAGGCCGGTCAGCCATTGAAGGCGTTGGGCACGACCCATGCAGATTATTTTTATGGCACAATACCTTGTACTCGCCTGATGCGTAATGAGGAAATTAATGGCCAGTATGAATATGAAACCGGTAATGTCATCGTGGAGACGGTAAAGCAGCAGGGTATCAGTGCGAAGGATATTCCGGCAGTGTTGGTAAATGGACATGGACCATTTGCCTGGGGTTCGGATGCTGATAACGCGGTACATAATGCTGTCGTGCTTGAAGAGATCGCCTATATGAATTTGTTTACCCATCAACTGAGGTCTGATGTGGATAGTCTGCAACAGACCTTGCTCGATAAGCATTTTCTGCGTAAACATGGGGAAAATGCCTATTATGGGCAGTGATTTTTTATAAAGGGAATCATTGTTAAGGGGCGGGAGGCGGTAAATGGCGCTGACTTGATTTTCTGGTGGGGTTATCGGATAAGTTCAGAGAAAAATTCAGCGTTGGTAACGTTGTTCAGCGATAGGTCTGCGCAAATAACTTGATGCGTGCTCGCATCAATAGCCAGATGCTGTTTTTGCCAGACATGGCGGCGTTCTTTGCCCTATTTTTTGACGCTCCACTCACCTCCGCCGAAAAACCTTCAGCCCTCGGATGGGCGTTTTAAAACGGACATTAACCGACTTAGCCCGCTTGCCGACATGGGTGTAATCCAGACTGCGCAGCGGGATCGCCATCAGGGTAAAAATAACATTAATAAAGCCCTATGCGACCCGCAGGGTCGGTCGGAAGACGCGTTTAACCACCGGGACAGTGGAGCTGGCACCAATACGAATCGTGGCGACGGTCTCATGGCAGCGGAGCTCAGCGCTGTGCCTGTTGCTGTAGCCAACCGATAAAGGCGTCGATTTTGGGCCACTGGCGACCCGGTAGGGTGGTGGCATAGTAGTGCTGATGGCACTGCAGCGCCATTTGGCCGAAGGGGGCGATCAGCTCGCCGCTGTCGAGCCGCTTTTGCACCAGTCGCTTACGTCCCATAGCCACCCCAATATGGTTCATCGCGGCGATGACCGCCAGATCGGAACGGTCGAATCCAATGCCGGCGGCGGGCGGCAGGGGAACGGCAAAATGCTGCGCCCAGCCGAACCACTCATCGGTGCCGGAATCGTTGCTCCAGGCCTGTCTATCGTGCAGCAGCGTACAGTGCTGCAGATGGTGCGGCGCGTTCAGCAGGTTGAACTGCCGGGCGTAGTCGGCGCTACAAACGGGGAGGATGGCCTCATCCATCAGGAAATGATGGCTCAGCTGTGCCGAGGGGGCGTCGTCAAAATAGATGGCCACATCAACCCCCGACCACTGCAGGTTGACGTTGTCATTGCCGGTCAGGATCGTTAGCGAAATCGAGGGGTAGCGCCGGGCAAAGTCGCCCAGGGCGGGTACCAGCCAGCACTGCGCGATGGAGGGGCGGGAGTAGACCGTCAGGGTGCCGGAAAGACGCTGGTTTTTGATGTCCAGGAGCTCCTGGTTCAGGACATCTAGCGATGACTTCAGTGCCCAGTATACCCGCTTGCCCTCCGGCGTCAGCTCGACCTTTCGGTGCGAACGCACGAACAGCAGAATAGCCAGATCGGCCTCCAACTGGGTGATCTGATGGCTGATGGCGCTGGGACTCAGGGAAAGCTCGGCCGCGGCCAGGGCGAAGGACTGGTGGCGGGCGGCGACCTCAAAGGTATGAAGCTTGGCAAGCTGCCAGCCGTTAAGGGGGCGGTTTCTGACTTCTCGTAGCGATTCCATGGCGTCAATCAGGCAGGGAGCAAAGGGAAGGAGTGTAAATAAATTTGCTGCATATTTCATCATATCGATGAGCATTTCTGACTTACTTTCCATTCCTGGCGTTTTATTTGATGCTAGTCACGCCATTGCATCTATTTTCCTCATGTGAGCCGCCAATTATATCGTTTGTCAGCCGATGCGGTTTCTTTGTTCAATAGTACCGGGTTAATTACAGGGAAAGGTGAGATATGCACTCGCAAATTTGGGTTGTGGGCACGCTGCTGATCAGCATCGTGTTAATCGTACTGACTATCATAAAATGTAAACTGCACCCGTTTCTGGCCTTGCTGCTGGCCAGTTTCTTTGTCGGCACCATGATGGGAATGGGGCCGCTGGATATGGTTAACGCCATTGAGAGCGGTATTGGCAGCACGCTGGGGTTTCTGGCGGCGGTGATCGGCCTGGGCACCATCCTGGGCAAGATGATGGAGATCTCCGGGGCGGCAGAGCGTATCGGCATCACCCTGCAGCGCTGCCGCTGGCTCTCTACCGATGTCATTATGGTGCTGGTAGGGCTGATCTGCGGCATTACGCTGTTTGTAGAAGTGGGCGTGGTGCTGCTGATCCCACTGGCATTCTCCATTGCTAAGAAGACTAACACCTCACTGCTGAAGCTGGCGATCCCGCTGTGTACCGCGCTGATGGCCGTGCACTGTGTGGTACCGCCGCATCCGGCGGCGCTGTTTGTGGTGAATAAGCTGGGCGCGGATATCGGCACGGTGATCGTCTATGGCCTGCTGGTCGGCTTAATCGCCTCGTTGGTTGGCGGGCCGCTGTTCCTGAAGCTGGTCGGCAACCGCCTGCCGTTTAAGGCGATCCCGGCAGAGTTTGCCGATCTGCAGGTGCGCGATGAAAAGACGCTACCCTCGCTGGGCGCCACGCTGTTTACCGTATTACTGCCGATTGCGCTGATGCTGGTAAAAACCTTGGCCGAGCTGAATATGGCGAAGACGGGATCGCTGTATACGCTGTTGGAGTTTATCGGTAATCCGATAACCGCCATGTTTATCGCCGTCTTTGTCGCCTATTACATTCTGGGGCTGCGTCAGCATATGGGGATGGGGACGCTGCTGAGTCAAACCGAAAATGGCTTCGGCGCTATTGCCAATATCCTGCTGATTATTGGCGCAGGCGGTGCGTTTAACGCCATTTTAAAAAGCAGTGGCTTGGCGGACAGCCTGGCGCTGATCCTTTCTAACCTGCATATGCACCCGATTTTGCTGGCCTGGCTGGTGGCGCTGATCCTGCATGCGGCGGTGGGGTCGGCGACGGTGGCGATGATGGGGGCCACGGCGATCGTGGCGCCGATGCTGCCGCTGTATCCCAACGTCAGTCCTGAAATCATCGCGATCGCCATCGGCTCCGGCGCGATTGGCTGCACGATCGTCACGGACTCGCTGTTCTGGCTGGTGAAGCAGTATTGCGGAGCAACGCTGAACGAAACCTTTAAATACTATACGACCGCAACCTTTATTGCGTCGATTATTGCCCTGGCAAGCACCTTCTTGCTCTCTTTCATTATCTAAGTATCACGAGACGTATGATGACGAACATTAATATGACCTCACTTATTGCCCAGTATCCGCTGGTGGCCGATCTGGTGAATTTACGGGAAACCGTCTGGTTTAACCCGGCGACGACGACGCTGGCGGAAGGGCTCCCCTATGTTGGCCTGACGGCGCAGGACGTGCAGGATGCCCACGATCGCCTGGCCCGCTTTGCACCTTATCTGGCCAAGGCGTTTCCGGAGACGGCGGCGACCAACGGTATCATTGAGTCCGAGTTGGCGGCGATCCCAGCCATGCAGCGGCGCCTGGCACAGGAGTACGGCCAGCCGATCGGCGGTCAGCTGCTGCTGAAAAAAGACAGCCATCTGCCGATCTCTGGCTCCATTAAGGCTCGCGGCGGCATCTACGAGGTGCTGGCGCACGCAGAAAAGTTGGCGCTGGAGGCCGGTCTGCTGACGACGGATCAGGACTACAGCATCCTGCTCACCCCGGCGTTTAAACACTTTTTCAGCCAGTACAGCATCGCCGTTGGCTCCACCGGTAATCTGGGCATGTCTATCGGCATTATGAGCGCCAGCCTGGGCTTTAAGGTGACCGTTCATATGTCGGCCGATGCCCGCGAGTGGAAGAAGGCCAAGCTGCGCAGCCACGGCGTGACGGTGGTGGAGTATGAAGAGGACTACGGGGTGGCGGTAGAGCAGGGGCGTAAGGCGGCGGAGTCCGATCCCAACTGCTTCTTTATCGACGATGAGAACTCCCGCACCCTGTTTTTGGGCTACGCGGTGGCCGGCGAGCGGCTGAAGGCGCAGTTTGCCGCGCAGGGGCGTACGGTCGATGCCGATCATCCGCTATTCGTCTACCTGCCGTGCGGCGTCGGCGGCGGTCCCGGTGGGGTCGCGTTTGGCCTGAAGCTGGCCTTCGGTGACAACGTACATTGCTTCTTTGCCGAGCCGACCCACTCTCCCTGCATGCTGCTGGGGGTGTATACCGGCCTGCATGACGCCATCGCCGTACAGGATCTGGGGATCGATAACCTGACGGCGGCAGATGGACTGGCCGTTGGCCGCGCCTCTGGCTTTGTGGGGCGGGCCATGGAGCGCCTGCTGGACGGCTGCTATACGCTCGATGATCAGAGCCTGTATAACATGCTGGGCTGGCTGGCGCAGGAGGAGGGCATTCGTCTGGAGCCCTCGGCGCTGGCCGGTATGGCGGGACCTGTCCATGTCTGCGCCTCGGCGGAGTATCCACGAATGCACCACTTCGGCGAGCAGCAACTGGCGCAGGCGACCCATCTGGTGTGGGCGACCGGCGGCGGCATGGTGCCTGAACGCGAGATGGCGCAGTACCTGGCGAAAGGACGCTGATGCGTGAGCGACCGTCCGGTGGCGTTTTGTTGCCGGGGACCGTACTTTTAGGGGGCTACGCCGCAACCGCCGAAATTTCCGTCAGCGAACGGATGGCCATTGCCGGGCGGCATAAAGTTGGGGTTCTACGCTGGAACCCCAGAAATTTCCATCACGATTTCTTTTGCGGGAAGCTCCCACCTTTTAGGCGGGATAGGTAGCGTAAGGCCTGTGTAGTAAGCGGGCAATGAGGGCGGTTTTGTTGCTCAATGCACCGCTGTCGTATCTCAAGGGGGCTCCGCCCACGCTACCCCCTCCCGCTATGCTTTCTCCCCACTCGAGGTGGTGCTCGCCCCCGAGCAGGGGGTTATGACGTAATTAAAAGGTATAGGCGATGCCCGTCCAGTAGTTACGCCCCTCCTCGATAAATCCCTCGCTATAGTAGTACTGGGTGTCGAACAGGTTGTTTACCGAGGCATTCACGCTGAAGCCATGGCCCAGTTCAAACTCGGCGCGTAGGTGGGTGAGGGCAAAACCGGGCGCTTTCTGTTGGCCGCTGCTGTCGCTGTAGCTGGCGGAGCGTGCCTCTTCGGAGAGGGTCAGGGTCAGCTCGGGCAGGGGCTTGACGCTGATCCAACTGACCAGGGTCTGTGTGGGCAGCTGTGTGATTTTGTCGTTCGACAGATCGCGGGGGGAGGCATGGATCAGGCTATATTTGAGGCCGATATCGCTCATCTCGCTGATCTGGCCCTGCAGGCTGAGATCTACGCCGAGGTAGTCGACGCGCCCGCTGTTGCGGTTCTGGATGAGATCGGCGCTGAGGTTATGGGACAGGATGGCATCGGAGACACGGTTGTAGTAGGCGCTGGCCTCGTAGCGCCAGTCACGGCTGAGACGGCCGTTATAGGTGAGGTCGATGCTGCGCGCCCGCTCGGGTTTCAGGCCGGGATTCACCAGGGCTATCTGGTTACGCGACGGCTTGGAGGTGGTGTAGCGCTCCTTCAGGGTCGGGAAGCGTGAGCGATCCGCGTAGCTCAGGCTTAGCGTGTCCGCGTTATCGAGGGTGTATTTCCCCATGATCTCCCAGTTAAAGGCGCGTTGGTGGTTGGCATCGTAATAGGTAATGTCGCCTTTTTTCTCATACTTCATACCTTGTAGGCTATCGCGCCAGTCATAGCTGGCGCCGGCCACCACGTCCAGATCCTCCAGCAGGCTCCACTGGTACTCGGTTGCCAGCGACCAGGTCCGATCCTTGTACCGATCATAGGGGGCATCGGGTGCGCCCTTTTCGCGATGGACATCCTGCTTCCAGTTGAGGGCAAAAGAGAGCAGATCGCTTTGGCGCAGATCGATGGCGAGTTGAAGCCCGGCGCCATTGCTGTAATCGTCGTAATGGCTATAGTTGCCGCTGCGCTGTTGGAGATCCTTCAGGCTGTTATACATCATCAGGGTGTTTTTAAAGTTATCGCGGTAGAGCCGGCTTTTTAGGGTGTACCCCTCGGCTAACTGGGTCGTGCCCTGGTAGTAATAGCTCTCTTTGTCATATTGCGGCCACTGCCAATAACGCGACTTTTGTGAGCCGGATCCGCTATAGGGCGGGTTGTTCTTTTCCCCCTCTTGGTGAATATAGGTCAGGGTGTAGTTGTCGGTGCCACGCGGGGTGAAGCCGAGCTTGAGGATGGCTTGGCGGTCATCGGCGGCGGAGTTGATCATGCGGCCGTTGCCGCCAGCCGTCGTGTTGTCGTAGCCGTGCGGTAACCCCAAAAAGCGCTGTTTGAGCTGGCTGCCGGTGATCTGGAAATAGCCGAGGTCGTTCTTGGCCGCCAGGGAGGCGTGGGCATCATAGGCATTGTCCGCGCCTCGGCTCCAGCCTTGGCGGTAGCCGACATCGGCCTGTAACGGCTTCTCCGGTTTACGGCTGGTGATGTTGATGGCGCCCCCCATTTGATTAGGGCCTTGTAGGAGTGAGCTATACCCTTTGGAGACCTCCAGTGCGCTGATGTTACTGGTGAGAAAACGCCCCAGATCGAGGTTGCCATCGTAGGGGACATAGATCGGCACGCCATCGAAGAAGAGCGGTACCTGGCGGCTGTTAAAGCCGCGCACATTGACCGACAGTTCGTTGCGATTCCCCGATTTTTGCAGCACGACGCCGGGGATCAGCGCCAAGGCCTTGGCCACATCCTGCTTATCTAGGGTCTGGATGGTGTCATGGTTCACGATGCTGGGGGAGGCGGCCAATGGGCTGGCCCAGACGGTCAGCGAATCGTCCGGCGCCTGAGCGAGTGCGGGGTGGACAAGGGGCAACGTTAACGCTGCGCAGAGGTATTTTTTTTGTAATTTCATGATCTCATTCCGCTGAGTTAGAACGTGGGTAAGTCGAGAGGTAACCGCGCCCGGCGCACCGCTGGGCTCTTAGTCGTGGTCGACCTCCCAGGAGAGCAGTGCCCAGTCGCGCGGCCCACAGCACGCATCGAGCGCGGGAGTGTGCGGCTGCTGGCGGTACCACTCGGCCAGGCGCACCTCCTCCTGCGGGGTGAGTGCGCCGAGCGACCAGGTCACGCTTTGTCTGAGCTGGTCGAGGCTGGCGGGGGCGGCGCGCCGCGGGCCGCGAATAAACGCCACCTGCGCCCGGATTCCCTGTTGGTACAGGAGGTTCAGGGCGTAGATATAGGTGGGCAGCTCGGTGACCTCTCGGCCAATGGCTCGCTGGATCTGGGGAGCGATGAAGCTGGGCGTGACCAGATGGGTGGTATAGACACGTAGCTTGGCCTGGCGATCGAGCTTGAGTAATGCCGGGCCGAGGTCGGCGGGGAGGGTAGAGCGCGAGGCGACGGCGATATCGCAGCGGGGAAGATCGGACCAGTCATCCTCCCAGGCGCGCTGTAGCCAGACGCTGTTACGGATCGCGGCCTGTTGGGCCCGCCGGGCGGCGACCTCCAGCATCCCGTGGCTGTAATCGACGCCATACACCCGCGTGAGGCGCGGCGCCAAGGCGAGAGCGAGGCTACCGGGCCCGCACCCCATATCGAACAGGGTCGAGGCCGCGCGCAGATCGATATGGGCGATCAGTTGGCACAGGTAATCATCCGTCTCATGGGTGGGGAGATCGCTCAGCCGCGCGGCCCGCTGGTCCCACTGGGCGACCGTTTTTTCACTGTGCCGCGCCAGCGCCATCTGTTGGCGATAAAGTTCTGAAAAATCAATTTCATTGATAAGCATTATGTCGATGACTCCCGCGGATAGCCCAGATGATGATGAATTTGTTCGACGCTCACCCGGTATAGCGCGGCGAGCCGCTCACTGCTCAACTGGCTGGACGGATCGCCCTGGGTGACCCGGCCATCCGGCTCGATACGCACCACGCTGTCGGCCAGGGCGCGCGCATGTAAGGGATGATGGGTCGCCATCAACAGCGTCATGCCGTCGCGCCGTAAGCGGCTGAGCGTATCCAGTAGGTTGATCTGATGGCCGAAGTCGAGGCTAGAGGCCGGCTCATCCATCAGTAGCAGGCGTGGGCGTTGGGCCAGCGCGCGCGCGATGAGCACCAGTTGGCGCTCTCCACCGCTGAGTTCGCGCCAGCTGCGTTCAGCGAGGTGGACGATCCCCATGGCGTCGAGCTGGGCCAGCGCCTGTGCGCGTTCGCGCGGGCCGGGCACGGCGAAGGGGGGCAGATGCGGGGTGATCCCCATCATCACCATGTCGAGCACGCGAAAGGCGAAGGCCCCCTCGTGCGCCTGGGGGACCCAGGCGATCAGCCGGGCGCGCTCACGATGGGAGAGGCGTTGCAACGGGATGCCGTCCAGTCGGACGCGCCCCTTCAGTAGTGGCAATATCCCGAGGAGGCTGCGCATCAGGGTGGTCTTCCCGCTACCGTTGGCCCCCAGCAAACAGCAGAGCGAACCCGCCGGTAGGGAAAAGGAGACCTCGCGTAGCAGCGGGCGTCGGTGGTAGCCAAGCGTGGCTTGTTCCAGGGCGAGCAGGGTCATGGTCGCCTCCCGCGCAGGAGCAGGGCAAGGAAGAACGGCGCACCGATAAAGGCCGTCAGGATCCCCAGCGGGATCTCGCTGCTACTCAGGGTACGGGCGAGTGTATCGGTGGTCAGCAACAGCAGGGCGCCAAGGGCGATACTCAGCGGCAGTAGGCTCTGGTGGTTGTCCCCTACCAACAGGCGCCCGATGTGGGGGATCACTAGACCGATCCAGCCAATGATCCCGGCCACGGAGACGGCGGCGGCGGTCACCAGGGTGGCGCTGACGATGAGGATCAGGCGCAGGCGTTTAACGTTGACGCCCAGCGAGTTAGCCTCATCGTCCGAGAGGGTGAGCAGGTTGATGCGCCAGCGCAACAGCAGCATCGGGACGCAGCCCAGCAGGATCAACGGGGCCATCAACGCCAGATCGGTCGCGCTAATCGTCGCCAGGCTGCCCAGCAACCAGAAGGTGATCGAGGGGAGCTGAGTATAGGGATCGGCGAGGGTTTTAATCAGCGAGATCCCCGCCCCGCACAGGGTACCCAGGGCGATGCCGATCAACACCAGGGTCAACACCGGGTCCAGGCGCTGGGTATAGCGGGCGATGATCAGGACGGTGCTGATCACGGCCAGGCCGCCAGCAAAAGAGCACAGTTGGATCAGGATCATCGGCATACCCAGCAAGATGGCCGCACAGGCGCCTAGGCCCGCTCCGGCGGCCACACCGAGAATATCCGGCGAGACCAGCGGATTGCGGAACATACCCTGATAGACGCAGCCCGCCCCGGCGAGGGCGGCACCGATGAGCAACGCCGCCGCGATGCGAGGCAGGCGGATCCGCCATAGGACGATCTCGGCGCTGAGCGTCGGCGAGGGGTCTCCCTGTTGCAACAGCAGATGCAGGATCTGCCCCATGCTGAGGCGGTAGGCGCCGGAGAACAGGGCGATACCGATGCACAGCAGCGCCAGGCCAAGCAACAACAGCGTATAACGACCTCGCCTCATAGCGGCGCCGTGCGGGTTAACTGCTGATACTGTGCCGCGCTCAGCGTGGTGTGCCAAAACAGTTCGCTATAGTCGTGCATATCTTGGCGGAAGGCGGAACGTACCGCCGGATCGAGCCAGGCGTGTAGACGCCGCAGGCCGAGTAGGCGGTTGAGGCCGGGTGGGGCATCGAGCCAACCGAAGGGTAACCCGCTTAAGAACAGGATGCGCCGCTGGGCGACCGCCTCGACGCCTTGCCAGGCGGGATCGCTCAACAGCGTCTGGTAGGTGACGGCGTCTTGGACCAGCACGATATCTGGCTGCCAAGCCAGCAGGTTTTCCAGCGAAACGGTGGTCAGCCCATGGCGATCAGGTATCTCGACCACGTTACGCAGGCCGAGGAGTTCCGCCGCCTCGGTATGGATCGACCCCTTGAGTCCGGTCTCCAACCCGCGTGGGCCTCGGGCCGCATAGAAACGGATCGCCGCCGCCGGCGTGTCGGCAAAGGTTTGGGCCTGGTCGATAAAACGTTGTGCGAGTGCCGCCTGGCGTTGGGCGCGCGGCGCGGCGCCAAGCAGGGCGCCGGCGTTTAGCAATTGGTGAGGGCTCTGTATCAATCGGCCATCGAACAGCAGCCAAGGGATCTGGGTCTGGGTGCTAATGCGGCGGGCGGCAGAGATCCAGGCGGCATCCATATTGCCGGTATCGACAATCAGATCGGGGTGCAGGGCCACCAGGCGTTCCAGCGAGAGCGAGCTGGCGCGCCCGGCCAGACGGCCATATTTAGGCATCTTGCGAAGAGCTTCGGGCAGGAAACTCGCTGCCTCCTGCCCTAGATCCAAGGAGGAGAACCCCACCATTTTCTCCGGGACTAACGCCATTAACAGCAGATCCGCAGGGGGGCCGGCGCTGACAATCCGCCGGATCCGTTGTGGCGCGGGGAGGTGGCCGACCTGAAATGGCGGCGCACTGGTCTCTGCTCGGCAAAACGCCGTGGGAAATAGCGGGGCGGTAGCGAGCGCCTGTAGTAATACTCGGCGTGAGATCGGCATGGTGGCTTACCTAGAGAGCTATTGCGATAGCGCGCTATATAATCATTTATATATCGATAATAAATTGAGCGGTATCAACATTTGGAAACAAAATGAAATATTAAGAGCGAGTGAGCGGGTGGGGGAGATGGCGATCGTCGGCACGAGGGGAGGTGCATCAAGGCGAGGACGGCGTGATACCCGCGAAACAGACTAAGCGCCCGTCGTGGCGGATGGCGATATAAGGGGACGATTGATCGCGCCCCCTGGGCGATATCGCGCTAGCGTTCATGCCCTATTCCGGAGGCTTATTTGATATAATCCTGATCAATATATATCAATATATTGATACCGCCGCTCACTAGCCGATATGGCATGGCTATTTCCCCTGGCCCGAGCTGTGTAAATAACCGAAGGAAAATACAGCGTTCTTCGTGCAGGGAGTGCGTTGGCTGTAGCGTCTTCTTGCACTACCGGATGAACACGCTTTCCGCGTCGCCCCTGAGTGGGGTGCAGCCAGCACACGGCCAACGTCACGCATTTATCGCCTGTGGCAGCCGCATATTTATTGATGGGTTCGTCGTAGTTGCTGGTGATTCATTATTGTCGCTAGCAGGCATAGCATATAACCAAAAGATTCCACGCCCTCTTCTACGGCATTTTTTACGATGCGAATATAACCATTTAATAGAATATCATGCCATAGACTCCCCATCCCTAATAGACGTGAGAAGAGCAAGATGGTTAGCACGCCACTTACCATAAAGCCATAATAGGATTGTTGAGCATAGCGGTTAATTTGGAATGACACTGTGCGATAATTTTTCACCAGTAAAGATAACGCCAGGAGGACGCAGAGAGCGACTAACCATTGCCAGAGTCCGTCGCAGACGAGATCCAACAGTGCATCTAATTCCCGAATAAACATAGCCAGAAAGGCAAGACCAATCAGCGCGTTACAATAGCGCATCGTACAATATTTTTGTGCGCAGAAAAGATGCATACTGGCGATAAAGCATAAAATCATCTCCTGGCTGATTTCGGTGAGTGAGAGTTCACTGATACCATTAGCCAGCACATGTATGTCGATCCATAGAAAAAGAATCACTACAGCAGATAACATGGCAGAAAAAAACGGCAGTTTTAATTGGTTAAACATAGCAATAGAGTGTTGCGAGTGTTAATAATCACTATTGTGATAAAAGTTGACATGTTCTTTTTAGGCAATCGTGCGCCAGGTGGTTATCGCCTGGGGGGACGATATAACCGGGGGACGCGTCGTGTATGTCAACGCACGTGGCGAGGCCGTAACGATGGGCGGTGTGCTGGCGATTGATTAGGCACAAACGCCATGATTCATCATGATCGGTAGCGTGATAGCCGTTTGGACGTTTATCGGGCTCGGTGGTTGGTGCCATGACTTGATGATAGTTGATAATCTATACACATTGTTTGATTATATGACTTCGAGCCTAATGGGATAGGCTTATAATATGTTAAGGCGACTCACGCATGATTCATTTGGTGAGGCGGTGAGTATCAAAGGAGTCGGCCGACAGGTTTTATTAATTGTTTTATTAACGCCATTCATGTTCTGGTATATAAACTGTTCTCATGTAAATTTCCGCAGATATATGTTCCGTCATAGGCTAGTAAGTCGCTTATTTTTTATTGTCTTAAGACGGCGAGGGGAGTGTCATAGGGCGAAATAGTGGCAGGTAGGTTACTGAGATAAAAATAATGCTGTTGTCGCCGATAAAAGAGGATATTTCTGTTTAAACGCACGACCTCGTCGTTTCTCCATCATGGTAAGTGCGCTGAGGGTTAATGCGCGGGCGGGTTTTAAATAATCTCATGATTATATTTGTAATGGCTCGGTAATATATTCTGATGATGGTTTTGCCGCCACGAGGCGGGGTACAGGAGAGGGGGCGGGAAGGCGCGAAGCGGGGATCGCCGCGCGGGTGAATGGCCCGGCTCACCCCGTCTTGGCGCCTGATGGCGCGCCGACGATCCGTCGGCTGCGTCTCAGCGTAGCCTGACGCCGCCGCTGACCAGTTTGAGCAGGTGCTGCGTAGGCCAGTGGCGTGTCAACCCGTGTCGGGCGAGGTGGTGCTTCAGCGCCTCGACATCATGCCGGCGGCGATCCAGCAACACGCCTACGACGCTGCCACTGTGCGCCACGTTGACGCCATACAGGCCGTACTTCTCCACCATGGCCAGCAGCGCGGGAAACCCCGCCTTTGGCAACAGCCGCTGGCTGGCGATGGCGCTGAGGGTGGTCGCCTCTCCCAGGCGGTAAGGATCGTGGTGCTGGCAGGCCTCTTGCAGCCGCTGCCAGGCGCGTTGCAGCGCTGCCGCCTCCGCCAGTAACGCCTTTTGGCGCGCGCGGCGATGGTAGTCCGCCGTGCGTAAGGTCAGCGGGCTTTCGAGCAGCAACACATCCACTGCGGGCGCGCTGCCGCAGGCTATCTGGGTGGAGGCATCGTTATGATCGAACAGGGTCAGCTGACGAAACAGGGTGCTGTCGGTCGGCTCCAGCGAGACACACAGCGCCGCCAGCGTCGCTTCGTCTAGCCGCCGTCCGAGATGTTGTGCGGCCGCCACGGCGGTGGCGGCGATATCCGCCGTACTGCTGGCCATCCCCTTGGCCAAGGGGATGGTCGAGTGGATCTCGATGCGTAGCGCTTGGCTCATCTGCGCCGGGTAGCCCCAGTGTTGCAGCAGGCGTTCGACCATCCGCCGGGAGAGTGGACGCTCCTGCGCCAGCGGCGCGCCGTCGCAGACCTCGACCGTGCTGTACCAGGCGACGGGACAGGAGACTAACTTCTCACTGCCTAAAATCCAACCCTGAATGAGCTCTCCGCATGATGCGGGGCACTGCGCAACCGCCACCGTATGATCCTCTCTCGCTACAACTCCGCCGCATAGTGTCATGGCGATCGACGGATTACCATATTTTTTAGCGGGTTATGCTCTGGTATGGGGGAGAGCGCGTGAGTGGGTTTTTCCCTCTTTGCCTCCAAGCGATCGGTGTGCCAACGGCGCTATCTATCCAGGGGAACGTGCCGCTTACCGGCGGAGCCATCGGTGTAGGGAGGGGCGTCTGTGACATCAGGGAGCGTATGTAGCCCGCCACCATGTGGATCTGTGTCGTCTATAACGAATGATTATCACTAGGCGATGGCTTGATCCGTCACCCTGTCGACAGCGATGGGGTTGCCCGATGGTGAGTAAGTCGGATAAATAATAGCGTTATTTCATCGGTCGAGCTGACTTGGTTAATGCAATTGATTTATAAAATAAAAATAACAAATACCGATTATCATTTATCGTGTCATAACCATGAAAATGGCCATGGCCATGCTAAATTTTGCCAGTTTTTATTTGTGTGATGAGATACAGTATGCCAGTAATTATTTTGCTTAGGTTGGCTGTGCGGGAATCGACGTCCGTCGCCGCGCGCCGCGCCTAGCCATGACAGGATGATGACGAACACGCTTCGATAATGATGTGCGGCTTCAGGCCGCGTAGCGATATGCCGTCAACTCACTGAGTTGCTCGGCTTTCTATGAAAGAGAGACCGACAGGTTTTGCCATCGTGTATGGCAGGGAAGGGGGTGTGAATCCCCCGCAGCCCCCGCTGCTGTGATGCTGACGACCCCGTAGATACCACTGATCGCAAGATTGGGAAGGACGGGCGAGGAGGACGCTAAGCCAGAAGACCAGCCTGTCGGTGACGATCAACAACTTCGGTGGGAAGTGGGTTGCTCAGATGCACACCGTCGCCAGAGCGCTGGCGTGCGTCGATACATCCCTACCACCCTGAATAGGATCAGGGTCATGACGGCGAAGCCGTATGCGTTTGTGTTGGCTGGCACCGGCAGTGGCTGTGGTAAGACCACGGTGACGCTGGGCCTGCTGAGGGTATTGCAGCAGCGTGGATTACGCGTGCAGCCCTATAAGGTGGGGCCCGACTATCTCGATACTGGCTGGCACACGGCGGTCTGTGGTGTCACCTCCCGCAATCTCGACAGCTTTATGCTGCCGACCCCGACGCTGAATGCGTTATTCAACGAGCAGATGCAGCAGGCCGACGTCGCCGTCATCGAGGGCGTGATGGGGCTGTATGATGGCTATGGCACCGATCCCGCCTATTGCAGTACGGCGGCGATGGCCAAGCAGCTCGGCTGCCCGGTGATCCTGCTGGTGGATGGCAAGGCGGTGTCCACCTCCATCGCCGCGACGGTCATGGGGTTTCAGCACTTTGACCCGAGCCTGAATATCGCCGGGGTGATCGTCAATCGGGTCAACAGCGCGGCGCATTTTGCGTTGCTCAAGACGGCGATCGAACAGTATTGCGCCCTCCCGGTCCTCGGCCATGTGCCCAGCGTCGAGGGCATCTCCCTGCCGGAGCGTCACCTGGGACTGGTGACCGCGCGCGAATCGTTCGTGACGGCGCAACCCTGGCGTGACTTCGCCGCCACGCTCGAACAGACGCTCGATATCGATCGGCTGCTGGCGCTGAGTCCGTTATCCGCGTTGCCCCAGGGGGCCTGGCCGGCGTTGCCCGCCGCCGATGCCGGACGCGGGCTGAGGCTGGCCCTGGCCGATGACGAGGCGTTCAACTTCTATTATCCGGACAATATCCTGCTGCTCGAACGCTGCGGCGTCGAGATCGTGCGCTTTAGCCCACTGCATGATGCCCAGCTGCCCGACTGCCAGATGGTCTGGTTGGGGGGCGGCTACCCGGAGCTGTATGCCCGGGCGCTGGCGGCGAACCAGACCATGCTAAATAGCCTGCGCCAGGCGCACCGGCGCGGCGTGGCGATCTATGCCGAGTGCGGCGGGTTGATGTATCTCGGCGGCACCTTAGAGGACGCGCAGGGCGAGACGCACCGCATGGCCAATATTATTCCCGGTCATAGCAAGATGGGAACACGGCTCACCCGCTTTGGCTATTGTGAGGTGCAGGCGTGCCAGGCGACGCTGCTGGCGGCGCCCGGCGAGGTGCTGCGCGGCCACGAGTTTCACTATTCCGATTTTACTCCGCAGACCCCGGCGCTGCTGGCGTGCCGCAAGGTGTGCGATGGCCAAACGCGTCAGACCTGGTCGGGGGGCTGGCAGGTGGGCAGCGCCTTTGCCAGCTATCTGCACCTCCACTTCGCCCAGCGGCCGCTGATGCTTACGCATTGGCTGGCGGCGGCAAGGAGGGCGCAATGACGTTGTTAACCTGGTGTGTCGCCTGGCTCATCGACTGCCTGATCGGCGATCCCGCGCACTGGCCGCATCCGGTACGCTGGATCGGCGGTGGGATCAACCTGGTGCAACGCCAGGTACGGCGCTACTGCCACAGTGACCGGGCGCTGCGTATCGGCGGTGGGGTGATGTGGCTGTTGGTGGTAGGCGTGACCTGGGGCGTGGCCTGGGGAGGATTAACCCTGGCGCGGGCCATCCATCCTTGGTTGGGCTGGATCGTCGAGGTGTGGATGATCTTTACCGTGCTGGCGGGGCGTTGTCTGGCGGAGGCGGCGCGTGCGGTGGCACGGCCGTTACAGGCGGGGCGGCTTCAGGAGAGTCGTGAGAAGCTGGCCTGGATCGTGGGGCGTGACACCCGCCAGCTGCAACCCGAGCAGATCAATCGCGCGGTGGTCGAGACCGTCGCAGAGAACACGGTGGATGGCGTCATCGCGCCGTTGTTCTTCCTATTGCTGGGTGGCGCCCCGTTGGCGATGGCCTACAAGGCGGTCAATACCCTCGACTCGATGGTGGGTTACAAGCAGGAAAAATACCGGGCGATCGGCATGGTCAGCGCCCGCCTGGATGATGTAGCGAACGCCATCCCGGCACGGTTAAGCTGGTTGTTGCTGAGTCTCGCGGCGGGCATATGCCGCGACGATTTCATCGGTGCGCTACGCATCGGCTGGCGCGATCGCTATCAGCATAGCAGCCCCAACTGCGCCTGGGCGGAGGCGACCGTGGCCGGTGCATTGGGCATCCGTCTCGGTGGCCCCAACGATTACTTTGGTGAGCGGGTCGAGAAGCCCTGGATCGGCGACGCGCTGCGCCCGATCGCCGTCGCCGATATCTCCCGTACGATTCGACTGATGTGGGTCGCCTCGACCCTGGCGCTGCTGCTGTTTATCGCCGCGCGCTGGCTGGTCGTCGGCGCGGCCTGAGGAGCAGGACATGCACTACATCCAACAACCCCAGGCGATCGAAAGCAAGAGCTTCGCCATCATCGACGAGATCATCCGGGAGACGCGGCCGAGTTACCGCTTCGCCAGCCCGCTGCATGAGGCGATTATCAAGCGGGTGATCCACACGACCGCCGACTTCGATTGGCTGGATATTCTCTGGTTTTCTCCGGATGCGCTGGCGCGTCTCACCGCGGTGTTGAGCCGGCCGTCGATCCTCTATACCGACACCACCATGGCGCTCTCTGGCATCAACAAGACCCTGCTGGCCCACTTCGGCGGCGAGTGCCGTTGCTATATCCGTGATGCGCGGGTGATGGCGCAGGCACAGGCGCAGGGGATCACGCGCTCCATGGCGGCGGTGGATGTCGCACTGACGGAGGCGGAAGGCGAGGCGTCGCTGTTCGTCTTCGGTAACGCGCCGACGGCGCTGTTCCGTCTGTTAGAGCACGGCGCTACGGTCGGCGGTGTGATCGGGGTCCCGGTGGGTTTCGTCGGGGCGGCGGAGTCGAAGACGGCGCTGACGCATAGCGCCTTGCCCGCCATCGCCGCGCTTGGGCGTAAAGGGGGCAGCAATGTGGCGGCGGCGATCGTCAACGCGATACTTTACCACCTGCGGGAGGCCGGATGAGCGATCCCACATTTAGCGCCCCGGTATGGCACCACGGCAAGGCCTTGCGTAAGGGGTATACCACCGGCTCCTGCGCGACGGCGGCGGCCAAGGTCGCCGCGCTGATGGTGCTGCGCCAGCATCTGATCCACCAGGTCTCCATCGTGACGCCGAGCGGCGTCACCCTATGCCTGAATGTCGAGTCACCGCATATCGCGGGGCAACAGGCCCTCGCCGCGATTCGTAAAGATGGCGGCGACGATATCGACGCGACGCACGGCATGCTGATCTTCGCGCGGGTGACGCTCGACGACAGCGGCGAGATCCGCCTGCGCGGCGGCGAGGGGGTGGGGACCGTGACGCGGAAAGGCATCGGCCTGCCGATCGGCAGCGCGGCGATCAATCGAACGCCGCGCCAGACCATTGAGGCGGCGGTACGCGAGGCGATCGGGCCGGCGCGCGGCGCCGAGGTCGAAATCTTCGCCCCCGAGGGGGCGGTCCGCGCGCAGCAGACCTATAACGCCCGTCTCGGCATCGTGGGGGGGGATCTCGATCATCGGCACCACGGGTATCGTGACGCCGATGTCGGAGGAGAGCTGGAAACGCTCCCTGGCGTTGGAGTTAGAGATGAAGCGGGCCGCCGGGCTGACGCGCGTGGTGTTGGTGCCGGGTAATCACGGCGAGCGTTTCGCCTGCGCCCATCTGGGCATCGATGCCGAGGCGGTGGTCACCATGAGTAACTTCGTCGGTTATATGATCGAAGAGGCGGTCCGCTTGGGCTTTCAGCAGATCGTGTTGGTCGGCCATCCCGGCAAGCTGATCAAGGTCGCCGCCGGCATCTTTCACACCCACAGTCATATCGCCGATGCCCGCATGGAGACGCTGGTCGCGCATCTGGCGCTGCTCGGCGCCCCGTCGGCGCTGCTGAAAGCGGTCAGTGAGTGCGACACCACCGAGGCCGCGCTGGAGCCGATCGCGGCCTACGGTTTTCAGGCGATTTATGATCACCTGGCCGCGCGTATCTGCCAGCGTGTCCACGAGCGGCTGCGTTTTACCCGCCAGCCCTTGATCTGTGATGCCATCCTGTTCTCCTTCGATAACCAGGTGTTGGGTAGCAATCGCCCACTGGCCGCGATCGCCGAGGCGCTGCAATGTTAACGGTGGTGGGAATGGGACCGGCCGGGGGAGAGCTGATGACGCCCGCGGCGCGTGCAGCGATCGCGTGCGCCGAGATCCTGGTGGGGGGGCGGCGTCATCTGCAACAGTTTCCCGACTTTGCCGGAGAGACCTTCGTCCTGGGGGCCAATATTGCCGAGCTCCTGTGCTGGCTAGAGGCACAACAGGGGCGGCGGGTGGTGATCCTGGCCTCGGGGGACCCGCTGTTTTACGGCATCGGCACGCGACTCTTGGCGCATTTCGGCCGTGAGCGGGTGTGCATCATCCCCGGTATCAGCGCGCCGCAATACTTGTGCGCTCAGGCGGGGATCGCGATGAACGAGATGTGGCTTACCAGTAGCCACGGGCGGGCGCTCGACTTTGATGCGCTGGCGCGCCATAGCAAGGTGGCGCTGGTCACGGATGCGCGCTGCGGCCCGCGTGAGATCGCCGCGCAGCTGGTGGCGCGTGGCCAGGGGCAGCGCTGGATGGTGGTGGGGGAGAATCTGGCGATGGAGAACGAGCGCATTCACTGGCTGCGCGCCAGTGAGGTCGATGGCGAGTATGACATGAATACGGTGGTGATCCTCGATGAAAGATGAGTGTTTCTTACGCGGCGAGACGGTACCGATGACCAAGGAGGCGGTGCGTGCCGTGGTGCTGGCGAAGCTGGAGCTGCACCGCGCCCATCACCTGATCGATGTCGGAGCCGGCAGCGGGAGCGTCTCGATCGAGGCGGCGCTACAGTGCCCGTCCCTGCGGGTGACGGCGATCGAGAAGGCGCCGGCGGCGCTGCGCCTGCTGGCCGACAATCGGCAGCAGTTCGCCTGCCATAACATGACGATCCTGGCAGGAACGGCGCCGTTGGCCGGGGTCGCGCCGGCCGACGCCCTGTTCATCGGTGGTAGCGGTGGCCGATTGACGGCGCTGATCGACTGGTCCCTGGCACAGCTTCGCCCCGGCGGTCGGCTGGTGATGACCTTTATCCTGCAGGAGAACCTGCACGAGGCGTTGACCCACCTGCGGCGTTGCGACGTCGCGGCGCTCGATTGCCTACACCTGCAGATCGCCACCCTGAGCGCGCTCGGGAGCGGCCACTACTTCAAACCGAATAATCCCGTCTTTGTCCTCGCCTGCCAGAAGGAGCAGCAGCATGTCTGAACGTTTCGATCCCCAGTGTGTGTGGTTTGTCGGCGCCGGACCGGGCGACCGAGAGCTGATCACCCTCAAGGGTTACCGCTTGTTGCAGCAGGCACAGTTGGTCATCTACGCCGGTTCGCTGATTAACCCGGCGTTGCTGGATTACTGTTCGCCCGAGACCGAGTGTCACGACAGCGCGACGCTGCATCTGACGCAGATCCTCGACCTGATGGAGGCCGGGGTGAAGGCGGGCAAGACCGTGGTGCGTCTGCAGACCGGCGACGTCTCGCTCTATGGCTCGGTTCGCGAGCAGGGCGAGGAACTGACGAAACGCGGCATCGCCTGGCGGGTGGTGCCGGGCGTCAGCGCCTTCCTCGGCGCGGCGGCCGAGCTTGGCGTGGAGTACACCGTGCCGCAGCTCTCCCAGAGCCTGATCATCACCCGCCTCGCCGGGCGTACCCCGGTACCGGAGGGGGAGCAACTGGAGGCGCTGGCCAGCCATCGAAGCTCGATGGCGATCTATCTCTCGGTTCAGCGTATTCAGCGGGTCGTCGAACGGCTGATCGCTGGCGGCTATGCTCCCCAGACACCGGCGGCGGTGATCTATAAGGCCACCTGGCCGGAGAGCCGGACCGTGCGCGGCACCCTAGCGGACATCGCGCAGCAGGTGCAGGCCGCCGGCATCCGCAAGACGGCGTTGATCCTGGTCGGGGACTTCCTGGGCGATGAGTATCACTACTCCCGACTCTATGCGGCGGACTTTAGCCATGAATACCGTCAAGCCTGAATCCATCGCCTTGTTTTGTCTCACCCCCGGCGGCGTAGCGTTGGCGAAACGGCTGGCGGCGCAGCTACCGATCAGCTGCTTTACCAGTGACGCGCTGTTGGCGCCGGGATTTCTGCCGTGCGAGGGCGGCTTCGCCCAGGCGGTGCGTACGGCCTTCGCCCACTACTCGGCGCTGATTTTCATCGGCGCGACCGGCATCGCCGTGCGCGTGTTGGCCCCCTGCCTGCAAGACAAGCTATGCGATCCGGCGGTGGTGGTGATCGACGAGCGTGGCCAACATGTCATCAGCCTACTCTCCGGCCATGCCGGCGGCGCGAACGCGCTGACGCGCTATCTGGCGGGACGACTGGGCGCCGACGCGGTGATCACCACCGCCACGGATGTCAACGAGCTGGCGGCGTTGGATTCGCTGGCCATCCAGTTGCATGCCCGGATGCACGACTTTCGCGCGGCGGTCAAGCGGGTCAACCAGATGCTGGTGAGTCAACAGCGGGTGGGGCTATGGGCGGATAGCGTCTGGGCGGAGGCCCTCAGCCAGTGTGATCTGCGCGGGTTTATCCGCGTGGACGATCTACAGCGGCTTCCGCCCTTGGATGGCCTGGTTTGCGTCACGTGGCGAGACACGCTGCCGCCTGTGGCGCTGCCGCACTGGAAGCTGGTGCCCCAGCGGGTGGTGGCGGGCATCGGTTGTCGACGCAACACGTCCTTTGCCTTGCTGGCGAGCTTGCTGGCGCGCCAACTGGCGGCGCAGGGTATCGATCCGTTGGCGCTGACGGCGATCGGCAGCGTGATGCAGAAGCGAGATGAGGCGGGGCTATGTCAACTGGCGGCCCATTGGCGGGTGCCCTTTACCCCGTTTACGGTCGAGGCGCTGCGCGCGCATGAGCATCGTTTTCCCGCCTCGGCATTCGTCCGCCGTACGCTAGGCGTCGGTAGCGTCTCGGCGCCGGCCGCCTGGTTGTTGAGCCAGGGACACTTATTGGGTGACACCCTGCGTGAGCAGGGCGTCACCATCACGTTGGGAGTGACACAGTGACATTAACCGTAATCGGGATCGGTCCCGGATCACAGGCCATGATGACCCAGGAGGCCATCGAGGCGTTACAGGCGGCGGAGATCGTCGTCGGCTACAAGACCTATACCCACCTGGTGAAGGCCTTTACCGGCGATAAGCAGGTGATCAAGACCGGCATGTGTAAGGAGATCGAGCGTTGCCAGGCGGCGATCGATCTGGCGCAGGCCGGCCATCATGTCGCGCTGATCAGCAGCGGTGATGCCGGGATCTATGGCATGGCGGGGTTGGTGCTCGAACTGGTCGCTAAGCAGCGGCGCGATCTGGAGGTGCGCCTCATTCCTGGCATGACCGCCAGTATCGCCGCCGCCGCTCTGCTTGGCGCACCGTTGATGCATGACTTCTGTCATATCAGCCTCAGCGATCTCTTGACCCCCTGGCCGGTGATCGAAAAACGCATCGTCGCCGCCGGGGAGGCGGACTTCGTCATCTGCTTCTACAACCCGCGCAGCCGAGGGCGGGAAGGGCATCTGGCGCGCGCGTTTGCGCTACTCGCCGCCAGCAAGCCGGCACAGACGCCGGTCGGGGTGGTGAAGTCCGCCGGGCGGAAGAAGCAGGAGAAGTGGCTGACCACCCTGGGCGAGATGGACTTCACGCCGGTGGATATGACGAGCCTGGTGATCGTCGGCAACAAGGCGACCTACGTGCAGGATGGCCTGATGATCACGCCGCGCGGGTACACGCTGTGACGGCGGGCGAGGTGCTGGTCATCGGCGGCACCAGCGACGCCCGGGCGTTGTGCCAACAACTGGATGCGGCGGGGGTGAACTATACCCTGTCGGTGGCGACACCGACGGGCGGGGCGTTGGCCGCAGGGCTCCTCGGCCAGGTGCGCTGTGGCCGCATGGAGCGCGCGCAGATGGAGGCCTGGCTACGGGCGAACGGTACACGCTGGGTGATCGATGCCTCGCACCCCTATGCCGAGCTGGTGAGCCGCAACATCGGCGCGGCCTGCCAGGCGCTGGGCGTGACGTTGACCCGCTACCAGCGGCCGACACAGCTCAGCGCGCTGACGCACCCATTGCTCCATCGTGCGGCGGATATCGAGGCGGCCTGCGCGCTGGCGCGGCCTTTAGGCCAACGGGTGTTGCTGACCACCGGCAGCAAGGATCTGGCGCGTTGGTGCGCCGGCCTGCCGGAGAAGACCTTGCTGGCCCGGGTGTTGCCGCTGCCCGAGGTGGTGGCGCAATGCGCCGCGCTCGGCCTGGGCGTCGGGCAGATCTTCGCGTTGTGCGGCCCCTTCGACGCAGCGTTTAATGCCGCCTTCTATCGCCACTGCCGCGCCGACGTGGTGATCAGCAAAGACTCCGGCGCGGAGGGCGGCTACCAGGAGAAGGTGCTGCCTTGCCTCGATGCCGGTATCCCTTGCATCGTCGTGAGCCGCCCAACCCCGCCGGTGACGGGGGAAACCGTATTGGACAGTCCGTCCGCATTTCAACAGCGTTTGGCGCGCTGGTTGGCCGAGAATTAAGGAGTATCAGATGAAAAAGGCGCTGCTGGTGGTGAGTTTCGGAACCAGTTATCACGAGACCGGCGAGAAGAATATTGTGGCCTGCGAACGCGATCTGGCGGCCAGTTGCCCCGATCGGGAGCTGTTTCGGGCCTTCACCTCCGGGATGATCATTCGCAAGCTCCGCGAGCGGGATGGGCTGGCGATCGATACCCCCTTACAGGCGTTGCAAAGGCTGGCGCAGCAAGGCTACCAGGATGTGGCGATCCAGTCGCTGCACATCATCAACGGCGATGAGTACGAGAAGATCGTGCGCGAGGTCCAGATTATGCGCCCCTTGTTCGCGCGTCTCACCCTGGGCGGGCCGTTGCTGAGCAGCCATGCGGATTATCAACAGTTGATGCAGGCGTTGCGTCAACAGATACCGACGCTGGCGGCACGCGAGCGGGTGGTGTTTATGGGCCACGGCGCCAGTCATCACGCCTTCGCGGCCTATGCCTGCCTCGACCACATGATGACGGCGCAGGGCTTCCCCGGCCGGGTCGGCGCGGTAGAAAGCTACCCGGAGGTCGAAGTGTTGATCGCGAGTCTACGCCACGCGGGGATCGAGGCGGTGCATCTGATGCCGCTGATGCTGGTCGCCGGCGATCACGCAATCAATGACATGGCCTCCGACCAGGCGGACTCGTGGAAAACGCGCTTCAATGCGGCGGGTATCCCGGCGACGCCATGGCTGAGTGGCTTGGGCGAGAATCCGGCGGTTCGGGCGATGTTTGTCGCACATCTGCAGCAGGCGCTCAATGGCGGCATGGAGGCGGCGGCATGACGGGCAGACTGTACGCCCTGAGTACGGGGCCGGGGGCCGCCGATCTGGTCACCGTGCGCGCCGCGCGTCTCCTCGCCACGCTGGATGTCCTCTATGCCCCGGCGGGACGGCGCAGCGGCGACAGCTTAGCGCTCTCCATCGTGCGGGAGTATCTCACGCCGCAGACCGAGATCCGTTGCCGCCACTTCCCGATGAGCGGCGACAGTGCGGAGAAGGAGGCGGCATGGGGTGGCATCGCCGCCGAGCTGATTCAGGCGGTCGAGGCCGGGCAGCGCGTCGGCTTTATCACTCTCGGTGATGCCATGCTGTTCAGCACCTGGGTCTTCCTGCTCCAGCGTATCGGCAGCCCCGCGTGGCTGGAGATCGTACCCGGCGTGACCTCGTTCGCCGCCATCGCCGCGCGGGCGCAAACGCCGCTGGCGATGGAGCAACAGTCGCTGGCGGTGATCGCCTGTACCGCGCCGGAGGCGGAGATCATCCAGGCGTTGCAGCAGCATGACAGCCTGGTACTGATGAAGGTCTATGGCCGTTTTGCCCGCATTAAGGCGTTGCTGGCGCAGGCCGGACTACTGGAGTGCGCGTTGATGATGGCCGAGGCGACCCTCCCCGGCGAGCGCTGCTGGCGCCATCTGGATGAGGTCGACGAGGAACAGCCGCTGGCCTACTTCTCGACCATCCTGGTCAATAAACGCTGGCGGCAGACGCGATGCGATACGAATACTCAATGAGGCGCGGGTCATGCGGCGCGGGGGGCGTTATGCCTGCTGGCAGCAGCGCCACCGGCGTTGGCAATGCACATCATGGAGGGTTTCTTGCCGCCGATGTGGGCGCTGGCCTGGTGGCTGCTGTTTTTACCTTGTCGCTGGCGGCGATGGGGCGCTCGCTAGCGGCGGTGCTGCCGGAGTGGCCTGACGGGCGCCTGCGGCGAATGGCGCAGGCGAGGTTGGCGAGCGTCTCCGCCAGTGGCTCTGGGCGCAAAGCCGTTGACGCGCGCGGGCGGAGCATGGGTCCACGGATGCGGTGGCGGTTAGTTCGTTATTTGCAGATTGAAACGATAGGGCTTCTGCTCATGGCGTCGCGCCTCCGCACGGCTCTGTAAGACGCGAATCTCATACTTCCCACTGGCGGGTAAGGTGTAGCGACCTTGGTTATCCAGGGCCGACGAGTATTTCCCTAAGTCGATCGAATCGTCGATCCCCGGTCCGAATAGCACCGCATCGACCGTCTCCTTGGACAGGGTGAGACGCAGGTGTTGATCTTTGTTGGCGCGGAAGACATAGCTATCGTAATCGTACCCCTTGATGCGGCCAGAGTAATGCGCGCTGTCCTGTCCCCGGGGGAATTCGACGTTGATCTGCTTGCCGGCGGCGTAGGTGGTACTGCCGAGGGTGGAGAGCAGTAAGCTGAGTGCGGCGATGGCTGTGCGGTTCATGTACGGTGATCTCCTTAGTGCGGATAGGGGGCGATGTTAGCGCGAACGCGGTGCGCGGTTTAAGCGGATTTTTCTGGTAACTTCGTGGGGCGGGAGGGCTTTCCCCCCGCCGGGAGAGGCGTTGCGGCGGTCACCTGGGCCGCCACGGCCGATCCCATCAGCCGGGCGACGTCATCTATCGTGCCGTTCGCTTGCTCTCGGGATGGATCTGTTGCTGCCACGCCGCCCCGAAACGGTAGTCAAACTCCGCGGGGAAGAAGCGCATCCGCCCGGCGTAGGGCGTAAAGGTGAATTCGCTGAAGTAAATATCGTCACCGACTACAAACCAATCCATCCGGCAATAATCGAAGTCGGCGGTCAGTTGGCGTGAGAGAGCCAGCATTTCGTCGAGCTTGGCGGGCTTACTGATACGCGGATCGAGATTGTTGGGGTAATGGGTTTGGCGATAGCCTACACGAACATCTTGGCGTTGCCAGTTTTCATCATAAATATTGACCGACTCCCGCCCCCGGCTATCACTAAAATCGACTTCGATAAACTTAGGCTGACCCGAGAAACAATGTACCCGAAATAGTTCGGGAGTAATATCTTGATCGCGCTGAGCAAAGACATCCAAGTATTTCTCACAGATTATTCTCGGAGTTATATTTTTATAGTGTCTTTCGCGCGTGGTTACATACATATTGCGAGATAAGTAAAAGTTTATTTTTGCACGCGCGCCGGCTATGTCGAACCGTGCTTTATCGGTGCAGACGATGGCGCTGGCGCTATCGTGCGAACATTTAATCACGAATTTCTGCGGCAGCGTATTAAAATCGATATGATCGAAGGCGGAATATACTCCTAACGTCGCTACCACATACTTTTCGCCGATCTGTTGACGAATGAAATCACGGGCGATGACCTTGTCAGCCAGCTCCGTAAAGCGTTTATTTCTATCGAAAATCATACGGAATATGATTTTTTCATTGAACGTCTGCGGTGGTGAGAGTTGTAGCTCTCGGCCAAAATCATCATAAAAGCGCTTGGCTTTAAATCGTCTATCGCTTTGTAACCAGGCGCGTAATACTTTTAGGCGATACTCAACCCTTTTTAACAGCCATTTATTTTTCATGGCGAATTTCCCTTGTCTAAAAACAATGCCGCAGAGTGTTATTTGTCGTTGCTGTACGAGTAATTGTGTGATTTATGTGCGGCATAAATAATACCTATTTTTTGCCTTGAAAAATAAATGCCAGGTAAACGGGATAGCACTTTATGATAATTTCTATTTTGAATTATAACTTCGGTTACTGTGTATTGTGCCGGATGTGGGGCATCTGGTTGCGCTATCGGATTATGGTATATCGACAATAATCCCTACGCTCATACGGTAGATTGTTTCATCCAAAAGAAAAAAAGGATATGGGGATTTCCCAACCAATCAAACCACTCACAACGATTGGGCGCTCGTTGGCCATGATAAAGAGAGCGCGAGTGAGTTAGTGAAATCACGCCGTCCTATCGATGATCGGACTTATCTCGACAACATTGCCGGGCACTGAACAATGTTATCGATGCTGAGGCTTTCCTGGGACTGATCCGGCAGACCCTGCGAAAAATCAGGCCAGCGGCGGCGGAGGCTGATTACGACACCCGGTGGTGTCACGATGAACTGCGGCGTAAGAACATCTGCCCCCTCATCCCTCCTCGAAAGGGGGCAGGTGATTGGCCGGGTGAGTATGCAGATCGTAATCGCGCTGTTGCGCATCAGCGGCCGAGTGAGAACGATGTACGCTGGAAAGGGACAATAGATGATAACCGGCGGTCGATAGCGGAAACGGTGATGTACCGCGTCAAACAACGGTTCGGTGGTTCATTGACACTACGGGATGATGATGCACAGCTTGCAGAGGCGTGGGCCATGATGTGTGCGCTGAATAAAATGATGAAGGCAGGAATACCAGAGAGCGAGCGTATTGACTGACAGCAGCAACCTGCAATGGGGATACTTATCCTAACTCTGATTTATTTAACCAAGCCAGCCTCTGCCATGTGCGTCAATGTCGTGGATCCAGAAAATCTCTTTTGCCAAATCGCTGTCGATGGTTTTAATGGTCATGATGGTCGCTCTGCTTTAGTCGTGACGATTTATCGTCCCACTGTGCTACAAGATGCAGGAGGCGACGATCCCATTAACAATGGCCCCCTAGATGTGGTTACACCAATGCGTGATAGCAAAGCCTCTGTCATTGTGAGGGTTGAGTATAAGCATATTTTTCACCATTTATTCAATGTTCTTCTTTTTATCATACTCAGAATAAAATTTATCTGTTTATGTTTGATATAACATTATGGCATTGTCTTGAATTTTTAATTATTTTGTACCATATTGTTTTGTAGAGATAACTATAGCAGAATGTATAGTTTCAAACCATAGGGTGATTTTTATCATGAAAGATTTACTTAAATTGAATGATATGATTATTATTCAGGAGTTGGCTAAAACAGGAAGCGTGTCTTTAGCTGCAGTAAACTTAGGGTTAGCCCAAGCCAATATGAGCCGAATGTTGCATCAGTTAGAGTCAAGAATCGGTGTTAAAATATTCGATCGTGATGCTCGCCCATTACGTCTGACTACATTTGGTCATGATATTTTACCTCATATAGATCGAGTCTTAGCTAATAATGAGTTGCTCAAGTT
Organism: Edwardsiella tarda ATCC 15947 = NBRC 105688; assembly: GCF_003113495.2. Taxonomy (NCBI): domain Bacteria; kingdom Pseudomonadati; phylum Pseudomonadota; class Gammaproteobacteria; order Enterobacterales; family Hafniaceae; genus Edwardsiella; species Edwardsiella tarda. Next base: position 1,502,345 of record NZ_CP084506.1, read on the forward strand.
ATATATTCACAATCATAAAAAATCCCCTGGAGGAGTAGTTAACATTCATCTTCCTATCTTTGCACAAACTCTATTGAGTCTGGATTTTATTCCAAGATTTAGTCAAGAGCATCAAGATATAAAGCTTGTTTTCACTACAAGATCAATTGCCAGTAAAGAATATTTTGAGGGTGTGAAATACCCAAAGGATTGCGATATATTAATAACATTTACCTCACCTACTGATGAAAATCTTATTGCTCGTAAGCTTCTTACTATGGAGTTGTCGATCTGTGCGAGCAAGGATTTTATAGCAGATAAAAAAATATCAACATTGCAAGATCTACAACTTTATCCATGGGTTTTACAACAGGCGTGGCTTAATGATGATTATTGTAATCCAATCTCATTGGTAAATAAAAAGACTGATGAAAAAACAAGTATTGTGACGCAAGGAAGTATTGTTTGTGATAATTTTCTTTCTGCTATTCATATAGCTACCCATGGCATGGGTTTTGTTCTTGTGCCTAAATACATTCATGTGAATTATCCAGTTGGTTCTCAGCTTGTGCCAGTTCTCATGGGTGATTACTCTATTAACCTAGATATTTTTATGGTGTATAGAAAACGCGAACTACAACCATACCGGCTTGGTTTAGTCGTTGATGCTATCTTTAATAACGTCACGGGATTATATCAACAATATAAAGATAGTCAGAGGAGTGAGGGTGGTTCATAAAAATAATATCACATGTGGTCCGAGAGTAATTAATTCAATTTAATAACGTGCGAGTAAGTCATATCTTTATTTATATGTCGTGACTATGGCATTTTTGATATAGTAATATATCGTTATGATTTCTAGCTATTGTAATTGCAAACTATATAGAATGGAGGTGAGCAAAGGTATTAATCTATTAATGGTTTGGTGAATATGAATTGGAATAACTCGTCATTACTCTTGTTTGCCATTTTAGCATTGCTATTAGTTAGTGTTGTTGAGCTTTCTTTTAATGTTTTTTATTATTATATGCATATATTTTCTATGTAGTCAGCATTTCCATGCTTTAGCTGGAGAGCAGAACTTAACTTAGTCGATGGCATTTCTCATGATTTAATTGATGGCGATATAAAATGAATTAATCTTTTATTTCGATCATCTAAGAGTTATTGCCATCCAGTCGCCAGTTGTATTTTTACTCATAATCTCTTGATTGTCTAGATGAGTTAATATGTGTGCTACTAGTATAGCTCTGCTATTTTTAGTTTTTTGTCGATTTATAACTAATGTGCTATATCCTTAGCATCAAATAGCATGGTAATCCATGCTCGGATATAGTTAATCCTCACCTCAAACACGGCTCTTATTAAAACAGTTCATGTGTCCTGTTGAACTACTTGAGTATGGTGGATGTGGAAAGTGCTAAGTTATTTTTATTGGTAAATTGAGGGTTTGATAAAATGTTTGGGAAGCCCCATTTAGAATGGAATTCGCCAGCGCGTCGTAGTGATTTTATTGCCTGGGCAAATATCTTGATCCAATTGTTTATTCCTTGTGGTATTGCTTTTACGCCGGCTTTCGCTAATGCACCAACCTCTAAGAGCGTTAATCCTATTGTATCCACAGAGCCCTACCGATTGGGGCCTGGTGAAACTCTGGAGAGTGTGGCAAAAAAGTACCATCTATCCGTTGATAAACTTAAACAAATCAACCAATACCGAATACATTCTAAGCCATATGAGGCGTTAACGGTTGGGGATGAATTGGATGTTCCACGTAAACACTCTCCGTTTTTAGAGAGTGCTCAGCCTGAGGCATCGACATCAAGCCTATTAGGTTCTCACTTGGTAACAGGAGCTACCTTGTTATCCAGTGATGATGTGGCTAGATCTGCCGCGCGATTAGTTCGTAGTTCTATGAACAATGAAATTAATAATTCTGTTCAACAGTGGTTGAATCAATTCGGTTCTGCCCAAGTCCAGTTGAACATGAATGACGACTTCCAGCTGGATGGTAGCGCGATTGATGTTTTGTTTCCCATCTATGATAGCCAGACAAATACTTTGTTTACTCAGCTAGGTGGACGTAACAAGGATAGCCGCAATACGTTTAACCTTGGCGTCGGCCTCAGAACCTTCCAGGATAACTGGATGTTCGGTATGAATGTTTTTTTTGATAACGACCTGACGGGTAAAAATCGCCGAATAGGTGCGGGGATTGAAGCGTGGATGGATTACCTAAAGCTATCAGCCAATGGATATTTTGGTCTGACCGGTTGGAATCAATCGCGTTCTTTTCCAGATTATAATGAACGCCCTGCTCATGGTTATGATTTGCGTGCCGAGGCTTATTTCCCCTCACACCCTCAACTTGGCGGAAAATTGGTGTATGAACAGTATCGTGGCGATGATGTCGCGCTATTTGGTAACGCTAATCGCCAAAAGGATCCGTATGCTATTACAGCCGGCGTGAATTATACACCGTTTCCTCTGTTGACCGTTGGTGCAGAGCATCGTACAGGGAAAGGCGGTAGTAATGATAGCCGGATTCAGATCCAACTGAACTATCGGTTTGGTGAGTCTTGGCTGGCTCATATCACGCCCACCTTCGTGGCAGCTAATCGAACACTAATGGGGAGTCGATACGACTTAGTAGAGCGTAATAATCAAATCATTTTGGATTATCAGAAGCAGGAGTTGATACATATCGTTTTACCGGAGCAGCAAGCCGGTGAGTCGATCTCTTCCCTAACAGTGAATGCGCAAGTACGGGCGAAATATGGACTTGAGCGGATTGACTGGAGTAGTGCAGATCTCATTGCCGCAGGAGGGACATTGGTGCAGGTTGCACCACAGACAATAACGATAACACTGCCATCTTATCAGTCAAGCCGTAATAGTAATGTGTATACATTGAGTGCGGTGGCTTATGACAGGCAGGGAAATGTGTCCCCGCGGGCAACCATGCAAATAGTCGTACTGCCGGAGAAAAACCAAGATATTACAGACCAAGATCTTGCCGATACGGCAGAGATTGTCCGTGAGCAGCTGACGATCACCCGCAATAACGCGCTGGCTAACGGCATCGCAACCAATGCAGTGCAAGCCCGGGTAACGGATGCGCGTGGTAATCCGGTCGCGGGACAGACGGTCAGCTTCACCGCAGACAATGGGGCAGCCATCAACACCACCGCTGAGACCGGTGCCGATGGTGTGGCCACTGCCACCCTGACCAATACCACCGCCGGCACCACGGCCGTCACGGCCGAAGTGAATGATTCACGCCAGACGGTAAACACTACCTTTGTGGCTGATGCGAGCAGCGCGACCCTGATGGAGGGGAGCCTGACGATCACCCGCAATAACGCGCTGGCCAACGGTATCGTGACTAATGCCGTGCAAGCCCGGGTAACGGATGCGCACGGTAATCCGGTTGCGGGACAGACGGTAAACTTCACCGCAGACAATGGGGCAACCATCAACACCACCGCTGAGACCGGTGCCGATGGTGTGGCCATGGCCACCCTGACTAACACGACTGTCGGCACCACGGTCGTCACGGCTGAGGTGAACGGGCAGCGCCAGAGCCAGGATGTGGCCTTCGTCGCCGACCCCAGCTCGCTCCACTTTACCGGGGCCCCGACGGTAACGGGCGACAAGGCCCTGGCCAACGGGAGCGCCGCGGTCGGTGTCGACTTTGTGGTGAAAGATGCTAGCGGCAACGCGGTGGCCAATCGGGAGGTGGTGATCCACACCAATAATGGCGCGCAACCCGATACGGTCACGGTACAGACCGACAGTAACGGGGTGGCCCACATTGCGCTGACCAACACCACCGCCGGCATCACGGTCGTCACGGCTGAGGTGAACGGGCAGACCCAGAGCCAGGATGTGACCTTCGTCGCCGACCCCAGCTCGCTCCATTTCACCGGGAGCCCGACGGTAACGGGCGACAAGGCGCTGGCCAACGGGAGCGCCGCGGTCGGTGTCGACTTTGTAGTGAAAGATGCCAGCGGCAACGCGGTGGCCAATCGGGAGGTGGTGATCCACACCAATAATGGCGCGCAACCCGATACGGTCACGGTACAGACCGACAGTAACGGGGTGGCCCACATTGCGCTGACCAACACCACCGCCGGCATCACGGTCGTCACAGCTGAGGTGAACGGGCAGACCCAGAGCCAGGATGTGACCTTCGTGAGTGTGCTCACCAGGGTGAGTGTGGCGGGATTGGTAAATGGTTATCCCTTGGTTGGGTCTTCGTTGGCCGCAGAGGTCAGGTGTGCAACAGGATGTCCCACCTCACTGACTTACCAATGGCAAATAGAGGATGCCATCAACAGTGGCTCTTACATTGATATCTCAGGAGCAACCTCGCCAACTTACATGCCGCTAGGGGCAGACCAACGACGCCGTATTCAGGTCATCGTGGGGGCGCGATAAGTGTTCGTGCGCTTTGATTGATTGAAAAAAAGATGAAATGTCTCTGCGAAATTATCGCTGAGTATAACAAGAGGAAGGGATGTCTCCTCCTCGCCAATAACACGGGCAGTAACAACCTAATGGTATGAAGTCATTAATGAAAATAGGAATTACGATGTTTAAGAAAAAAGCGCTGTTGGCCCCGGTCATTCTGGCTATTTCCGGAGCGGCATTGGCCGCAACAACGTCAATACCAACCGAAACGGTTAAAGGACGTGCGCCCGTGTATGGCGATGTTGGGATTGTCTTTCGGGATAATGACACTAATGGGGTTGCTAGTGTGGGAGATACGCTTACGGCAAGCGCCAATGCGTTCTCAGATCCAGATGGCGATACCGCGACAACACCGACCTATCAGTGGTACAGCGATGACGCTCCCATTAGTGGTGCAAATAACGCCACTTATACACTGACGAAAGGCGATATTGGCCGTGTTATCAAAGTGGGTGTGATTCCGAATACGGATCCGTCAGTGACCGATCCGGCTACGGGTGCCGAGGTCTTCTCAAGCCACGGTGGCGCCATCGATGGCTCTGACAGTGGTGACGGCACTATCACTATCGATAGCAACGCTGTGGCATCTGTCACTATTAGCGGCATGAGCAGTCCGAATCCGTTGGTGGGTGATACGTTGACCGCAGTCGCGACCTGTACGTCGGGTGATGATTGTACGGCAACGTCTACTATCCGGTGGCAGATTCAGAACGCGAGTGGTACCGGCTGGGATGATATCGCAGGGGCTAACGCGTCGACCTACACCATCCAGAAGGGAGACCAGAAACGTAAGATTCAGGTGGTGGCAACCAAATAACCGTAACAAGCAGGCGTTATTAAGCACAAAACCAGCGAACGCGATTGATACGGTGTGTTGGTCGCGTGAGTGGGGGCAATATCCCCACCAGGCACACTGTCTAGTGGGCCGTATAGGGCAGAATCGCAGCCAAGAGTCGATGCGTTAAGAGCTGCTGTAGAGAATAATCACATGAGAATAACACGTATGACAGGGTATCGCCCGGTCGTTGCGCTGATGCTGGGGTTGCTGCTCGGGCACCCGGCGCGGGCCGCGCTGAATAGCACCGAGACAGTCAGAGGTCGTGCGCCGACGGTCAGCGACGTGGCTATTGTTGCGACGACGGGGAACCCGATGGAGGGGGACACGCTGCAATCCGGCGGTTCAGCCCGGTTTGCAGATGTGGATGGTGACAGCGAGTTTAACAGTCTGAAACAGTGGTATCGCTCAGGCGGTACCACGCCGGTGGCATCAGGGACATCGTACAGACTAACAGCCGGTGATGCCGGTCATACGCTTCAGTTTGGGTATACGCCCGCGACAGACCCGTCAATAACCGACCCGGCGGTCGGCATGGAAGTTCGCTCAGCTGCCTCGGCTGTGGTTCAGGGCCTGCCTGTCGCTGCAGGCTCTGCCTTTGCGGTCAGTACAACCAGTGTTACTGCCAATAACAGCGACAGTATTGCGCTCACCCTGACGTTGAAGGACAGCGGGGGTCGCCCCGTGACCGGTATCGCGACACGTCTCTCCCTGGTGGCGAGTGTGGTCAGCGGATTTAGCGGCGGGGCTCCCGCACTTGTCCAGCCCGCGGAGACCGCACCGGGAAGCGGCATTTACACGGTCAGCGTCAAAAGTGGGAGCGTGGGTACAATAAACGTGACGCCCAAACTTAACGCAGGGGCTCTGTCTGTGACACCCGGTACGCAGCAGATTACATTTGTACCACCAAGAGTCACGGAGGTAAGCCCGGTGGCGAATGCGTACAGTTTTGCAAATAATAGTGGGTTTCCGACAACGGGATTTGCGAATGCAAAATTTAAGGTGAGTCTGAGTGACAATAACCCGACAGCGTACCAGTGGGCGGTGGATGGCAGCAACAATGGTACAGGCTACACCAGCGTCGACACGACGGGGGTCGTCACTCTGAACACGGCACGCAGCGGTCCGCAGGTTATCCAGGTGAAAGATAAAATCAGCGGAACGGTTTTGGCCAGCTACACCTTCACCCTGAATGGATGGTTCACGAACAATGGGAATACTCAGAGGGAGTGGGCGTATGCAAATACTTACTGCTCAACGCGGGGTGGACTGGCCACAAGGGCACAACTGACAAATGGTTCACGTGGTGTTGGAGGTACACGCTCTGTAGGTAATTTGTGGGGTGAGTGGGGGGCTATGGGCAGCCAAGGCTCTGGTTTCCACAGCACCTACTACTGGACGTCTGAGGCCGACGGTCGTTACAACCACTACGTCGTCTACCTGATCCTTGGCAACGTCCTCAGCAGCATCGACAGCAGCTACTACTATGTGTTCTGTCGGCAGGGTCTTTAGCCTTTAGTTTTTATATTTTAATCTTGGTGTTATTGGTTTTGGTTGTACGGGGGTGGCCTAGGAAAAGCCCGGTAGGAGAAGTCAGTCCGGAGACCGTTGAATGGGCCTCGTCGTGAGGACAGAATTTATCTACGGTTCTGGGCTCATTCCATTATTGATGGATTTAATTATACGGCGAGTTTGTCGGCGAACCGCCCCGACGGCACCCTGGCGTCAGGATATGTCATCAGGCATGGGGGCGGTCGGGCGCCAGGGGACGGCGCCGTTGCTTGTCATGCGCCAGGGAGACGCGTTGTTCTCCGCTCGGCGCTTGGCTTAGATCATGGCGACTCACACGCCTGGCGGCGTGCGTGCGAATCACGGCGACTCGCTCTCCGCCTCGGAGTCCGGCGTGATGACGCGCACCCCCGCCGCTCGGCAGCAGGTCGCGTATTCTCCCGGTAGCGCCCTATCGCTGATCAGCAGATCGAAGGCCGCGAGCGGGGCGATGTTGACGGGGGCCACATCGTCGAACAGACCATGGCGTGCCAGCAGGATCTTACGGAGCCCATGATCGATAGCCTTGCGCTTGAGCGCTGCGTCGTCTAGCTCTTGCCAAGTGACACCGTAACGCTCGTCGACGCCATTGGCGGAGATGAAGACCTTACGCGGGTTCAGGGTATCGAGCATCGAGGGGTTGGCGTGGTCATAGAAGGTGTCGTTTCTGGCGCAGTAACGGCCGCCGCAGAGGATGGCCGAGGCTTGCGGCTTCTCCCGGAGCGCCAGGAAGACGGCGTGTGAACAGCAGATCCCGGTAAACGGGATATCATCGGGGATCAGGCTGACCAGGAGCGCCATCTCGGGGCCATTATCAAAGAAAACCAGATCGTTGTCGGCGATCAGCCCGGCGGCCAGAATGGCGATGGGGAGATCGTCCGGATGATGTTGCGACGGCGTGCTCTCTGCTTGAGGAAGCGCTGAGTGGGGGGCATTCATCGCGACGATATAGCCGCCGAGCAGGGCGAGCGGTAGCGGCTGCGGGTGATTATCGGGGCTTAGATCACGGCGGATGGTCATCACCGAGACCTCGAGCATACGTGCCGCATCTTTCAGATGAATGCGATCGGACTTTTGCAGCAAGGCTTGCAGGCGACGGATGCGCTCTTTTTGTTTGGTTTCCATGCGGATTCTCCACGCTCACAGCCAAATGTTTCGCTAGTAACATTTGGCGTGTGAGGGAACAGGCCATTTATGTTTCTACTATAGCGCCGGACAGGATGAAAAAAAAGCCTTGTTGCGGATAAGGTGAATTTATCTATTTGTTATTAAATGACTTTAATCCATCACTTTCTCCCATGCTAACGCGGGATGATCGGCCGATCATCTGACGCAGATCTCACTGTATGTATTCCGTTTTACTCCACGTGACTAATCGAGATCATAGTCACAAATGTTGCTCATGTAACATGATAATGTTTCTTCACTATCATTGTTATCTGGACGTTGTTAAGGAGTAAGAGAATGGATATTGCTGTTATTGGTTCCAACATGGTGGATCTCATCACCTATACCAACCAGATGCCAAAAGAGGGGGAAACGCTAGAGGCGCCGGCATTTAAAATCGGTTGCGGCGGGAAGGGGGCGAATCAGGCGGTGGCGGCCGCCAAGCTGAATTCTAAGGTGATGATGCTGACGAAAGTTGGGGATGATATTTTTGCCGATAATACCATTCGCAATCTCGAATCCTGGGGCATCGATACCAGCTACGTGGAGAAGGTGCCCTGCACCAGCAGCGGCGTGGCGCCAATCTTTGTCAACGCGAACTCCAGTAATAGTATTCTGATTATTAAAGGAGCGAATAAATTCCTCTCCCCAGAGGATATTGATCGGGCGGCGGCGGATTTAAAGAAATGCCAGCTAATCGTGTTGCAATTAGAGGTGCAGCTGGAAACCGTCTATCACGCCATCGAGTTCGGTAAAAAACATGGTATTCAGGTATTACTGAATCCGGCCCCAGCACTGCGCGAATTGGATATGTCCTATGCCTGTAAGTGCGATTTCTTTGTGCCCAATGAGACCGAGTTAGAGATCCTGACCGGTTTGCCGGTGGACACCTATGAGCACACGCGCATCGCGGCCAGAAGCCTGATAGAGAAGGGGCTGAATAATATCATCGTGACCTTGGGCGAGAAGGGCGCGCTCTGGATGACGCGCGAGCAGGAGGTCCATGTTCCGGCGCTCAAGGTGTCTGCGGTGGACACCAGCGGTGCCGGTGATGCCTTTATCGGCTGCTTCGCTCACTATTACGTACAGGAGGGTGATGTGGAGGCGGCGATGAGAAAGGCGGCCTTATTTGCCGCATTCAGTGTGACCGGGAAAGGAACGCAATCTTCTTATCCCAGTATCGAGCAGTTCAATGAGTTTCTGGCGTTGAACGTCTAATATCTCTGTTAATAAGGTAGCATTCATTATGAATAATAAAAGCATCATCCAGATGCCAGATGGCTATCTGAATCGTACCCCGCTGTTTCAATTTATTTTATTATCTTGTCTCTTCCCACTCTGGGGATGTGCGGCGGCACTCAACGATATTCTGATTACGCAGTTTAAAAGTGTTTTTGAATTAAGTAACTTCGCCTCGGCATTAGTGCAGAGCGCCTTCTATGGCGGTTATTTTCTGATTGCCATCCCCGCGTCACTGGTGATTAAGAAAAGCAGCTATAAGGTCGCCATAATGATCGGCCTGGCGTTATATATCGCCGGCTGCTCGCTGTTCTTCCCCGCCTCCCATATGGCGACCTATACGATGTTCTTGGCGGCGATTTTCGCCATCGCCATCGGCTTGAGCTTCCTCGAGACCGCCGCGAACACCTATAGCTCCATGTTGGGGCCCCAGGCGCAGGCTACGCTGCGTCTGAATATCAGCCAGACCTTTTATCCCATCGGGGCGGCGGCCGGGATCCTGCTGGGCAAATACCTGGTGTTCTCCGAGGGCGATAGCCTCGAGAAGCAGATGGCGGGGATGAATGCCGAACAGATCCATGCGTTTAAACTGGCAATGCTGGAGAACACGCTCGAACCGTATAAGTATATGATCATGGTGTTGCTGGTGGTGATGGCGCTGTTTCTGTTGACGCGCTTCCCCAGTTGTAAAGTGGCGCAACAGGCGGGGCGTCCACGCCCTTCAGCGGGCGAGACGCTGCGTTATCTGGCGGCGAACGCCCGTTTCCGCCGCGGTATCGTCGCCCAGTTCCTCTATGTCGGGATGCAGGTCGCGGTCTGGTCCTTCACCATTCGACTGGCGTTGGAGCTGGGTGACATCAACGAACGCGACGCCTCGACCTTTATGGTCTATAGCTTCGCCTGCTTCTTCATCGGCAAGTTTATCGCCAACATTCTGATGACCCGTTTCAACCCGCAAAAGGTGCTGGTGATCTATTCGCTGATCGGCGCCCTGTTGCTGGCCTATGTCGCGCTGGCGCCCAGCTTTAGTGCGGTCTATGTCGCGGTAGCGGTGAGCATTCTGTTTGGCCCCTGCTGGGCGACGATCTATGCCGGCACGCTGGATACCGTGGACAATGAGCATACGGAGATGGCCGGGGCGGTCATCGTGATGGCGATCGTCGGCGCGGCGGTGGTGCCGGCGGTGCAGGGATATGTGGCCGATATGTTCCATTCGTTGCAGCTCTCATTCCTGGTATCGATGCTGTGCTTTGTCTACGTCGGTGTCTATTTCTGGCGTGAGAGCCGGGCAGCGCAGGGCGTGACGGCAGCGGATACGTTACGAGGAGAGGCGTGATGAAAAGCAAAATTCAGTTATGGCGCACACTGTTCAGCGAGCAACCGCGCATCCTGCTGGAAAATGACGATTTTCGTGTAACGGCGTTACGTTATGCCAGCGGCGTCGAAGGGTTACGGGTAGAGAACGGTCGTGGACATCTGCTGATCCTGCCCTGGATGGGGCAGATGATCTGGCAGGCTTGCTTCGACGGACACGATCTGACAATGCGTAACCCGTTCCGTCAACCGCAGCCGGCGCGGCAGGTGGTGGAGACTTACGGCTGTTTCGCCTTCCACTCCGGTCTGCTGGCCAACGGCTGCCCATCGCCGCAGGACGATCATCCGCTACACGGTGAAATGCCTTGTGCGCCGATGGATGAGGCCTGGCTGGAGCTGGATGAGGGTAGCCTGAGCGTCACCGGCAGCTATGAGTATGTGATGGGCTTCGGTCATCACTACCGGGCCCAGCCTACGGTGGTGCTGCATCGAGATAGCGCGTTGTTCGATATCGGCATGCAGGTGACGAACCTCGCGTCGACGCCGATGCCATTACAGTATATGTGTCACATGAACTACGCCTATGTCCCCGGGGCGGTGTTCAGCCAGACGATCCCGGACCAGGCCTGGACGCTGCGTGAGTCGATCCCGGCTCACGTGGTGCCGACGCCGCAGTGGCAACGCTTTATCGAACGGCTGCGCCAGGGAGAGGTGACGCTGAGCGCCTTGGACGATCCATCGTGTTACGACCCTGAGATCGTCTTCTTCGCCGATCGCTTGGATCGTTACGGTGAGCGACAAGAGTTTCGCATGCAGGCAGCGGACGGCACCACCTTTGTCACGCGCTTCTCCAGTCGCGACTTTAACTATGCGACGCGTTGGATCTTGTACAACGGCGATCAGCAGGTGGCCGCTTTCGTCCTGCCGGCGACCTGCCGGCCGGAGGGGGCCTTGGCGGCGCAGCGCAATGGCACCGTGTTGCAGTTGGCCGCGCAGCAGAGCCGTAGCTTCTGGTTGACCACAGGGATCGCCTAAGCGCTCCCACCTGACCTTGCTCATCCCCGCGTTCCCTTGATATCAGGGGAACGCGGGAGGCGCGCTTCCCCCTGCCGGGCAGGGGGCGAGTGACCTAGATGATTAGAAGGTGTAGTCGACGCCCAGCGTGACGGAACGCCCCGGCGCGGGCTGGCGTCCCCAAGGGCTGGTATCGATCCCGCGGTAGTAATAGTCCTTATTCAACAGGTTATTCACGGTGAGGTAGCCGGACAGTTGGCTATCTCGGTCATGATATAGCTGCTGAGTCACCTGAGCGTTCCAGACGGTATAGGCGGGCAGGCGTCCGGCATCGCCCTTCGCCGACTCCTCGCGGCTATTCTCTTTGTCGGAGAAGGCGGCGCTGTAATAGTACGCGGAGAGCGCGAAGGTGGTGTCACGCCACTGGTAACGGCCATCTAGCACCAGCTGGTGGCGGGAGGCATAAGGCATCTGGCGACCGGCGTTGGCGCCGACCAATTGCTGGCTGTCAAGGTAGGCGTAACCGGCGTGCAGTTTCAGCCCATCGAGAAAGGCGGGGGAATAGAAGGCCTCCAGCTCGATGCCTTGATAACGCGCCCGCCCCAGGTTGACGAAGGTGGCGCTGGCGTTGTCGTAGATGATCTTACTGTCCGTGTAGTCGATGCGGTAGTAGTCGGCCTGTAGGCTGAGGGTCGTCCAGGGGGTATAACGCACCCCGGATTCGTAGTTCCACGCTAATTCCGCGCCACGTTGCCCGCCCTTGACGATCTGAGTGACCTGTGGGGCGCGCAGACTCTTCTGGGCGTTGGCATACAGGAACCAGGAGGGGGTCGCCTGATAGCCGAGAGTGATCCCGGGCAGCCACTGTTGATCGCGGTTCTTCACGACCTGGCCGCTTTGATTATCGCGATAGTGTTCGTTGACCTGTTCGAAGCGTATCCCGGGGGTGAGGGTTAGGCTGTCGTCGAATAGCATCACGGCATCGCTGAGGTAGCCAGCCACCCCCTGATTGCGGAATTTCCAATCACGCGTAACCTGATCCGGGCGCGCGCTGGTCAGATAGTGGCGCTGGACCAGATAGTCGATATTTTCATCGATTAAGCGAGCCCCCAGGGTGATCTTCTGGTTGATGGCGCTTCCCCCGTGGTACAGCGTCAGGCGGGGTTCGGTGCCCCAGACCTTGAAGTCGCGCGGCGAGCTTTGTTTGATGTCCGCCGGACGATCCGGCGCCCAGACTAATCCCGGCTGCTGGCTCAGGCCGACGTCGAAACTGCGGTGTGACAGGTGGCCGAACAGCGTCCAGTTGAACTCCCCCGAGTCGAAGGGACCGACCCGATCCAATAGGGTGTTATAGACCGCGCTCAGGCGTTGAGTACGCCCCTGATAACCATCTTGCAGGCGGGTGCTCTGGGTCCGATCCTGTTGGTAATCCGCGCTAGAGAGGGCGCCGGGAAGTTGGGCATCGGCATCGTAGTACTGGTAGGTCAGATTCAGACTGCTGTCATCGTTAATGTTCCACAACCCCTTGATGCGGTAGTTTTGCACGGTTTGTCGGCTGTGCTGACGGAACGCGCTACCCTTGATCAGATTGCCCTCGATCTGGAGGCCGACACGATCATTCAACATACCGCCGCTACTGAGGTAGGTGTCATATAGATTGCGGCCATGGCCCGCCAGCGTCGTGCGCTGTGACATGGTATTCGTCCAACGGAGGGGAATGGGCTTACTGATGATGTTGATCACCCCGCCGACGTTGTTCGGTCCATACTGTACCGCCGCGCCGCCGCGTACTACGTCGATGCGATCGATGGTCTGGAAGGTGACCGGGAACAGGGACAATCCCGTTTGACCATAGGGCGCCAATGCCAGCGGGATGCCATCGAGCAACATCTGCACGTAGCCGCTACGGCTGTCCTGCAGGCCGCGCACGGCGATCTGTGCCAGTATTCCGGTGCCGGTTTCATCTTGAATTTTCACGTTGGGAACGTGCTGCAAGGCGTCATCAATGGAGCGGTTGGCATCCTGTGTCAGCTGTTGGTTACTGATGACGCTACGGCTACCGGGGTAGGTTTTCACCGCCTCGGCGCGCGCATCGCCCAGTAGATTGCCGCTAACGATGACGCGCTCCTCGGCATGGGCGGTACTGAGTCCGGCCAGCAGTAGGGCGACAGCGACGGGGTTGAGAGCGTAGCCAGCTATTTTCATTACTATCCCTTACTTAGTCTAATTATAAAAATGATGAGTGTTTTTATTCTCATTATTGGGCGCACTACGCCGCCAGTTGGCGGCGTTCAGGACGCCGCATCGGCCTGGAGAAAGAACAGGCCATGCACGTCGATACCGGCGAACTGCCGGTACCAAATCTGCAAGTCACGCTGTGGATCGACATCGTGGAAACGCGCCGGGTGGAGGAACTTGGCGATGGCCTCCAGGGCGATGACGTTGAACGGGCTGTCATAGAACTGGTGATACACCGCCATCACCCGCCCCTGGCGGACGGCCGGCAGCGTGTCGAAGCCGCGCCGCGTCAACAGCTGTTGTAGACGTGGGCGGGTGTCGGCCTCACTGGCCTGATAGCCGAGGGGGGACCCGCCAACGACAGGCCGCCGCGCTGGCTCCAGTCGGCGCCACTGAGTAGGTAGTAGTCGGGACGGGCGGCGATCAACTGTTCGCTATTGATGTCGCCGCCGTGCTCGGGAACGCGGTCAGCCAGTAGGTTGCGGCCCCCGGCGGCGCTGATGAAGCGTCCGAAACCGCCGCGACCGAAGACCGCGCAGCAGGTATTACCGGTCATGCCGGCATGGTTTTCGAACACCACGCCGGGGCGCTCGTCGTCAGGGAGAGTGGCGATGCGCTGTTGTACGCGGGCGAGTCGTTGCTGGTAATGTGCGATGAAGCGTTCGGCATTGGCCGACTCACCGAGGGCCTCGCCCAGCAGACGTAGGGAGGGAACGGTGTTATGCAACGGCTGGCGGCGGAAGTCGATGAACAGCGTCGCGATGCCACTACGCGCTAATAGATCCAGGGTGCCACT